>DASWBP010000426.1:0-3703 GCA_036390555.1 Burkholderiales bacterium | reverse complement strand
CGTGCAGCCGGGCAGCCGCATCTGGTACTACCTCTATGCCGCGGGCGAGCCGGCTCCCGTCGCGGACTTCGAGAAGTGGGTGCGCGCGCGCCTCGCACGCGGCCAGCGCGTGGACAACCTGGAAAGCGGCCGGCCCGAGGTGCGCGCCTCGATCGATCGTGCTCAGCGCTTCCTCGGCCTCACCGCGCTGCTCGCGGCGATCCTCGCCGGCGTCGCGATTGCGCTCGGCACGCGCCGCTACGTCGAGCGGCACCTCGACGGCTGTGCCGTGATGCGCTGCTTCGGCGCGACGCAGGCGCGGCTGCTCGGGCTCTACGCCGCCGAATTCGCGATCCTCGGCGCGGCGGCCTGCGCGGTGGGCTGCGCGATCGGCTATGCGGCGCAAGGGGCGATCGCCGCCGCGCTTGGCGACCTGCTGCGCGCGGCGTTGCCCGCGCCCTCGCCGCTGCCCGCGCTGCAGGGTTTCCTCGTCGGGCTGGTGCTGCTCCTCGGCTTTGCGCTGCCGCCGCTCGTGCAGCTGAAGAACGTGCCCGCGGTGCGCGTCATCCGCCGCGAGGCGGGCACGCCGCGCACCGACACGCTTGCCGTATACGCGGCCGGCATCGCCGCGCTTGCCGGGCTGCTGGTATGGCAGGCGGGCGACGCGCGCCTCGGCCTTACCGTGATCGGCGGCTTCGGCGTCGCGGTGCTGGCCTTCGCCGCGGTGGCCTGGGTGTCGCTGCGCGCGGTTTCCTCCGCGCAGGTGGCGCGCCGCATCGGCGCGCGCTCGAGCGCCGTGCGCTATGGGCTCGCCAACCTGCGCCGCCACGCGCGCGGCAACGCCGTGCAGGTGGCGAGCCTCGCCCTCGGCCTCACGGCGGTGCTGCTGCTCACCTTCACGCGCAACGACCTGGTGGACGCCTGGCGGCGAAGCGCGCCGCCGGATGCGCCCAACCGCTTCCTGATCGGCGTGCAGCCCGAGCAGCTCGCGAGCGTGCAGGCCTTCTTCGCCGCGCGCGGCATCGCCGCGCCCGACCTCTACCCGATGGTGCGCGGGCGCCTCGTCGCGGTGAACGGCAAGGCGGTCACCGAGGCCGACTATGGCGAAGAGCGCGCCAAGCGCCTGGTGGAGCGCGAATTCAACCTCTCCTACGCGGCGCAGGCCCCGGCGCACAACCAGGTCGTTGCGGGCAGCTGGTTCAAGCCCGATGCGCGAGAGCTCTCGGTCGAGGAGGGCATCGCGAAGACGCTCGGCTGGAAGCTCGGCGACGAGCTTACCTTCACGGTGGGCGCCGAGCGCTTCCGCGCGCCGATCACCTCGCTCAGGAAGCTGCGCTGGGACTCGATGAAGATCAACTTCTTCGTCATCACGCCGCCGGCGCTGCTCGCCGATTTCCCGGCGAGCTACGTCTCCGCGTTCCGCGTGGAGCCGCAACAGGAGGCGGCGCTGAACGAGCTCGCGCAGCGCTTTCCCAACCTCACGCTGGTGGACGTCGGCGCGGCGGTGCGCCAGGCGCAGGGCGTGATCGACCAGCTGATCAATGCGGTGCAGTTCGTGTTCCTGTTTGCGCTCGGCGCCGGACTGCTGGTGCTCTATTCGGCGCTGGTGGCGACCGAGGACGAGCGCCGCCGCGAGGCCGCGGTGATGCGCGTCTACGGCGCCTCGCGCGCGCAGGTCACCGGCAGCCAGCGCACGGAGTTCCTCGCCATGGGGCTGGTCGCCGGCGTGCTGGCGACGCTCGGCGCAGCCGCGATCGGCCAGCTGCTCGCGCGGCGCGTCTTCGAGCTCGACTTGCCGCCCAGCCCCGAGCTGTGGATCGCAGGGCCGCTCGCGGGCGTGCTGCTGCTCTCGCTCAACGCCTGGCTCTCGGCGCGCAAAGTGCTCGCCGCCTCGCCGGCGCTGACGCTGCGGGACTCGGTCTAGAATCGGCCATGGCCGACGTCTTCCTCGTCGTCATCGCGGTGGCGGTGGTGGCGATCCTCGTGCTGCTGGTCCCCGTGTTCCTGGGCCGCAATGCCGGTCAGGGCGAGGCGCGCGAGCTGCGCCGCGAGCTCGCCGACGGGCTCGACCGGGGCAGCAAGGCCCTGATCTCGCAACTCACCGCGATCTCCACGGTGCAGAACAACCAGATCGATGCCTTTTCGCGGCAGCTCACCGAGCTGGTCGCCGCCAACGAGCGGCGCTTCCAGGAACTGCGCGAATCCGTGGAGGCGAGGCTGCGCGCGGCGATCGAGGACGCGAGAGGTGGCCGCGAGGAGAGCGCGGCGACGCTCAAGCGCTTCGGCGAGTCGCTGAACGAGCGCTTCGAGGCGATCCGCAAGGACAACGCCGAGCAGCTGGAGCGCATGCGTGTCACCGTGGACGAAAAGCTGCATGCCACGCTGGAGCAGCGCCTGGGCGAGTCCTTCAAGCTGGTGTCGGACCGGCTCGAGGCGGTGCACAAGGGCCTGGGCGAAATGCAGACGCTCGCCGCCGGCGTGGGCGACCTGAAGCGCGTGCTGACCAACGTCAAGACGCGCGGCACCTGGGGCGAAGTACAGCTCGGCGCGCTGCTCGAGCAGATGCTGACGCGCGAGCAGTACGAGATGAACGTCGCCACGCGCCCCGGCTCGCGCGAGCGCGTGGAGTACGCCGTGCGCCTGCCCGGTCGCGACAGCCACTCGCACGTCTGGCTGCCCATCGACTCCAAGTTCCCGATCGCCGACTACGAGCTGCTGGTCGCCGCGCAGGAGCGCGCCGATCCCGTCGCCGTCGAGGAGGCGGCGCGCGCCCTGGAAGCAAGGCTGCGCATGGAAGCGAAACAGATCCGCGAGAAGTACGTCGAGCCGCCCTACACCACCGACTTCGCCATCCTGTTCGTCCCCACCGAAGGCCTGTACGCGGAGGCGCTGCGCCGGCCCGGCCTGGTGGACGCGCTGCAGACCGAATACCGCGTGTCCGTCGTGGGACCGATGAACCTCGCCGGATTGCTCAACAGCCTGCAGATGGGCTTTCGCACGCTCGCGATCGAGAAGCGCTCGAGCGAGGTGTGGGAACTGCTTGGCGCGGTGAAGACGGAGTTCGGCCGCTTCGGCGAAGTGCTGGCGGCGACCAAGCGCCAGATCGAAACCGTGGCGCGCTCCATCGAGGGTGCCGAAACGCGCACGCGACAGATGGCGCGCAAGCTCAAGGAAGTCGAGGAAGTCTCGGAGTCGAAGACCAAGCGCCTCTTCAACGTGGATGCCGGCGGCGATGAAACGCCCTAGGCCCGGCCTGCGATGAAGCGCGCCGGGTTCGTGCGGCGATGAAGCGCCTTGCCGTCCTCACCAGCGGCGGCGACGCACCCGGCATGAACGCCGCCGTGCGCGCAGTGACGCGCGCGGCGCTCGGCAAGGGCTGGGAAGTCTGCGGCGTGCGCAACGGCTACGCCGGGCTGCTCGCCGACGCGATCGCGCCGCTCGCGGCGCGCGACGTGGGTGGCATCGTGCAGCGCGGCGGCACCTTCCTCGGCAGCGCGCGCTGTCCGGAGTTCGCGCAGCGAGAAGGGCGTGCGCAGGCGATGCGCACGCTCGCCGCTCGCGGCATCGACGCGCTCGTCGTGGTCGGCGGCAACGGCTCGCAGACCGGCGCGGCGGCGCTCGCGCGCGAGGGCTTTGCCACCGTGGGCGTGCCCTCCACCATCGACAACGACCTCTATGGCACCGACGTCAGCATCGGCGCCGATACCGCGGTCAACATCACGCT
>DASWBP010000425.1:0-9129 GCA_036390555.1 Burkholderiales bacterium | reverse complement strand
CAAGGACATCACCGAATACTTCGCCGAACTCACGCGCGCGATCGAGGAGATTGGCGCGCCGGTGCTGCTCGCCGGGCATTCGACGGGCGGGCTCGTCTGCTCGCTGTACGCGGCAAAGGGCGAGCTGCGCGGCGAGCTGCGCGCGCTATGGCTGAACAGCCCGTTTTTCGACTGGAAGGTGCCGGCCTGGAAGCGCGCGCAGCTCGGGCTCGCCGCGCTCACCGGGCAGGCGTTTCCTTTCCTCCATGATCCCAAGGGTCTGGATCCGGCCTATGGCCGTACGCTGCATCGCGACTTCGGCGGCGAGTGGGACTACGACCTGAAGCTCAAGCCGCTCAAGGGCTTTCCACTCTACTTCGGCTGGGTCGGCGCGGTCCTCGCCGCGCAGGCGAAGGTGCACGCGGGGCTCGACATCGGCTGCCCCGTGCTCACCATGCACTCGGACGAGGCCGACATCGTGCTCGACTGGCGGCACTGCGCACGCTGGGGCCGCACCCTCGGTGCGCGGGCGAGCGTGCTCGCCTTCCCGGGCGGGCTGCACGACCTCGTCCTTTCGCGGCGCGAGATCCGCGAAGCGGTGTTCAACGCGCTCTTTTCCTGGGTGACGGGTGCCACGCGGTAAGTCGCAGGCAGAGGGCATCCGATTGCGATAGGCTTCGGGCCCCATGATTCGCAATGCCGGCCACAAGCCAAAGCGTGCCCTGATTGCCGCCGTGCAGCGGCCCAACGTCAGCGATGCCGAGCTCGAGGCATCGCTTGCCGAGCTGCGCCAGCTCGCCAAGACGCTGGGCTTCGAGGTGGTCGGCGTGTCCACGCAGAAGCGCGCGAGCTTCGATTCGGCCGGGTACCTGGGGGCCGGCAAGCGCAAGGAACTGCACGAGCAGGTGCTGCAGGAGCGGGCCGACGTCGTTCTCGTCGACCACGACATTTCACCCTCGCAGTCGCACGCCCTCGAGAAGGAGGCCGGCTGCGAGGTGATGGACCGCACCATGGTGATTCTCGAGATCTTTCACCGGCACGCGCGCTCGCGCGCCGCGCGCGCGCAGGTCGAGATCGCGCGCCTGGGCTACATGGCGCCGCGCCTGCGCGAAGCCGCCAAGCTCGCCGGGCCGAAAGACCGGGCGCGCAGCGGCACCGGCGGGCGCAGCGGCGGCGAATCGCACGGCGAGCTCGACCGGCGCAAGATCCGCGACCGCATCGCCGAGCTGCAGAAGGAGCTCGACGCGATGACCCTCGGGCGCGAGACGCAGCGCGCCCGGCGGCAGGAGCGCCAGGGGCTCGCGCGCGTGGCGCTCGTCGGCTATACGAACGCGGGCAAGTCCACGCTGATGCGCGCGCTTACCGGCAGCGAGGTGCTGGTGGCCGACAAGTTGTTCGCGACGCTGGACACCACCGTGCGCGCCCTGCATCCCGAGAGCGTCCCGCGCGTGCTGGTCAGCGACACCGTCGGCTTCATCAAGAACCTGCCGCACGGCCTGGTCGCTTCGTTCAAGTCGACGCTCGACGAGGCGCTCGAGGCATCGCTGCTCGCCCACGTCGTCGACGCGAGCGACCCCGGCTTCGAGCGGCAGCTCGCGGTGACCGAGGAGGTGCTCGAGGAGATCGGCGCGCGGGACGTGCCGCGCCTGCTCGTGTTCAACAAGATCGATCGCGCCGGCGAGGCTGCGGCGCAGGCTGAACGCGAAGCGGCGCTGCGCGCGAAGTACCCCGGGTGCATCGTGATGAGCGCGCGTCGCGCGGGCGACGTCGCGAAGCTGCGCGCGGCGATCGTCGCGTTCTTCCAGCGGCACCTCGTCGAGGCGGAACTCTTCCTTCCCTGGTCGGCGCAGAAGATGCGCGGGGAGATCTTCGCCAGCTGCGAGGTGCTGGAGGAGCGCAGCGACGACGCCGGCGCTTTCCTGCGCGTGCGCGGCGAGCCCGGGGCCGTGAAGCGCTTGCGCGGGCTATTTGGCCAGGCTTGATTTCTTCGCGCGCGGTGGCACGAGCCACAACGTCAGCGCGGTGGCGGCGGCCCAGCCTACATAGAGTGTCGTGAACACCCACTCGGGCGCGCGGTAGTAGAGCAGCCGCTGCACCCAGCGCCCGATGAAGGAGTCCGGGCGCGAGCCGCCGCGCAGCGCGTCCTCCCACACGGTGAGCGGGCACATCATGCCGACGAGCGCCTCGAGCGCCACGAAGGCGATGGCGCCGAGATGCGCGTAGCGGAACCAGGGGTTGCGCACCCACTTCCAGCCGAGCAGCGCTCCCGCCCAGGTCAGGACCAGGCCGCCGACGATGAAAACGACGATCGCGAAGTGAACGACGAGGAGAGCGTCAGCCGCGCTCACGCGGCCTCTGCGGGTCCGCGATCCACTCGCTCCAGGAGCCGGCGTAGAGCCTGCCGCCCTTGAGTCCGGCGACCTCCATCGCGAGCAGGTTGTGGCAGGCCGCGACGCCCGAGCCGCAGGAGTGCACGGCGCCGGCCGCCGGCCGCGCGCCGAGCACGGCCTCGAACTCCTGCCTGAGTTGCGCCGCCGGCTTGAAGACGCCGGCCGGCGAGAGGTTTTCGTTGCTGAAGCGGTTGAGCGAGCCCGGGATGCGCCCGGCTTCCGGGTCGATCGGCTCCGTCTCGCCGCGCCAACGCGCGGGTGCGCGCGCGTCGATCACCGTGGCCGCACGCAGGTGCGCCTGGACGTACGCCGCATCCACGGCCATCTCGGGCCTGACGCGGCCGGCGTAGGTCGTCGCGGGGAACGACGCGACATCCGCCGTCACCGGCCGGCCTTCCTTCGTCCACTGGGCGAAGCCGCCGTCGAGCACCGCCACCGCGTCGTGGCCGACCCAGCGCAGCATCCACCACAGGCGCGCTGCCATCGCGCCGCCGCCGCCGTCGTAGGCGACGACCTGGTCCGAGGGCTTGAGCCCCTGGCGTCCGAGCCAGGCGATGAAGGCTTGCGGATCGGGCAGGGGATGGCGCCCGTTCCTGCCGTTCTTCGGCGCCGAGAGGTCGCGATCGAGGTGCGCGAAGCTTGCGCCGGGGATGTGCGCCTTGCGGTACTGCTCCTCCCCGAGCTCCGGCTTCATCAGGTCGTGCCGGCAATCGAAGACCCGCCATTCGGGATGGCGGGCGAGCTCGTCGGTGGCGACGAGCGTATTCAGCGGGCCAGGCCTTTCCGTACCCATTCGTGGAAGTGCACCATGGCGTCTTCCATCGGCGACTGGTAGGGGCCGGCATCATCCAGCCCCTGCTGCCACAGCGCACGGCGGCCGCGGTCCATGCGCAGGCAGATCTCGTCGTCCTCTTTCGCCGTCTCGACATAGGCGGCCTGCTGCGCTTCGATGAAATCGCGCTCGAAGAGCGCGATCTCCTCCGGATAGTAGAACTCCACGACGTTGGTGGTGCGCTCCGGCGAGCGCGGAATGAGGTGGCTCACGACGAGCACATTCGGATACCACTCCATCATCAGGCCCGGGAACCAGGTCATCCACAGCGCGCCCTGCTTGGGCGTCCTGCCGTCGAGGAACTTGAGGCAGGCCTCGTGCCACTTGCGGTACACGGGCGTGCCGGGCTTGCCGAGGCCCGCCTTCGCCTGGACGATCTGCACCGACCAGTCCGCGCCGTAATCCACCGTGAAGTTGTCGCAGTCCGTGAAATTGCCCAGGCCCGGGTGGAACGGGTTGACGTGGTACACCTCGAGGTAGACCTCGACGAAGGTCTTCCAGTTGAAGGCGTACTCGTCCACCATCACGCGGTCGAGCACGTAGCCGGAGAAGTCCCAGTCGCCCATCGTGGTCATGCGCGCCAACGCGTGGTGCGGGTCGGCCGGCCCGGCAAACAGCAGCCCGCGCCAGTTGCGCAGCGGCGTGGAGCGCAGCTTCACGCAGGGCGTTTCGGCGAAGTGCGGCGCGCCGAGCAGCTCGCCCTTCATGTCGTAGGTCCAGCGGTGCAGCGGGCAGACGATGTTCTCGGTGTTGCCGCGGCCTTCCAGCATGATCGCCTGCCGGTGGCGGCAGACGTTGGAGAGCAGCTCCACGCCGCCGGCGTTGCGCACCAGCACCTTTGCGTGATCCTGCCAGCCGAGCGTCTGGTAGTCGCCGACGTTCGGCACCATCAGCTCGTGGCCGACGTAGTTGGCGCCCGCCTCGAACAGCAGCTTCTTCTCGCGCGCGAAGATCTCGGGATCGAAATACCAGGACACCGGCAACTGGCAGCTGGCCGGCTTGAGATGCCTTGAACTGGAGACGTCGGACATAGGTCCTTCGACGGAAAAAATGGCGCGCATTCTACCCCGGGAAGGGTTTGACCGGGGGAGTCGCGGTCGGATAACTTCTTTCTATGCCCGGGAACTTTTCTCAATGGCCAAACCCCCTGCCGAACTGACCTTCGAGAAGGCGCTCGCCGAGCTCGAAAAGCTGGTCGCGCAGATGGAAGGCGGCAACCTGTCGCTCGAGCAGGCGCTCGCCTCGCACAAGCGGGGCCTGGAGCTCGCGCGCTTCTGCCAGGAGCGCCTGGAGGCCGCGCAGCGCCAGGTGCGGGTGCTCGAGGGCGAAGTCCTCAAGAAGCTGCCCCCGGACACCGGCTCCGGTGACGACGGCTGACCCGGGCTTTGCGGCCTGGATGGGCGCCATCCAGGCACGCATGGAAGCCGTGCTCTCGCGCGTGCTGCCGGCGGCGCACGTCGTCCCGGCTCGCCTGCACGAAGCGATGCGCTACGCCACGCTCGAGGGCGGCAAGCGCGTGCGGCCGCTACTGGTATTCGCCGCGGGCGAGGTGACACAGGCGCGCGCCGAGCGGCTGGACGTGGCCGCCGCCGCCGTCGAGCTGATCCACGCCTACTCGCTGGTGCACGATGACATGCCGTGCATGGACGACGACGTGCTCCGCCGCGGCAAGCCCACCGTGCACGTCGAATACGACGAGGCGACCGCGCTGCTGGTCGGCGACGCCCTGCAGTCGCTCGCCTTCCAGCTGCTCGCCGAGCACGCCCTTGCCGAGGACCCGCGCGTGCAGCTCGAGATGGTCAAGCTGCTGGCGGCCGCTGCCGGCTCGCGCGGCATGGCGGGCGGGCAGCAGATCGACCTCGAGGCGGTCGGCAAGCCGTTGACCGTCCCGGAGCTGGAAGCGATGCACATCCACAAGACCGGGGCGCTGATCCGTGCCGCGGTGCTGCTCGGCGCTTCCTGCGGCGGCGCGCTGGAGGCGGGCCTGCGCGCGCGCCTCGACCAGTACGCGAAGACCGTCGGCCTCGCGTTCCAGGTGGTGGACGACGTCCTCGACCATGAGGCAAGCACGGCGACGCTGGGCAAGACCGCCGGCAAGGATTCGCGCCAGGGCAAGCCCACCTACGTCTCGGCGATGGGCATCGTGCGCGCGAGGGAGCTGGCGCAGGAACTGAGGCACAATGCGCACCAGGCGGTCGAGCCGCTCGGCGCCGCGGCGCGGCGCCTTCGCGAGCTCGCCGATTTCATCGTCCTGAGGAAGTTCTAGCAAGGTCTCTTCGCATGGCGTCGATTCCCGGAGAGCTGCCGGCCGGTGGCTACAATCCTTCGATGTACGAGCTGCTGAAGACGGTCAACGACCCTGCCGACCTGAGAAAGCTCGAGAGGAAGGAGCTGCACCAGCTCGCCGAGGAGCTGCGCGCCTTCGTGCTCGACTCTGTGTCGAAGACCGGCGGGCACCTGTCCTCGAACCTCGGCACCGTAGAGCTCACCATCGCCCTGCACAAGGTCTTCGAGACGCCGGAAGACCGCATCGTCTGGGACGTCGGCCACCAGACCTACCCGCACAAGATCCTCACCGGCCGCCGCGAGGCGATGGCGCGCCTGAGGATGCTGGACGGCATCTCGGGCTTCCCGCGCCGGAGCGAGTCGCCGTACGACACCTTCGGCACGGCGCATTCGTCGACCTCGATCTCGGCCGCGCTCGGCATGGCGGTGGCGGCGAAGAGGAAGGGCGAGCCCCGCAAGTGCGTGGCGGTGATCGGCGACGGCGCCATGTCGGCGGGCATGGCCTTCGAGGCGATGAACAACGCCGGCGCGATGGACGTGGACCTGCTGGTGATCCTGAATGACAACGAGATGTCCATCTCGCCGCCGGTGGGCGCGCTCACCAACTACCTCGCGCGCCTGCTCTCGGGCAGCGTCTACTCGACCGCGCGGCGCGCGAGCGAGCACATCCTGAAGCGCGTGGGCGTATGGGAATTCGCGCGGCGCACCGAGGAGCACGTGAAGGGCATGGTCACGCCCTCGACGCTCTTCGAGGAGTTCGGCTTCAACTACATCGGCCCGATCGACGGCCACGACCTGGACACGCTGGTCGCGACGCTCACCAACATCCGCCAGCTCAAGGGACCCCAGTTCCTGCACATCGTCACCAGGAAGGGGCAGGGCTACAAGCTCGCGGAGGAAGACCCCATCGCCTACCACGGCCCGGGGCGCTTCGATCCGGCCGAGGGCATCAAGCAGCCTGCCGCGCCCGGCAAGCCGACCTACAGCCAGGTGTTCGGCGACTGGCTGTGCGACATGGCGAAGGCCGACGAGCGCCTCGTCGCCATCACGCCGGCGATGCGCGAGGGCTCGGGCATGGTGCGCTACTCGGAGCAGTATCCGGACCGCTACTTCGACGTCGGCATCGCCGAGCAGCACGCGGTAACCTTCGCCGCGGGCATGGCCTGCGAGGGCCTGCGCCCGGTGCTGGCGATCTACTCGACCTTCCTGCAGCGCGGCTACGACCAGCTGATCCACGACGTCGCCATCCAGAACCTGCCGGTGACCTTTGCGCTCGACCGTGGCGGGCTCGTGGGCGGCGACGGTGCCACGCACAACGGCGCCTTCGACTTTGCGTACCTGCGCACCGTGCCCAACCTCACCGTAATGGCGCCCTCGGACGCCGAGGAGTGCCGCCGCATGTTGACGACGGCGGTGCGCCTCGGCTCGCCCGCGGCGGTGCGCTACCCGCGTGGTGCGGCGGCGGGCGAGGCAAAGCCCGGCCTCGAGCCCCTGCCGGTGGGCAAGGGCGAGCTGCGGCGCAGCGGCAAGCGCGTGGCGATCCTCGCCTTTGGCGCGATGCTCAAGCCGGCGCTCGAGGCCGCCGAGGCGCTGGAGGCGACGGTAGCCAACATGCGGTTCGTCAAGCCGCTCGACGAGGACCTCGTGAGGCAACTGGCGGCGGAGCACGAGCTGCTGGTGACGGTCGAGGAGCACCAGGTGATGGGCGGGGCAGGGAGCGCGGTCTGCGAGGCCCTGCATCGCATGGGAATCGATCGCCGGGTGCTGTTGCTCGGGCTGCCCGACCGCTTCATCGACCATGGCGACCCGGGAAAACTCTTATCTTCCGTGGGGTTGGACGCGGCGGGCATCCAGAAGGCGATTCGAAACGTAATATCCGAGTGATTTACTCGGGAGTTATAATCGCGTAATGAAAGCCAAGGACCTGCAGAACATCCCCGACGTCCAGGCGACGCCGGACGCCCGCAAGCTCGCGATCGACAAGGTCGGCATCAAGTCGATCCGCCACCCGATCCAGATCATGCAGCGCGCCGGCGGCGTGCAGCACACGGTGGCGACCTTCAACATGTACGTGGGCCTGCCGCACCAGTTCAAGGGCACGCACATGTCGCGCTTCGTGGAGATCCTCAACGCGCACGAGCGCGAGATCACCGTGGAGACGTTCAAGGTGATGCTCAAGGAGATGGTGCAGAAGCTCGAGGCGCAGGAAGGCCACGTCGAGATGACCTTTCCGTACTTCATCGACAAGGCGGCGCCGGTTTCCGGCGTGCGGAGCCTGATGGACTACGAGGTCACCTTCATCGGCGAGATCCTGAAGGGCAGGCAGCACTTCGCCATGCGCGTGCTCGTGCCGGTGACGAGCCTGTGCCCCTGCTCGAAGAAGATCTCGGACTACGGCGCGCACAACCAGCGCTCGCACGTCACGGTGACCGCGCACACCGGCGACTTCGTCTGGATCGAGGAGATCGTGGACCTCGTCGAGAAGCAGGCCTCCAGCGAGCTCTACGGCCTCCTGAAGCGCCCCGACGAGAAGTACGTCACCGAGCGCGCCTACGACAACCCCAAGTTCGTCGAGGACATGGTGCGCGACGTCGCGGCCGTGCTCAACCTCGACGACCGCATCACGCGGTACGTGGTCGAGTCGGAGAACTTCGAGTCGATCCACAATCACTCTGCCTACGCTCTCATCGAGCGCGACAAGACGGCTCGCTAGCGGCCTCGCCGCCGCCTGCCTCGCCATGGGCGCCGCCGCGGCGCCGGACTACGCCATGGAACGCGCGCGCCTGGTTGCCGAGGTAGATGCCATGTACGCGGGGACGCGCGCGGAGACGGGCCTCGCGGCGATGTCGCCGCAAGTGCGCGCGGCGCTCGGCAAGGTCGAGCGGCACCGCTTCGTGCCGGCCGCGCAGGCCGGCTCGGCCTATCGCAACCACCCGCTGCCGATCGGCGCAGGGCAGACCATCTCGCAGCCGTACATCGTGGCGTTGTCCACGGACCTCGTGCAGCCGCGCGCGGGACAGCGCGTCCTGGAGGTCGGCACCGGCTCCGGCTACCAGGCGGCGATGCTCGCCGAGATCGTCGGCAAGGTGTACACGATCGAGCTGATCGCCGCGCTGGGCAACGCTGCGGCCGAGCGCCTGAGCGCGCTGGGCTACACGAACGTCGAGGTACGGATCGGCGATGGCTACGCCGGCTGGCCGGAAGCGGCGCCGTTCGATGCGATCGTCGTCACTGCGGCGGCGCCGCGCGTGCCGCAGGCGCTCATCGAGCAGCTCAAGCCCGGCGGGCGCATGGTGATCCCGGTGGGCGAGAGCGGGGCGGCGCAGGAGCTGCTCGTGATCACCAAGCGCGCCGACGGCGGCATCGACACGCGCAGCGTGCTGCCGGTGCGCTTCGTGCCGCTGGTGCCGGGGAAGTAGCGTCCGCGGAGGGCGGCGCTACTTTTTTTGCTCGCGAGCCTCGCGCTTCTTTGCGATCTGTTCGTCGATGTCCTTGACGTAGGCGGCAGCCGGGCCGTGGCCCCGCCGCGAGGCGCGCAGCATCCAGCCATAGGCTTCCTGCGGGTCCTTCTTCACGCCGCGCCCCTCGGCGTAGGCGAGGCCGAGCGAGAACTCGGCGTCCGCGTAGCCCTGCACGGCGGCG
>DASWBP010000424.1:0-13420 GCA_036390555.1 Burkholderiales bacterium | reverse complement strand
GCACTGCGGCCGCGTCGGCAACGGCCAGGCGGTCAAGATCCTCAACAACATGGTGCTCTTCCAGACGGTGAACGCGCTCGCCGAAGCGCTTGCGCTCGGTCGCCGCGCGGGCGTCGAGCCGGCGCTGCTTTTCGAGGCGCTCTCCAAGGGCTCCGCCGACAGCTTCGCCCTGCGCAACCACGGCATGAAGGCGATGCTGCCGGGCCAATATCCGGAGCGCGCCTTCTCGGTCGCCTACGCGGCGAAGGACAACGGCTATGCCCTCGAGCTCGGGCGCGAGACCGGGGTGCGGCTGCGCGGCGCGGCGCTGCTCGCGGACGTGCTCGAGGAGGCGCGGGCCGCCGGCCTGGGCGATGCCTACTGGCCGGTGATCGCGGAAGTCGTCGACCGGGCCGGGTCCTAGTTGAGGCGCAGGCCCATGCCGCACAGGTAGGTGCGGTCGATTGCGAACTCGCCGTGGCCGAGCTTGACGCCGCAGCCGACGCCGAAGTTCTCCGAGATTCTCAGGATCCCGCCCAGGGTCGTGTAGCGCACCGTGCCGGTCGGGCCGGGATCGAGCGTGTTCTCCCAGCTCTGGTCGGCGACCAGCTTCAACTTCGCCTGCAGCGTGTAGTGTACCGAGACCGAGGCGTGGTACAGGTCCTCGCGCAGGCCGAGCACGTTGTCCAGATACCGGTAGCCGATGTCCGCGTGCAGCGCGAGCGGCTCTGGCTCATAAGAGCCGATCAGCATCACGCCGGGATTGACCCGCTCCGTGGACAGGCCGCTCTTCCCGGTCGGGATGATCACGCCGGGCATCAGCGCGAGGCTGAAAGTGTCCTTCTCGTAGAAGCGCCACTTGAGGTTGATGCGCGCGTCGAGCCAGCCCTCGGTTTCGTTGCGCACACCGGCGGTATGTTCCGTGACGCGCAAGTACGGGAGCACGAACTGCAGGTCGAGGTTCTCCGCGAGGCCGTAGTTGAGGACTAGCGAGGACTCTACGCCGTCGTAGCTCGAGCCGCCGCGCTCTTCACGCGGCATCTCCACGGTGAATTCGAACTGGGTGACGCCCTTACCCTGCGTCCCGGTGTCCTCGGTGATGAGCGGCGGCGCCGCGTGCGCTCCACCGGCGGCCGCGATGGCAAACAGAAATAGTTCGCAAATGCGCCGCATGGTGGCCGGACCAGTCTAGACTAGGCACCCCACATTCCGATTTGCGGTAAATCAAGATGCCCTACGCCATCCAGACCGTGGACAAGCCCAACTCCGGCGCCCTGCGCGCCAAGGTGCGCGAAGAGCACCTCAAGTACCTCGACGCCAACCTGCACCGGCTGCTGGCCGCCGGCGCCGTGATCAACGACGACGGCACCGGGGGGCACGGCGGCATCCTGATCGTGGACACCGACGTCAGGAAGGAAGCCGAGGAATTCATCGCGGGCGACCCCTTCACGAAAGCGGGGCTGTTCGAGAAGGTGACGGTCACCCGCTGGCGCAAGGCCTACTTCAACAAGCAACGCCTCCTCTAGCGCTGTGCAGTAGAAATCGGGGTCAGACCCCAAGCGAGAGAATCGGGGTCTGACCCCGTGCCGCCCTAGCCGAACATCATGCCGCCGCGGCGATGGCCGCGACGCTGCATGCGCGCCGCGAGCGCCTTGCGCTGCTCGGGCGTCAGCACCTCGGCGATGTCGGTGAGCGCCTGAGTGAAGCGCTTGGAGGTCGCGTCAGCGGCGCGGATGCTTTCCGAACGCGCCTTCTCGATGGCGCCGCGGTCGATCTTGTCGGCCGCGAGCAGATCCACGCCCTTCAACCGCGCCTCGCGCGCCTTCTCGCGCAGCGGGCGCAGGTCCTTCGCCGCCTGCTTGGCGATCGGGTCGATCCTCTGCTTCTGCGCGTCGGTGGCGTCGATGTCCACGTACATGTGCTTCAACATGCGGTCCAGGTGCTCCTCGGCGCGCGCCGGGTCGATCGGGCCGCGGCCGTGCCACCGGCCGTCCGCCAGCGCGTTCAGGCCGATGCCGCCGAGTCCGGCGGCGGCGGTGGAGGCGGCGGCGAGCTTGAAGAAACGGCGCCGCGCATTGGAGGGAGCGTTCTGTTCCATGGCGAATCCTTTCGGGTGGATGAAGATTGCGCCGTCAGTCTGCGCGCCAATCGTAAAGCTCTGATGACCGCACGTAAGCAAATGTAACTAAGGCGCCGGCTCCAGCCGCGCGAGGACTGCGCGCGATTCGTCCGTGAGCAGGTAGAGGTAGCCGTCGGGGCCGGCGCGCACGTCGCGGATGCGCCCGAGCGCGCCTTTGAGCAGGCGCTCCTCGTGGACCACCTTCTCGCCGTCCAGGCGCAGGCGCACGAGCAGCTCGGCGCGCAACGCTCCCACGAACAGGTCGCCGCGCCACTTCGGGAACTTGTCGCCCGTGTAAAAGGCCATGCCCGAGGGCGCGATGGAGGGCACCCACTTGTGGATGGGCTGCTCCATGCCCGCCTTGGCTGTGCCCTCGCCGATCCTGGTGCCAATGCCGTAATTGACGCCGTAGGTGATCACCGGCCAGCCGTAATTGGCGCCTGCGCGGATTACGTTCACTTCGTCGCCGCCCTGCGGACCGTGCTCGTGCGTCCACAGCGCGCCGGTCTGCGGATGCAGCGCCGCGCCCTGCTGGTTGCGGTTGCCCAGGGTGTACTTCTCAGGTTTCCAGCCAGACTTGCCGGCAAAGGGGTTGTCCTTGGGCACACGCCCGTCGTCGTGCAAGCGGATGACGGAGCCGGCGTGGTCATCGGGCTTCTGCGCCCGGTCGCGCTCGCCGCGGTCGCCGAGCGTGAGGTAGAGATAGCCCTGCCGGTCGAAAACGATGCGCGAGCCGAAGTGCTGCCCGGCGCTGCCCTTCGGGCTTTGCCGGAAGAGCACCTGGACGTTTTCCAGTAGGTGGCCAGCGAGGCGCCCGCGCGCGAGCTCGGTACCGACGCCGTCCGCGCCGCGCGCCGCGTAAGACAGGTAGACGAGCCCGTTGTCGGCAAAGCGCGGGTGCAGGGCCACGTCCATCAGGCCACCCTGCCCGTGCACCGTCACCTCCGGCAGGCCGGAAACCGGCTGCGGGTCGAGCTTGAAATCCTTGCCGACGAAACGCAGGCGGCCGGCCTTCTCGGTGACGAGCATGCGGCCATCCGGCAGGAAGGCGAGCGCCCAGGGCTGCTCGATGCCGCGCGTCAGCTCCACGACGCGAAAGGAATGCTCCTCGGAGCGCATGGTCTGCGCGGCTGCCGGCAAGCCGGCGAGCGCGCTCACTAGAAATGCGAGGACGAGTTTCATGGCCCGATTTTGACGCACCGTACCCGAATCCGTTCCGTGCCTTGACGCAGCGGCCAAGAATCCAATCCGCCCCGCCTGCGCGCCCGATCCGTTGGGCTTGCCCGACAGACTCCGCACCGCCGCGCCCCGCTCGAAAGCGCTAAGTCGCTGAACTCACGCGCACTTCCCGTACTGGCACGGACTTCGCAGGAACTCGGCACGGCGCTTCGGCGTCTCCCTCAACTACGGACAGGAAGGACCCATGCGATCCAGAGTCAGTCATGCGCTTACGGAACTGCTCGCGGTGGTAATGGCGGCAGGCGTGGCGACGGCTTACGCCGGCGACTACGAGACCGGCATCCAGCAGCAGGACCAGCCGAAAGACTGCAAGAAGAACCCCGACGATCCGCGCTGCAAGGACGAGCCCAAGAAGTGACGCAGCCGGCGCCGTCTAGATGACGCGCGCCGCGCGCAGCTCGGCGCGCGCGTCCGGCTGCAGGCCTAGCAGGCGCTCGAGCACCTCCTCGGTGTGCGCGCCGAGGGCGGGCCCGGGCGCGTCGGTGCGCCCCGGCGTCTCCCTGAGCAGTGGCGGGATCGCCGGGATCTTCAGCGGCTTGCCGCGCACCTCCACGGTTTCGAACATGCCGCGCGCGTTGAAGTGCGGGTCGGCCATCATGTCGGCCACGCTGTAGATCGGCCCGTTTGGCACCTCGGCCTCGCGCAGGGCTTCGAGCACCGCTGCCGATCCGCGTGCGCTGGTCCAAGCCAGAATCGCCGCGTCGATCTCTTTTTCGTTTTCCACGCGCCTGGCGTTGGTGGCAAAGCGCGCGTCCTCGGCCATTTCCGGCCGGCCGATGGCGCGCATCAGGCGCTGATAGATCGAGTCGCCGTTGCCGCCGATGATCACGTATTTGCCGTCGGCGCAGCGGTAGGTGTTGGTGGGCACGATGCCGGTGAGCGTCGAACCCGAGGGCTCGCGCACGATGCCCGCGCCGTCGTACTCGGGCACCACCGACTCGAGCAGATTGAACACCGACTCGTAGATGGCAACGTCCACCACCTGCCCGCCGGGCGCCTTCCGGCGCAGCCGCGCGGTGAGCGACAGCAGGATGCCCAGCACCGCGTGCAGGCCGGCGAGCGTGTCGCCCATCGACAGGTTCGGGCGCACCGGCGGCCGGTCGGGAAAGCCGTTCACGTAGCGAAAGCCCGCAAAGCCCTCGCATACGGAAGCGAAGCCGGGCTGCGCGGCGTAGGGCCCGGTCTGCCCGTAGCCCGAGACGCGCGCGATGATCAGCTCCGGGTTGAGGGCCTTGAGCGCCTCCGGGCTCATGCCCCACTTCTCCAGCGTGCCGGGGCGGAAGTTCTCGATCAGCACATCGCACTTGGCGGCGAGCGCCTTGGCGAGCTCGCGGCCGCGCGGCTTGGCAAGGTCGAGCGTCACTGATTTCTTGTTGCGCGCGAGGCTGTGCCACCAGAGCGAGGTGCCGTCGCGCACCACGCGCCAGCCGCGGATCGGGTCGCCGCCGGGCGGCTCGATCTTGATCACCTCGGCGCCGAAGTAGCCCAGCACGCAGCCGGCGAAAGGCCCCGCCAGCAACTGGCCCATTTCCAGCACGCGGATGCCATCCAGCGGCCTGGCGGGCGTTTCGATTGCCATGCCCAATCGTAACCCGGCCCCAGGTGCTCAGGCCCTGGGCTTTCGCAGCGCCTCGATGAGCGGACCGAGCACATCCATCGGCACCGGGAACACGATGGTCGAGCTCTTGTCGCCCGCGATCTGCGTGAGGGTCTGCAGGTACCGGAGCTGCATCGCCTCGGCGCGCTGCGAGAGCATCTTGGCGGCTTCCAGCAGCTTTTCCGAGGCCTGCAGCTCGCCCTCGGCGTGGATGATCTTGGCGCGCCGCGCGCGCTCGGCCTCGGCCTGCTGCGCGATGGCGCGCACCATGGATTCGTTGAGGTCCACGTGTTTGATCTCCACGTTGGACACCTTGATGCCCCAGGCGTCGGTCTGCGCGTCGAGCACCTGCTGGATGTCCGTATTGAGCCGCTCGCGCTCCGAGAGCAGCTCGTCCAGCTCATGCTTGCCGAGCACCGCGCGCAGCGTCGTCTGCGAAAGCTGGCTGGTGGCCTCGAGGAAATTGGCCACCTGGATGATCGCCTTCTGCGGGTCGATGACGCGGAAGTACACGACCGCATTCACCTTCACGGAGACGTTGTCGCGCGTGATCACGTCCTGCGGCGGCACGTCGAACACCACCGTGCGCAGGTCCACCCTGACCATCTGCTGGATGCCCGGGATGAGGAAGAACAGGCCAGGGCCCTTGATCCTCCAGAAGCGCCCGAGCTGGAACACTACCGCGCGCTCGTACTCGCGCAGGATGCGCAGCGAGGCCGCCAGCAGGATGACGACCAGGACCAGGAAGCCGATGCCGAAGTTGAACAGACTGAACATGCCTACCTCCCCGTCGAGTCTTCCGGTGCATGCGTCACTTCGAGCACCAGTCCATCAATCGCCGCCACGCGCAGCGCCTGCCCGCGCTTGAGCGGCGCGCGCGTGCGCACCCGCCAGCGCTCCCCGTGCACGCGCGCCCAGCCCTCGCCCGCGATGTCCTCCAGCGCCTCGCCCGGCGCGCCGATGAGCTCCTCGCGCCCGCTCACCACCGGGCGCCGGCGCGAGCGCAGCAGCATGCCGACCACGAGGAACACGAACGCCGCGCTTGCTGCGGCCACGCCGCCGATGAGCGCATAGGGAATCTCGAACTGCGGCACGTCGGTGTCGATCAGCATCACCGAGCCGATGACGAAGGCCACCAGCCCGCCCACGGCGAGCGCGCCGTGCGCGGTCACCCACACCTCGGCCACCATGAATGCGATACCGATCAGCAGCAGCGCCAGGCCGGCGTAATTCACCGGCAACAGCTGGAACGCGTACATCGCCGTGAGCACGCAGATCGCGCCGACCACGCCGGGCAGGATCATGCCGGGGTTGGTGAACTCGAAGATCAGCGCGTAGATGCCGATCAGGATCATCAGGTAGGCGATGCTGGGGTTGGTGATCACGTTCAACGCGCGCGTGCGCCAGTCGGGCTCGATGGCGCGCAGTTCCGCGCCGGCGGTCGCCAGCCGGCGCTTCTCGCCCGCCGCTTCCAGCGTACGTCCGTCCACCGCCTTCAGCAGCTCGGGCACGCCATCGGCCACGACGTCGATCACCTTGAGCCGGCGCGCTTCGGAGGCCGAGAGGCTCACTGCCTCGCGCACCGCGCGCTCGGCCCATTCGGCGTTGCGCCCGCGCAGCTGGGCGAGGCTGCGGATGTAGGCCGCGGCGTCGTTCGTCGCCTTGCGCATCAGCGTGTCCCCGCCGGACGGCACGCCGCCCTTCTTCGCGTCCTTGGCGGACGCGTCGGGCTTGCCGGCGTCGGGCGCGCCGATCGCCACCGGCGAGGCCGCGCCCAGGTTGGTCGCCGGCGCCATCGCCGCGATGTGGCTGGCGTAGAGAATGAACGTGCCGGCGCTTGCCGCGCGCGCGCCAGAGGGGCCGACGTAGGCGGCCACCGGCACGGGCGAGGCGAGGATGTCGCGGATGATGTCGCGCATCGAGCTGTCCAGCCCGCCGGGCGTGTCCAGGCGCAGCACGACGAGCGGTGCACCCTCCTTCGCCGCGCGCTTCAGGCTGCGGCCGACGAAATCCGCGGTCGCGGGGCCGATCGCACCCTCGATCGACACGATCGCGACCGGCGCCGGCTGCGCGAGCACCGGCACCGACAGCAGGGCAGCGGCCAACAGTGCGAGCCGCAGGAACATGCCGGGACTATAAACCGATATTCGCCGTTAGAATCGATGGTTCCGCCTGTCGCCGATGAAACCCGAGCATCCTCCCGAAGACGCCATCGTCATCCGTGGCGCGCGCCAGAACAACCTCAAGAACCTGACGCTCGCCCTGCCGGCGAACGAGCTGATCGTCGTCACGGGCGTCTCGGGCTCGGGCAAGTCCTCGCTCGTCTTCGACACGCTGTATGCCGAGGGGCAGCGGCGCTACGTGGAGACCTTCAGTCCTTACGCGCGCCAGTTCCTCGAGCGCATGGACAAGCCGCAGGTGGACGCGATCGAGGGCATTCCGCCGGCGATCGCCATCGACCAGACCAACCCGGTGCGCACTTCGCGCTCCACGGTCGGCACGATGACCGAGCTGAACGACCACCTGAAGCTGCTCTTTGCGCGCGCCGCGCACCTGCACTGCCGCAAGTGCGGCAAGCGGGTGCGGCGCGACACGCCGCAGTCCATCTTCGAGGCGCTCGCCAGGCAGCCGGACGCGCGCTGGCGCATCACCTTCCCGGTGCCGATCCCGAAGAATTTTTCGGAGAAGGAGGTCGAGGAGCTGCTGCAGCGCCAGGGCTACACGCAGCTGCACTCGCGCTCGAAGGCGCTGATCGAGGTGATCCAGGACACCGTGCGCCCCGGCTCGACCGAGAAGCCGCGCGTGATGGACGCCATCGAGCAGGCGCTGCGCTTCGGCCAGGGCCGCCTGGCTGCATACCCGGAAGGAACGGGGTCGGGGCCGATCCGGTTTTCCACGGCGCTGCATTGCGCCGAGTGCGACATCGCCTATTCGGAGCCCACGCCCGCGGCGTTCTCGTTCAATTCGCCGATCGGCGCCTGCGAGACCTGCCGCGGCTTCGGGCGCGTGATCGGCGTGGACTACGGCCTGGTGATTCCGGACGAGTCGAAGACGCTGCGCGAAGGCGCGATCCGGCCCTGGCAGACCCCGAGCTTCAAGGAGTGCCAGGACGACCTCGCCAAGTACGCGAAGAAGCGCGGCATGCCGATGGACCTTCCGTGGCGCGAGATGAAGCCCGAGCAGCGCGCCTGGGTGCTCGAGGGCGATACCGACTGGGTGAGCTGGAAGAAGTCCTGGCCGGGCAGCTGGTACGGCGTGGGGCGCTTCTTCAAGTGGCTGGAGAGCAAGGCCTACAAGATGCACATCCGGGTGCTGCTCTCCAAGTACCGCGCCTACACGGAATGCGCGGCCTGCGGCGGCACGCGCCTCAAGCCCGATGCGATGCTCTGGAAGGTCGAGGGCCGCACGATTCGCGACCTGATGCTGCTGCCCGTCTCGGAAGTGCAGCGCTTCTTCGACACGCTGCAGCTCCCGGCGCCGATGGACGAGGCGACCGAGTTGCTGCTCGGCGAGATCCGCACGCGGCTCGCCTACCTCGGCGAAGTGGGGCTCGGCTACCTCACGCTCGACCGGCAGTCGCGCACCCTCTCGGGCGGCGAAGTGCAGCGCATCAACCTCACCACCGCGCTCGGTACTTCGCTGGTCAACACGCTCTTCGTGCTGGACGAGCCCTCGATCGGCCTGCATCCGCGCGACATGCAGCGCGTGATCAAGGTGATGCAGAAGCTGCGCGACGCGGGCAACTCGCTCGTCGTGGTCGAGCACGACCCGCAGATCATGTTCGCCGCCGACCGCATCCTCGACATGGGCCCTGGTCCCGGCGAGCGCGGCGGCGAGGTGGTGTTCTTCGGCGCCCCTGCGGAGCTCAAGGCGGCGAAGACGCTCACCGCCGAGTACCTCTCGGGCCGCAAGCGCGCGGAGGCGCCGCGCGCGCCGAGGAAGCCCGAGCGTTATCTCGAGGTGCTGGGCGCAGCCGAGCACAACCTCAAGAACCTCGACGTGGCCATCCCTCTCGAGCGGCTGGTGTGCGTGACCGGCGTCTCGGGCTCGGGCAAGTCCACGCTCGTGCAGGACGTGCTCTACGCCGCGCTCCTCAAGGCGAAAGGCAAGCCCACCGAGGCGCCTGGCAAGCATCGCGCGCTGCGCGGGACGGAAAGCATCGGCGAGGTCGTGATGGTGGACCAGTCGCCGATCGGCAAGACGACGCGCTCCAACCCCGCGAGCTACGTGGGCGCCTTCGACGCCATCCGCAACCTCTACGCCAGGGCGCCCGAATCGAAGGCGCGCAAGTACACGCCGGGCACCTTCAGCTTCAACTCCGGGAACGGCCGCTGCCCGGCCTGCGGCGGCAACGGCTTCGAGCACGTGGAGATGCAGTTCCTTTCCGACGTCTATCTGCGCTGCCCGGACTGCGACGGCAAGCGTTACCGCCCCGAGGTGCTGGAGGTGCGCCTGCGCGGCAAGAGCATCGCCGACGCGCTGGAGATGACGGTCTCCGAGGCCGTGGAGTTCTTCAGGAACGAGGCGGAGGTGCTCGCACGCCTGCAGCCGCTCGCCGATGTCGGCCTGGACTACCTGCGGCTCGGCCAGCCGGTGCCGACGCTCTCCGGCGGCGAAGCGCAGCGCCTCAAGCTGGCGGGACACTTGGCGGAAACACCGGGGTCAGACCCCAAACGAGGGAAGGCGGGGTCTGACCCCGGCAGGAAGCTGTTCCTCTTCGACGAGCCCACCACCGGCCTGCACTTCGAGGACATCGCCAAGCTGCTGCGCGCCTTCAGGAAGCTCCTCGCGGCGGGGCACTCGCTCGCGGTGATCGAGCACAACCTCGACGTGATCCGCGCGGCCGACTGGATCCTCGACCTTGGCCCCGAAGGCGGCGATGCGGGCGGTGAGCTCGTCTGCGCCGGAACGCCCGAGGAGGTGATGCGTCACGCGACCTCGCACACCGGCCGCGCGCTGCGGGAGTACGAGGTCCAACTCGCCAGCGTGGCGCCGGAGAAAGCGGGGTCAGACCCCAAATCCGCTTGCGAGCCGGAATTTAGGTCTGACCCCAGCGCGGGGCGCTACCTGGGCAACGCGATCCGCATCCACAACGCGCGCGAGCACAACCTGAAGAACATCGACGTGGAGATCCCGCGCCAGCGTTTCACGGTGGTGACGGGCGTCTCGGGGTCGGGCAAGTCGACCCTCGCCTTCGACATCCTGTTCTCCGAGGGCCAGCGTCGCTACCTCGAGTCGCTGAACGCCTACGCGCGCCAGTTCGTGCAGGTCGCCGCGCGCCCGGACGTGGACGCGATCTTCGGCATCCCGCCCACCGTCGCCATCGAGCAGCGCACGAGCCGCGGCGGCAGGAAGAGCACGGTGGGCACGCTCACCGAGATCCACCACTTCCTCAGGCTGCTCTTCGTCAAGCTCGGCACGCAGCACTGCCCCGACTGCGACGTGCCGATCGAGCCGCAGAGCGAGGACGCGATCGTGGCGCGCCTCATGAAGCAGTACCGCGGCGGGACGGTGGTGCTGCTCGCGCCGCTGGTCATCAACCGCAAGGGCGTCTATACCGACCTCGCGAAGTGGGCCGCTTCCAAGGGCTACTCGCAGCTGCGCGTGGACGGCAAGCTCCTGCCGCTGCGCCCCTTCCCGCGCCTGGACCGCTTCAAGGAGCACACCATCGAGCTCCCCGTCGGCTACGTGAAGGTCACGCCGAAGAACGAAAAGGAGCTGCGCGAGCGCCTGGCGAGGGCGCTGGAGCACGGCAAAGGCGTGGTGCACGTGCAGACCGGCAAGGACATCCAGGTCTTCTCGACCAAACGCGCCTGTCCCTCCTGCGGCCGCAGCTTCCAGGAGCTCGACCCGCGCCTGTTTTCCTACAACTCGCGCCACGGCTGGTGCCCGACCTGCGTCGGCACGGGACTGCAGTTGAAGGACGTCGGCTGGGACGCGGAGCGCTCGCGCACGGGCCAGGAAGACCACGTACTGGACTCGTGGATCGAGTGGCTGGAGGTGGACGAGGCCTGCCCCGACTGCGAAGGCAAGCGCCTCAACAAGGAAGCGCTCGCCGTACGCTGGCGCGGCCGCAACATCGCCGACTACGGCGCCGAGCCGGTGGAGCGCCTTGCCGCGCTGGTCAACGCCTTGAAGCTGGAAGGCCGCGAGCGCGAGATCGCGCGCGACCTGCTCGCGGAGCTGAAGAGCCGTCTCGGCTTCCTCAAGGAGGTCGGCCTCGCCTATCTGGCGCTCGACCGCTCGGCGCCGACGCTCTCGGGCGGCGAGGCGCAGCGCATCCGTCTCGCCGCGCAACTCGGCTCCAACCTGCGCGGCGTGTGCTACATCCTCGACGAGCCGACCATCGGCCTGCACCACCGCGACAACCGCATCCTGCTCGACGTGCTGGAGAAGCTCGAGACCAAGGGCAACACCCTCGTCGTTGTCGAGCACGACGAGGACACCATCCGGCGCGCGCACCACGTCATCGACCTCGGCCCCGGCGCCGGCAAGCTCGGCGGCCGCGTCATCGCCGCCGGCACCGCCGAAGAGCTGATGCAGCAACCGGACTCGATCACCGGAAAGTTCCTCGCCGCGCCGCTGCGCCATCCGCTGCAACCGCGCCGCCCGGTGAAGCGGGATGCGCCCGCCATCGAGATCTCCGGCGCGCGCCTGCACAACCTGAAGGACGTGGCCCTGCGCGTGCCGCTCGGCCGCCTTACCGCGATCACCGGCGTCTCGGGCTCGGGCAAGTCCACGCTCGCGCGCGACGTCCTGCACGACAGCCTGAAGGCCGGCGGCCCGGTCGGCTGCAAGGCGCTGAAGGGCGCGAAGCTCATCGAGCGCGTGCTGGAGGTGGACCAGGCGCCGGTCGGCAAGACGCCGCGCTCCTGCCCCGCCACCTACGTCGGCTTCTGGGACTCGATCCGGCGCCTGTTCGCGGACACGAGCGAAGCGCGCATCCGCGGCTGGAGCGCGAGCCGCTTCTCCTTCAACACCAAGGGCGGGCGCTGCGAGACCTGCGAGGGCCAGGGCATCAAGAAGATCGAGATGAGCTTCCTGCCCGACGTGAAAGTGGCCTGCGAAGCCTGCGGCGGCCAGCGCTTCAACGCCGAGACCCTGACGGTGCGCCTGCGCGGCAAGAGCGTGGGCGAGGTGCTCGCGATGAGCGTGGACGAGGGCGTGGAGTTCTTCGCCGCGCACCCCTCGATCCACCACGCCTTGCGGCTCCTGCAGGATGTGGGGCTCGGCTACCTGACGCTCGGCCAGCAAAGCCCCACGCTCTCCGGTGGCGAGGCGCAGCGCCTCAAGCTCGTCACCGAGCTCGCCAAGGTGCGCGGCACGCCGGCCGATGGCGCGTCGCTGCCTCCCGGCGCCCGCATGCGCATGGCGCCGGCTGGGCGCGGCACCTTGTACGTGCTCGACGAGCCGACGGTCGGGCTGCACATGGCCGACGTGGAGAAGCTCATCCGCGTGCTGCATCGCCTGGTCGACGCGGGCAACACGGTGGTCCTGATCGAGCACAACCTCGACGTGATCGCCGAATCGGACTGGCTGGTGGACCTCGGCCCCGAAGGCGGCGAAGCCGGCGGCCGCATCGTCTACCAGGGATTGCCCGAGGGGGCGCGGCGCGGACACACCGCGGCGGCCCTGCGCGATTTCCTCGCCGAGCGCAAAGCCGCGTGAACCGCGTCGCGCAGCGCGACGCCGCGTGACCGGCGTATCTCAGCGCGAGCCCGCGTGAGCAGCCTGCCCCCGCCGCGGCGACCGGTGGCGCTCGCGCTGATGGTCGTCGCGCCCGTGCTCTGGAGCATGGCTGGCGTGCTCGCGCGCCAGATCCAGTCCGCGGGCGCCTTCGAGATGGCGCTCCTGCGCTCGAGTTTCGCCGCCGCTTTCGTCTTTGTGGCGCTTCTCTTCCTCCAGGGACGCAGGCCCTGGCATACGCTGCGCGAAGCGGGCGTCCCCGGCCTCGTTTCTGGCGCGATGTGGGCGGTGATGTTCACGGTATTCATCGTCGCCCTCACGCTGACCACTACCGCCAACGTGCTGGTGATGTCCAGCCTGGGGCCGCTGTTCACCGCCCTGCTCGCGTTCTTCTTCCTGCAAGAGCCCATCCCGGCACGCGCCTGGCTCGCCATCGTCGTGGCTAGCATCGGCATGGCGGCAATGTTCGGCGCCGGCTTCGAGGCCGGCGAGCCGCGCCACCTCGCCGGCATGGCACTCGCGCTCACCATCCCGGTCGCGGGCGCTGTCAACCTCGTCGTACTGCGGCGGGGTGCGGCGCATCTCGACCTCATGCCCGCGGTGATGCTTGGGGCGCTGATCTCCGCAGCAGTGACATTACCCTTCGCCCTGCCCCTCCAGGCGAGCGTGCGAGACATTCTGGTGCTCGCCACGCTCGGCATCTTCCAGCTCGGCGTGCCGTGCATGCTGCTCGTGCTCGTGAGCCGCACGCTCTCCGCACCGGAAATCGCGCTGCTCGCGCTGCTGGAAGTCGTGCTCGG
>DASWBP010000423.1:0-4890 GCA_036390555.1 Burkholderiales bacterium | reverse complement strand
GCCGCGAGAGCGAAACGCTCGTCGTTGGCGTTTGTAGTGTTTCCAGATGGATTTACGAGGTGACTGGTCCTCGGCATGCCCTGCGCTGCGTCGAAACCCGCGTCGAAACCAGGTCGCCCCCGTTTTCGTGCGTGACGCATTCTCTCATATGGGGCTCGCGGCGCCCCGATCAAGAGCTGCGCCTACAGCAGGCCGATCACGTCCTTCGGCTGCGAGATCACGGCGTCCGCCTGCCAGGTGCCGGGTCCGCCGCTGGCCGGGTGGTGGTAGCCCCAGTCCACCGCGACCGCGCGCATGCCAGCGGCGCGGGCGCCCTGGATGTCACGCAGGTCGTCGCCGAGGTAGAGGCACTGCTGCGGCGGCAGCGCGAGGAGGCCGGCCGCGTGCAACAGCGGCGCCGGGTGCGGCTTGAGGTGCGGCGTCGTATCGCCGCAGACCACGCAGGCGGGCATGAGCTTCAGCGTCTCGACGATGCGGTCGGTGAAGCGCGTCGCCTTGTTGGTCACGATGCCCCAGGGGATCTTGCGCCGCGCAAGCTCGCCGAGGAGGTCGGGGATGCCGTCGAAGAGCCGCGTTTCCACGCAAGTGCGCTCGCGGTAGAACTCGAGGAACGCTTCGCGCAGCGCGTCGTACTCGGCATCGCCGGGCTTCGCGTCGAAGCCCACGTGTACCAGACCGCGCGCACCCGCCGAAGCGAAGGGCCGCACTTCCTCGAGCGGCAGCGGCTCGAGGCCCTGGTCCTCGCGCAGGCGATTCAATGCCGCGGCGAGGTCCGGCGCGGTGTCCGCGAGCGTGCCGTCGAGGTCGAAGAGGACGCCCTGGGTGGCGCGTTCAGTCATCTTTCACGCACGAGAGGATGTAGTTGACGCTGCAGTCCGCCTCGAGGCGATAGCGCCTGGTGAGCGGGTTGTAGGTCATGCCGGTCATCTCGGCGGCGCGCAGGCCGGCGGCGCGGCACCATTGCGCGAGCTCGGAAGGCCGCACGAAGCGCGCGTAGTCATGCGTGCCGCGCGGCAGGAGCCTGAGGATGTACTCCGCGCCGATCACGGCGAACAGGTAGGACTTCGGGTTGCGGTTGATGGTGGAGAAGAACGCGCACCCGCCGGGCCTGAGCAGGCGCGCGCAGGCCGCAACCGTGCTCGCGGGGTCGGGCACGTGCTCGAGCAGCTCCATGCAGGTGACCACGTCGTAGGCCGCAGGCTGGCGCGCGGCATGATCCTCCGCCGAGACCAGTTCATAGCGCACGTCGAGGCGGCTCTCGTAGAGGTGCAGCTGCGCGACCTTGAGCGCCTTTTCGCCGAGGTCGATGCCGGTGACGCGCGCCCCGCGCCGCGCCATCGCTTCGGCGAGGATGCCGCCGCCGCAGCCGACGTCGATGACGTCGCGCCCGGAGAGCGGCGCGAGCTGCGCGATCCACTCCAGGCGCAGCGGGTTGATTTCGTGCAGCGGGCGGAACTCGCTTTGCGGGTCCCACCAGCGATGCGCGAGCTCGCCGAACTTTGCCAGCTCGGCGGGGTCGGCGTTGGGGTCAGATCTCGATTTCATCTCGCAAGAGAAATCGGGGTCTGACCCCGATTTTCCGAACGCATGGGATGTGGCCATCTTGAAATTGGGGTCTGACCCCGATTCTCCCAAAAAAAAAGCCCTGCCGAGGCAGGGCTTCCTTTCAGGCGGATGGGGCTACGGGGTCCGCGTGCCGATCACTTCGATCTCGACGCGCCGGTTCTTCATCCGGCCTTCCTTGGTGTTGTTGCTCGCCACGGGCTGCTTCTCGCCCTTGCCCTCGGTGTAGATGCGGTTGGGCTCGACGCCCTTGGACACGAGGTAGGCCTTCACGGATTCGGCGCGGCGCACCGACAGCTTCTGGTTGTACGCGTCAGTGCCGATCGAGCAGGTGTGGCCAATCGCGATCACCACCTCGAGGTTCACCGAGCGGATCTTCTGCGACAGGTCGTCCAGCTTGTTCTTGCCGTCCGGGCGGACAGCCGCCTTGTCGAAGTCGAACAGCACATCCGCCGCGAGCGTGACCTTCTGCGCGACAGGCGCGGGCTTGGGCGCAGGCTTGACCACAGGCGCCGGCGCCGGCGTGGCAGGGGCGGGGGCCGGAGCGGGGGCCGGAGCGGGTGCCGGGGCGGGCGCGGGCTTGGGCTCCTCGGTCGTCGCGCAGCCCACAAGCACGGCCAGCGCGAACGCGGCGCCGCTCATTCCGAACGTACGCAAAGTCTTGTTAAGCATGCTTGTTCTCCCCGTTTCCCCTTGGAAGGGCTTGATTGGATTGTCTGTCAATTCAAGATTTTAGTCTGCCACAACAGCGCGCGCGCTTGCAAGTCTGAAAGGTCCATTCGCGCGAAATTACGGTCCTCGAGCACGCGCTGGCCGGCGACCCACACGTCCGTGACGAATTCCCTCCCGCTTACATAGACCAGATGCGAGACGACGTCGAAGGCTGGCTGCAGCTCGAGGCTGTCGAAGTCGACCGCGGCGAGATCGGCGGCCTTTCCGGGCACGATCGAGCCGATGCGCGACTCCAGCCCCAGCGCCGTGGCACCGCCCAGCGTTGCCGCGCGCAAGGCCGCGTGCGCGGGCATCGCGGCCGCGTCGTTGGCCACCGCCTTGGCTAGCAGCGCCGCGCTACGCATCTCCTGGAAGAGGTCCAGCCGGTTGTTGCTTGCCGCGCCGTCGGTGCCCAGCGCAATGTTGACGCCGGCCGCGGCGAGCGCCGCCACGGGCGCGAGGCCGCTGGCGAGCTTCAGGTTGGACGAGGGGCAATGCACGACCGAAGACCCGTGGCGCGCGAGCAGCGCAATCTCCGCAGGCTCCAGGTGCACCGAATGCACGGCGATCAGGCTGGGGCCGAGCAGGCCGAGGCGCGCGAGCCGTGCAAGCGGCCGCTCGCCATGCTCGGCGAGCGAGCGGTCGATCTCCTGCACCGTCTCGTGAACGTGCACGTGCACCGGCAGGTCAAGCTCGTTGGCGAGCTGCGCCACCTTGCGGAAGGTGGCGTCCGACACGGTGTAGGGCGCGTGCGGCGCAAGGCAGAAGGAAAGCTGTGGATGCTCGCGCCATTCGTCGCGCAGCGCGAGGCCCTTGGCCAGGTACTGGTCAGGGTCGGCCGCGTACGCCGAGGGGAACTCCACGGCGATCAGTCCGAGCGCCGCGCGCATGCCCGACTCGAGCACCGCCTCGAGCGCGGCCTCGGGGAAGAAGTACATGTCGTTCATGCAGGTGACGCCGCCCCTCAACATCTCGGCGCAGGCGATCAGCGTGCCGTCCTTCACGAACTGCGGCGACACGTGCTTCGACTCGGCGGGCCAGACGTGCTCCTGCAGCCAGCGCATGAGCGGCAGGTCGTCGGCGATGCCGCGCAGCAAGCTCATCGCGGCGTGCGTATGCGCGTTGACCAGTCCCGGAATGAGCGCGTGGCCCGGAAGGTCCACGCGCTCGTAGCCCGCGAAGCGCTGCGCCGCCTCGGCGATCGGCAGCACCGCCTCGATCAGGCCGTCGCGCACGGCCACCGCGTGGCGCTCGAGCGCCACGCCCGCCGGCTCGACCGGCACCACCCAGCGCGCATTGATGAGGAGCTTGTCGCTCATGCAAACAAAAAGCCCCGCCGGGGCGGGGCTTCAGGCAGTGCGCGGCCCGGCGCTCAGGGGCGCGCGGTGCCGAGCACCTCGACTTCCACGCGGCGGTTCGGTTCCAGGCACTCGATGAGCGCCTTGCGCGTCTTGTATTGCGCATCGGGGCAGCTCTTCACCTGCAGCGTCTTGCCGAAGCCGAGGGTCTCCACCCTGTCGGCGGGCGCGCCCTGGCGCACGAGGTAGGCCTTGACTGCTTCCGCGCGGCGCTCCGAGAGCTTCTGGTTGTACTGCGCGGAACCCAGGCGGTCGGCGTGGCCGGCCACGTTGATGATGCGAATCGCCTGGAATTCCCCGAAGCGCACGACGATCTCGCGGTCGAGCTTGTCGGTGGCCGCCTGCGTGAGCCGCGACTTGTCGAACTCGAAGAGCTCGGTCGAGGTGAGGCGCAACGCCATCGGCTTGGGCGGCACCGGCGCGGGCTTGGCGACGGGCGCGGGCGCCGGGGCGGGCGCCGGCTGGACGGGTGCCGGCGCGGGCGCAGGAGCCGGCGCAGGCGCGGGCTTGGGCTCTTCCGTGGTCGCGCAGCCCACCAGGACGGCGAGCGCTGCGGCACCGAGGAACGAACGGGCGTTGTTGTAGGTTTTCATTGGTTTTCCTCCCTTGGAACTGTCGCATTTAAGCACAGCGTCGCCCTCGGGTCGAGAGGGTGTCGCATGGTAAAATTTCTCGCTCGAAATCGCGCCTGCAACGGCCCGCTTTTCACCCCCAGAACAAGAGCCGAAATGGAACAGTTCGCCAAGGAAACGCTCCCGGTCAGCCTCGAAGAGGAGATGCGCCGGTCGTACCTCGACTACGCGATGAGCGTGATCGTCGGGCGCGCGCTGCCCGACGTGCGCGACGGCCTGAAGCCCGTGCACCGGCGCGTGCTCTACGCGATGCACGAACTGGCCAACCACTGGAATCGCCCGTACAAGAAGTCGGCGCGCGTGGTGGGCGACGTGATCGGCAAGTACCACCCGCACGGCGACACCGCGGTGTACGACACCATCGTGCGCATGGCGCAGGACTTCTCGCTGCGTTACATGCTGGTGGACGGCCAGGGCAACTTCGGCTCGGTGGACGGCGACAACGCCGCGGCGATGCGCTACACCGAGATCCGCATGGCGAGGATCGGCCACGAGCTGCTCGCCGACATCGACAAGGAAACGGTGGACTTCGGGCCGAACTACGACGGCTCGGAGAACGAGCCGCTGGTGATGCCCGCGCGGCTGCCGAACCTGCTGGTCAACGGCTCCTCCGGCATCGCGGTCGG
>DASWBP010000422.1:0-3097 GCA_036390555.1 Burkholderiales bacterium | reverse complement strand
TCTTAGCGGGGCGTCGTGCTGCGCCGCAAACTGCTGTAAAATCCGCACCCTTCTCCGGGGTGGTAGCTCAGCTGGGAGAGCGTCGCGTTCGCAATGCGAAGGTCGAGGGTTCGATCCCCTTCCACTCCACCAGGTCATCGAGGCCAGCCATCGCGGCTGGCCTTTTTTTCGCCTCGGTGGGCGCGTGGAAGGAAATCGCCAGCTACAGCAGCGGGCCGCTGAAGCGGTAGTTGCTGCCGCCGTTGTTATCGGGCCTTGGGTACGGTCAGGTCGTAGTCGATGTAGCGGTACGGCACGCCGAAGGCAAGATTGCGGAGGACGCGGTAATCCACGCCGGACTCCTTCTGCGCGTCCTTGACGAACGCAATGAAAGCTTCCGGTTCAACTCGAAGATCAGCGCCATGGGGTCGCGCGGTCCGTCGAACGAGTCGCGCACAGTCTAGCGCCAACGTGAAATACTTTACGGCGCATGCTTGTTAACGCCGAGGCACGCCGCGAAACTCGGCTACCAAGGTTCCAGACGATGCCACGCCTGCGCCTGCTTCTGCTCGAGGACGCGCCGGACGACGCCGAGCTGACGCTCGCCGCCCTCGCCGAGGCGGGCATCGTGTGCGAGACCGAATACGTGGACGGCGGCGCGGCGTTCGAGCGGACCTTCCAGCCCGGGCGCTTCGACGCCGTCATCGCCGACTACCACCTGCACGGCTATACCGGTCTGGACGCGCTCGCGCACGTGCGTCGCGCCGATGCGCTATTGCCGTTCATCCTGGTTTCAGGGGCGCTCGGCGAAGAGCGCGCGGTGGATGCGCTGCGCTCGGGCGCGACCGACTTCGTGCTGAAGGACAACCTGCTGCGGCTGCCCGGCGTGGTCACGCGCGCGCTCGAGGAAGTGCGGCTGCGGCGCCAGCACCTCGCCACGCAGCAGGCACTCGAGCTTTCCGAGCGCCGCTACCGCGCCATCGTCGAGGACCAGTCGGAGCTCATCATCCGCATGCAGCCCGATTCCACCGTCAATTTCGTCAACGGCGCCTACTGCCGCTACTTCGGTTACCAGCCCGACCAGATCCGCGGGCGACCGATGCTCTCGAGCCTGTCGGCCGAGAACCGCGCGGCCCTGCAACAGGACCTGGCGGGCATCTCGCCGCAAGCCCCCGCCTACGAGCGCGAGTCCCTGGTGCGCAACGCCTCGGGCGCCAGGCGCTGGCTGCACTGGTCGGGGCGCGGCATCTTCGACGGCCGCGGCGTGCTCGCCGAGGTGCAGGTGGTCGGCCGGGACGTGACCGAGCTGCGCCGCGCCATGGACGAGCTCGGCGCGGCGCGCGAGCGGCTGCAGGGCCTGTCGCGGCGGCTCCTGGAAGTGCAGGAGTCCGAGCGCAAGAGCCTGGCGCGCGAGTTGCACGACGACATCGGCCAGGCCTTGACTGCGCTCAAGCTCAACCTGGAGGCGCTGCAGCGCGGGCGCAACGGCGTGGCGCTCGAGGCGCGCGTGCAGGAAGCGCTCGACACGACGCAGCACACCCTGGAGCGCGTACGCCAGCTCTCGCTCAGCCTGCGCCCGCTGCAGCTCGACGATCTCGGCCTTGCGGCGGCGTTGCGCTCGCACCTCGACCGCCAGGCGGTGCTCGGCGGTTTTGCGCCCCACCCGGAAATCCAGGACTTTCCCGCGCGGCTGCCGCCGGCGATCGAGACGGCGTGCTTCCGCGTAGCGCAGGAAGCGGTGAACAACATCGTGCGCCATGCGCGCGCCAGGAACGTCTGGCTGCAGCTCGGCCTGGACGGCGGCCGGCTTGCGCTCACGGTGCGCGACGACGGCGCCGGTTTCGACGTCGAGGCGGCGCAGCGCCGCGCGGCGCTCGGCGCAAGCCTGGGCGTGGTGAGCATGGCCGAGCGCGCGGCGCTCGCGCAGGGCGAGCTGCGCATCGAGTCCGCGCCCGGCCAGGGCACGGCGGTGCGCGCCACGTTCCCCATGGCGCAAGGCGGCTGAGTGGCGAACCTGCGCGTGCTGCTCGCCGACGACCATGCGCTGGTGCGCGCCGGCATGCGCTCCCTGCTGCGCGACATCGCGGGCGTCGAGGTGGTGGGCGAGGCCGCCGACGGCGCCGAGGCGCTCGCGCTCGCGGCGCGCGAGCAGCCCGACGCCGTGCTGCTCGACATCGCCATGAAGGGCATGGGCGGCCTGGAGGCGGCAGCGCGCTTCCGCGAGCAGCACCCGGGCGTCAAGGTGATCATCCTGTCCATGCACGCGAGCGAGGAGTACGTGCTGCAGGCACTGCGCGCTGGCGCCGCCGCCTACCTGATCAAGGACTCGGCCACCGCGGAGCTCGAGCTCGCGCTGAAAAGCGTGATGCGCGGGGAGACCTACCTCAGCCCGGCGATCTCGCGCCAGGTGGTGGAGGGCTACGTGCAGCGCATGGGCGCGGGCGCGGCCGTGGACCCGCTGACCCCGCGCCAACGCGAGGTGCTGAAGGGCATTGCCGAGGGTCGCAGCACCAAGAGAATCGCCGCCGACCTCGGCCTTTCGGTGAAGACGGTGGAAACGCATCGCGCCCAGATCATGGAGCGCCTGGGCATCCGCGACGTGGCGGGGCTCGTGCGCTACGCCATGCGCACGGGTCTCGTGCCCCCCGAAAGGTAAGGATCTGCAAGATATCCCGGGGCGCGGGGGGGATCCCCGAGCGCCCTCGGGGAGCGCCCGATGCCTGCGGCGCCACGTCCTGCCTATGCTGGCTCGCCATGGCCAGCAATCCGCTCCTGCGGCAGCCCGGCGCCACGCCGCTGCGCATTCTCCTCGTCGAGGACGACGCGGACGACGCCGCATTGATGCACGCCTACCTCGCCGAGGCGGCGAGCGAGGGCGCCGAGATCCTGCACGCGCGCAGCCTGGGGGATGCCCTGAACGTGCTGCGCTCGCAGACAGTCCACCTCACGCTGCTCGACCTGGACCTGCCCGACAGCCTCGGCTTCCAGACTCTCGAGCGCATGCGCGCTGCCGCCGCGGGGCCGATCATCGTCGTCTCGGGCAACGGCCACCCGTCGCTGGTGGACGAGGTGCTCAAGCGTCGCGCCTACGACGTGATCCCGAAGCAGGAGCTCGACG
>DASWBP010000421.1:0-15179 GCA_036390555.1 Burkholderiales bacterium | reverse complement strand
TCTTCGCGGCGGCCGTCTCGAGCTTCGATGGCGACGCGCGCGGCACGCTGGGCCGGGAAGGCGGCGTCCAGCTGCGGGTCCACGGCTACCTCGACGCGGCGCATCAGGTCGCGCGTCGCGGGATCCTGCAGGCGCGCCGGCCCGAAGGCGGCGAAGCGCACGCTGCCGTGCGTGAGCGCGGTCGCCACCACGTACTTGAGCGAGAAGCGTCCCTCGGCGGCGGTCTTGGGCTCCTCGTAGCCGGCGACGTCGAGCGCCGCCTTGTAGGTGCCGACCCTCACGCGCGCGATGTCCTTTGCCGCGAGTCCCATCTTCGCCTGCAGCGCCTGCGCGCCGTCGATCGCGGCGAAGGTGTGGCCGCAGCAGGTGTGGTTCTTGAAGGTCATGCGCGTGACGTGGAAGTCGCGCCCGAGCGTGGCGAGCGCCTTGTCCCAGTCGGGCGTCGCCGCGGCGCCGTCGTAGCCGAGCGCGCGGCCGAAGCCCGCCTCGCCCTCGATCACGTCGAGCGATCCGGTCACGCCCTCGCGCGCGGCGAGCGCCGCGGTGAGGCCCGCTTCCGCGGCGTGGCCGGCGTGCATGGGCTTGGACATCGAGTCCATGCGGAAGGCCTGCTGCAGCCCCGCCGCGAAGGTGGTCACGGTCGCGAGCGCGTGCGCGAAGCGCGGCGCATCCAGCCCGAGCAGCTCCGCCGCGGCGGCGCAGGCGCCGAAGCAGCCGATGGTGCCGGTGTTGTGCCAGTAGCGGTAGTGCGCGCGCCCCATGGCGGCGCCGATGCGCGTGGAGATCTCGTAGCCCGCCACCACCGCGCGCAGGAACTGCGCGCCCGAGGCGCCGCGCGCCTGCGCCAGCGCGAGCACTGCGGGGATCGTCGGCGCGCCCGGGTGGTAGATGCCGTCGCGGAAGATGTCGTCCACCTCGGTGGTGTGCGCCGCGGCGGCGTTGATCAGGGCGGCGGCGCGCATGGTGGCCTTGCGCCCGAGTGCAAGGCGCGCCTCGCCGCGGTCGAGCTCGTCGGCGAGCGCCCTCTCCAGCAGCGTCGCGGGCGCCTCGGCCGCGCCCGAGATCATCGCCGCGTGCAGGTCGACGACCGCGCGCTTGGCGTGATGCAGGACCTCCGGCGTGAGGGCCGAGCCGCGCGAGGCCACTGCCCACTGCGCGAAGCGCTCTACGACGTGGGCCATCGCTAGAACTGGTAGCGGCGCAGGCCGCCGTCCACCGGGATCACCGCGCCGGTGATGTAGCGCGCGCGCGGCGAAACGAGGAAGCAGACGAGGTTGGCGATGTCCTCGGGCTTGCCGTACTCGCCCACCGGAATTTCGTGCTCGGACTGCCACTGCCGGTATTCCGGCGTGTAGTTGCGCTCGATCTGCTCGCTCAGGATGCGCCCGGGCGGGATCGAGTTGACCGTGATGCCGTGCTTGCCGACCTCGCGCGACAGGCCCTTCGCCCAGGCATGCATCGCCGCCTTGGCGGCGAAGGCGCCGTTCACGCCGTCGGGCTCGCTCTTGCCGGTGATGTTGATGATGCGCCCCCACTTGCGCGCCACCATCTGCGGCAGCAGCGCGTGCGCGAGCTGGCGCTGGCGCGTGAAGTTGAGCGTGATCGCCTCCTCCCACTGCTTTTCGCTCGCGTCGAGCTCGAAGGGGCGCGAGCCGCCCGCGTTGTTGACCAGGATCTCCACGCTCCCCAGGCCCGCAAGGGCGGCCTGCGCGATGCGCTGCGGCGCATCCGCCTGCATGAAATCCTGCTCGATGACGACCAGCTTCGCGCCGGTCTCCTTCTCCAGCGCCTCGAGCCGGTCGCGCCGGCGCGCGGTGACCGCGAGCCGCACGCCCTCCGCGGCGAGCGCGAGCGCGATGCCGCGGCCGATGCCGGCGGACGCGCCCGTGACGAGCGCGGTCTTGCCGGCGATGCCCAGGTCCACTAGGCGGCCTCCGTTGCGGGCGCATGCATGGCGCGTTCCTAGTTCGCCTTGATGTTCGCCTTGCGCACCACGTCGCCCCAGCGCTTCTGCTCGGCGGCGATGAAGGCGGCGTATTCCTCGGGCGTCGAGCCCACCGCCTCGGCGTCATCCAGCGCGAAGCGCTCGGCAACCGAGGGCTGCTTTGCGGCCTTCGCCGCTTCGTCGGCCAGGCGCCTGATGATCGCGGGCGGCACCTTCGCGGGCGCGTTGAGGCCGTACCACTGCGTGCTCTCGTAGCCGGGGTAGCCCTGCTCCGCCACCGACGCCACGTCCGGCATCGACGCCAGCCGCTTGGAGCCGACGGCGATGACGCGCAGCTTGCCGGCCTTGACGTGCGGCATGAGCGGCGGCGTGCCCGCGGAGGTCGCCTGCGTACGCCCGGCGACCAGATCGATGAGGTTGGGACCGGTGCCCTTGTAGGGCACGTGAACGATGTCCAGGCCCGCGACGAGCTTCAGGTACTCCATCGCCAGGTGCCCGGCGCTGCCGTTGCCCGCCGAGCCGTAATAGAGCTGGCCCGGCTTCGACTTCACCAGGGCGACGAACTCGCGCAGGTCCTTCGCCGGCACGTCGGCGTGCACGACGAAGATGTTCGGCACCTTGGCGAGCAGCGACACCGGCGCGAAGTCGGCGTTGGTGTCGAAGGGGAGCTTCTCGAACATGAAGGGATTCACCGCCAGCGTGCCGATGTGGCCGATGATCAGCGTGTAGCCGTCGGGCTCCGAGCGCGCCGCCTCCTGCATGGCGACGTTGCCGCCGCCGCCCGGACGGTTGTCGATGATGATCGGCTGGCCGAGGCCCTTTTCCATCTCCACCGCCACCGCACGCGCGACGATCGAGCTCGAGCCGCCGGGGGCGAAGGGCACCAGCAGCCGGATCGGCTTGCTGGGCCAGGCTTGCGCCTGCGCGGCGCTGCACAGCGTTGCGGCGAGCGCCGCGAGCAAGAGTTTCATCTTTGGCGTCCCTCCTCCTTGTCGGACCTTGGTCTGCAGTCTTCTCAGAACTGCTGCGTGTACTGCGCCGGATCGATGTGCGCGCCGATCACCAGCGGCCGGCCCTTCGGGCGCTTCCCGGCGAGCAGGCGCGCGAGCGCCGGCGCCCGCTCCACCGCCGCGCCTTCGCAGGCCATGGACTGCGCGAGGCGCGCAATGTCGGTCGGCTCGATCAGTGTGCCCCAGCTCGGGTACTTGCGGTTCGCCTGTTTGATCTCGATGCGGTTCAGGCTGTTGTCGCAGAAAACGACCACCAGCAGTGGCAGGCCGAGGCTCGCCGCGAGCCGCAGCTCGCCCTGCACCATGGCGAGGCCCCCGTCGCCCACGAAGCACACCACCGGCCGGCCCGGGTTGAGCAGCTGCGCGACGATCGCCGCCGGCAGCGAGTAGCCCATCGAGGATAGGCCGTTGGACATCAGCACCGAGCGCGGCTCGAGCGCCGTCCAGCCCTGCCCCACCAGCAGCTTGTGCGAGCCGACATCGCTTGTCGCGATGGCGTTGCGCGGCAGCGCCTCGCGCACCGCGTCGATCACGTCGGTCGGATTGAGCCTGCCCTTCACGCGCCCCGCGTAGTACGCGGCGCGCAGCCGCTCGCGGTGGCGCTTCACCTCCGCCGCCTTCCATTTCGCGCCGCCCTTCCAGGCATCGGCGAGCGCATCGAGGATCGCGGCAATGTCGCCGACGAGCTCGGTGTCGGCGCTGTAGATCTGGTCGGTGTTCGGCACTGCGTCCACGTGCACGATGGGCAGCGAGAGCGTCCAGGGCTTGATCAGCTCCACCGCATCGAAGCCCGCGGCGAGGATCAGGTCGCAGCCCTCGAGGAACTCCCACATGAGCGCGTTGCACGCCATGTCGAGCGTGCCGGCGTAGTACGCGTGGTCCTCGGCGAGCACGCCCTTCGCCATCGGCGCGACCACCACAGGAATGCCGGCTTCGCTCGCCAGGCGCGCGAGCGCCCCGTGCGCGTTCGCGCGCTGCGCGGCGATGCCCGCGAGGATCACGGGCCGCTTTGCCTTGCGCAGGCGCTTCACCACGTCCGCGTCGCCGCCGAAGGCCTGGATGCCCGCATGCAGCGCCTTCATCGGCGGCAGCGACACGGCGTCGTCCTTGGCTTCCGCCCCGACGACGTCGGCATGCGTGGTGATGTGCACCGGGCCCGGGCGCTCGGCCATCGCCGTGCGCAGCGCGCGCCGCATGATGCCGCCCACGGTGTCGGGCGCGACTTCGGTCGCCCACTTGCTCACCGGCGAAAAGAGCCGGTTGTGGTCGAGCACCTGGTGCGTGAAGGTCTGCGCGCGCTTGCGCTCGATCTGCCCTGAGATCGCCAGCATCGGCACGCGATCCAGGTACGCGTTGGCCACCGCGTTCACGAGGTTCGAGGACCCGGGCCCGAGCGTGGACATGCACACGCCCGGGCGCCCGGTGAGGAAGCCATAGGCTTCCGCCATCAACCCCGCCGTGCCTTCGCGCCGCCCGAGCACGAACTGCAGGCCCGCGCGGCGCGCCGCTTCCATGAACTCGATGTTGGGGTCGCCCGGATAGCCGAAGACGTGGCCGATGCCGGCCGCCTTCAGGTACCGCACCATCACTTCCGAGACGTTCACGCGCCCCGCTTTCTCAGAACTCGACCTTTTCGCCCGGCTTCATCAGCACGATCCTGGTGGCAATCTGGCCCGCCGCCTCCACCAGTTCCTCCGGCGGCGTCTTCTTCGCGCCCGGCGCCACCCGATAGTGCATCGGAATCGCGAACCTGGGCTTGATCAGATCGCGCAGCGCGTAGGCCGCGTCGGCGGCATCCATCGTGAAGCGCCCCCCGATCGGCATCATGACGAGGTCGGGCTTGTAGTGCTCGGCGATCCATTTCATGTCGCCGAACAGGCCGGTGTCGCCCATGTGCCAGATCCTGAAGCCATTCTCCATCTCGATGATATAGCCCATCGGCTCGCCGCCGGGGTGGGTTTCGTCCTTGCCGGTCGCGGGATTGCGCCACACGTAGATGGAAGAGTGCTCGGCGCGCACCGCGGTGAAGTGGATGCCCGGCACGGGCGTCAGGCGCCCGCTCTTGTTGAAGCGCGGCAGCTGCTCGGCGGGCAGCACGCCCAGCGTGGTGAGCGCGTTGTTCAGGTCCCCCGGCGCGTGCAGCGGGATCTTGTTCAGCTTCGCCAGCGCCGGCGCGTCCGTGATGTGGTCCCAGTGCCCGTGCGTCACGAGCAGCACGTCCACCTTGCCGAGCGCCTCGAGGTTCTTGTACTGCGGCGGCGTGGTCGGCATCACCGAGAGCGCCGGGTCGATGACGATCACCTTGCCGCCGGGCGAGGTGATGCGGAACGCGGCGTGGCCGAGCCAGAGCACCTCGGTCTTGCCGGACTGCGCGTGCGCGCCAGCGAGCATGACCAGCGCGCCCGCCAGGACTGCGATGATTCTCATGTCCCCTCCTCCTCGTGGACGGGCCCCCTTGCCCGCAGCCACTCTACGCAACGGGCCGGACCGCATCCAATAGAATTGCGGCAGGCTCCGATACCGAATCTTGCATCGCCCGTGCAGCGCCCCGACCGCCCCGCAAGCGCGCCCGCCGGCAGGATCCTGCCGGACTGGTACCTGCGCTCGCGCCTCAAGATGCGCCAGGTGCTGCTGCTGGTGGCGCTGGATGAGCAGCGCAACATGCACCGCGCCGCCGCCGGCCTGCGCATGACCCAGCCGGCGGCGACGCGCCTGCTGGGGGGCCTGGAGCGCATGCTGGGGCTGCGCCTGTTCGAGCGCGGCCCGCGCGGGCTCGTGCCGAACGCCTACGGCGAGAGCCTGATCCGGCATGCACGCGCGATGCTCTCCACGCTGGACCACGCGCGAGAGGAGATGAACTCGCTCGCCGAGGGCGCCGCGGGGCGCATCGCGCTGGGAGCGCTGCTCGTCGCGGCGCCGGTGCTGGTGCCGCTCGCGCTCGCCCGCTTCAAGCAGCGCCGCCCCCAGCACACGGTGCTGGTGCAGGAGGGCAGCGCCACGGTGCTCTTGCCCGCGCTGCGCCGCGGCGAGCTGGATCTCGTCGTCGGCCGCGTCTCGAGCGACGTGCCGAGCGAGGGGCTCGAGTTCGAGGCTTTCTACAGCGAGCCGATGCAGGTGGTCGCGCGGGTCGCGCACCCGCTCGCGCGGCGGCGCTCCCTCAGGCTGCGCGACCTCGCCGGCGAGATGTGGGTCGTGCCCGCGCCCGATGCCCCCTACCGGCGCCGGCTCGATGCGGCGTTCCGGCAGGCGGGCGTGGCGCCGCCGCGAAGGCTCGTGGAATCGGTGTCCGTCTCGGTGAACAAGATGCTGGTGCAACGCAGCGACATGCTGGGCGTGATGCCGCGCGACGTGGCGCGCGAATACGCGGCGCTCGGCCTGCTGCGCATCCTGCCGGTGAAGCTGCCGCCGCCCTCGGGGCCGGTCGGCGTCATCACGGCGATCGGGCGGCCGCCGTCGCCGGCCACCCTCGATCTCATCCAGGCGTTGCGCGAGACGGCGCGCGCTGCATCGCGCCGTCGCGCCTGATCGCCGCGCGCGGGCGCGCGTGATACCCGCTTCGGCATCGCCGGGCCCGCAAAATTCATTGGAGCCGCGCCATGCGCTGGCCTAGAGTGGCGGACCTGAGGGAGGAAATGGCATGCCGCGCGGCGTCGTAGACCTGGAAGGATTGAAGAGCCCGGCAGCGCAGGCGCTGCGCAGCATGGCGCCGCCCGCCGGGCTGCCGTTCAAGGTGCAGAAGCTCGGGCACGTGGTGCTGAAGGTGAAGGACATGCAGCGCGCCGTGGCCTTCTACACGGGGGTGCTCGGCTTTCGTGTGTCGGATGTCTACCCGGACACCATGATGAAGGGCGGCATGGTGTTCCTGCGCTGCAATAACGACCATCACTGCCTTGCGCTCGTCGGCGGCGCGCAGGAGGACGCCTCGGCCAGGGAGCTGCATCACCTCGCCTTCGAGGTCGCGACGCTGGAAGAGGTGTTGCGCGCGCGCGAGCACCTGCGCAGGCACAACGTGAGGATCGACTTCGACGGCCGGCGCCGCGCCGGCTGCCAGGTGGCGGTGGAGTTCCGCGACCCGGACAACCACTTCCTCGAGATCTTCTGGGGCCTGGACCAGGTAGGCAGCGACCAGCGCGTGCGCCCGCCCGAGGAGTGGCGCGAGGCGCAGTCGCTCGAGGCGGCGATCGCCAATCCGCCGCCCGGGCAGGACACGACGCTGCACGGCAAGTAGGCGGCGGGGCGCAGCGCATGAGCGAACGCATCGCCTTCATCGGCTTCGGCGAGGCCGGCCAGACGATCAGCCGCGGCCTGGTGGCGGAAAAGGCGAGGCCCGCCATCCGCACCTACGACATCCTCTTTGGCCAGCCGGCCGGCGCGCCGCTCGAGGCGGCGGCGCGCGCGCTCGGCGTGGAGATTGCCCGCGACCATGTGGACGCGGTGCGCGGCGCGGACCTCGTGTTCCTCGTGGTGACGGCGAGCTCGAGCCTGGAGGCGGCGCGCTCCTGCCTGCCGGGAAGTGCCCGGGGCCAGCTGTTCCTCGACATGAACTCGGTTTCGCCCAGGCGCAAGATCGAAACCGCGGCGCTGGTGGCACCCACGGGCGCCGCCTACGTGGACGTCGCGGTGATGGCGCCCGCGGCGCCCTACCTGCACAAGGTGCCGTGCCTCATCGGCGGGCCCGGCGCGGCGGCGCTCGCGCCGCGCGCCGCCGCGCTCGGCATGAAGATGGAGCTCGTCTCGGGCGAAGTCGGGCAGGCCTCGGCGATCAAGATGTTCCGCTCGGTCGTGGTGAAGGGCCTGGAGGCGCTGCTGGTGGAGTCCATGACCGCCTCGGCCGAGTACGGCGTCGAGGACCGCGTGCTCGCTTCGCTCAAGGAAACCTGGCCCGGCATCGACTGGCAGAAGCTCGCCGGCTACATGATCGAGCGCGTGGTGAGCCACGGCAAGCGCCGCGCCGCGGAGATGCGCGAGGTCTCCGAGACGCTGGAGAGCATCGGCATGGAGCCTACGATGGCGGCGGCGACCGCCGCGCGCCAGCAGTGGATCGTCGACCTCGGCGTCAAGGAGCGCCTGAAGGGCAGGAAGACCGAGGACCGCGCGGAGCTCGTCAAGCTGATCCGCGAGGCGATGGGCAAGTGAAGCTGCGCCCCGGCCGCAGCATGCGCGAGGCAGCAGGCCGGTGAAGGCGCTGCTCGGCGACTATCCCTGCACGGCGGCGCTGAAGAAGGGCGAGGTCCGCTCGGATCGCGTGCGCCTGGCGTTCGAGGACGTGCGCCCGCCGAGCGCCGGCTTCAAGCGCGTGGTGCGCAACCTCGAGTTCGACGTCGCCGAGCTGGCGATCACCACGTTCCTCATGGCCAAGGCCGCGGGCAAGCCCTACCGGCTCCTGCCCGCGGTGGTGCTCGCGCGCATGCAGCACGCGCGGCTGGTGCGCAACGCCGAGCGCGGGCCGCTCGCACCGCGCGAGCTGGAGGGGCGGCGCGTCGGCGTGCGCTCCTACTCGGTGACCACCGGCATGTGGCTGCGCGGCATCCTCGCCGAGGACTTCGGCGTGGACTGCGACCGCATCACCTGGGTCACCTTCGAGGAGGCGCACGTGGCGGAATTCCGCGATCCCGCGAACGTCGTGCGCGTGCCCCCGGGCAGGAAGCTCGAGCAGATGCTCTTCGCGGGCGAGATCGACGCCGCGGTGACGGGCGACGCGCCGATCGCCGACCCGCGCATCGCCACCGTGATCCCGGACGCGGAAGGCGCCGCGCGCGCCTGGCGCGCGCGCAAGGGCGCGATCCAGATCAACCACATGGTGGCGGTGAAGGACACGGTGAGCAGGGCGGATGCCGAGGAGGTGTCGCGGCTGCTCGGCGAGAGCATCAAGGCGGCGGGCAACCCGGAGATGAACCCTTATGGCCTCGAGGCGAACCGCCGCAACCTCGAAGTCGCGATCGACTATGTTCACCGGCAGCGCCTCATCCCGCGGCGCTACGAAGTGGAGGAGCTCTTCGCGTGATCATCGACTGCCACGGCCACTACACCACCGCGCCCGCGGCGCTCTGGGACTGGCGCAAGAAGCAGGTCGCGGGGCAGGACCCGGGACCGCTCAGGATCTCGGACGACGAGATTCGTGAGACCTTGGAGAAGAACCAGCTGCGCATCCAGCGCGAGCGCGGCACCGACCTGACGTTCTTCTCGCCGCGCGCGGGCTCGATGGAGCACCACGTCGGCGATGCACGAGTGAGCGAGGCGTGGTCGCGCCAGTGCAACGAGCTGATCCACCGCGTCTGCAGCCTGTATCCGGCCAACTTCGCGCCGGTGTGCCAGCTCCCCCAGTCCCCCGGCGTGCCCCCGGAGAACTGCATCCCGGAGCTCGAGCGCTGCGTGCGCGAGCTCGGCTTCATCGGCTGCAACCTCAACCCCGATCCTTCCGGCGGCTGGTGGAAGGCGCCGCCGCTTGGCGATCGCTTCTGGTATCCGCTCTACGAGAAGCTCGTGGAGCTCGAAGTGCCGGCGATGGTGCACGTCAGCTCCTCGTGCAACCCGGCCTTCCATTTCACGGGCGCGCACTACCTCAACGCCGATACCACGGCGTTCATGCAGTTCATCACCTCGTCGGACCTGTTCAAGGACTTCCCTGCGCTCAAGTTCGTCATCCCGCACGGCGGCGGCGCGGTGCCCTACCACTGGGGCCGCTACCGCGGCCTGGCGCAGGACATGGGCAAGCCGCCACTCAAGGAGCTGCTGCTCGACAACGTGTTCTTCGACACCTGCGTCTATCACCTCCCCGGCATCGAGCTGCTGCTGAAGGTCATCCCGGCGGAGAACATCCTGTTCGCTTCCGAGATCGTGGGCGCGGTGCGCGGCGTGGATCCCGAAAGCGGGCATTATTACGACGACACGCGTCGCTACATCGACGCGGTGAAGACCCTGAGCGCCGCCGACCGCGAGAAGATCTATTCCGGCAACGTCGGCCGCGTGTACCCGAGGTTCAAGAGGAGGAAAGCCGCATGAGAACCAAGCTCGCCATTGCGCTCGCCAGCCTGTGCCTCGCCGCGAGCGCCCTTGCACAGGAGTTCCCGAGCAAGCCGGTGCGCATCGTCGTGCCCTGGCCGCCGAGCGGCAACGTGGACATCACCGCGCGCACCATCGCGCCGGCGCTCTCGGAGGCGCTCGGCCAGCAGGTGCTGGTGGAGAACAAGGGGGGTGCCGGCGGCACCATCGGCAGCGCGCAGGTGGCGAAGTCGGCCGCCGACGGCTACACGCTGCTGCTCGGCTCGAGCGGCACCATCACGTCCGGCCCGGCGGTGTTCAAGAACCTGCCCTACGACCCGCAGAAGGATTTTGTGCCGGTGGGCCCGATCCAGTCGGTGCCGATCGTCCTCACCGCGGCGCCGAAGACGCCGGTGACGTCCTTCCAGGAGTACGCGGCGATGGCGCGCGCGCGTCCCGGCCAGGTCAGCGTCGCCTCTGCGGGCAGCGGCTCCTCCAACCACCTCGCGATCGAGTTGCTCATGCGCCAGGCGAACCTCAAGCTCCTGCACGTGCCCTACAAGGGCAGCGGTCCGGCGATCACAGACCTGCTCGGCAGCCAGGTGGAGAGCATGATGGACCAGCTCACCGCCTCGATCGGCCATATCCGCGAGGGGCGCATCAAGGCGCTCGCCGTCTCCTCGCGCGCACGCTCGCCGCTCCTGCCGAACGTGCCGACGCTCGACGAAGCGGGCGTGAAGGGCTATGAGGCGAGCACTTTCACCGGCATCTTCGCGCCGGCAGGCACGCCGCAGCCCGTCGTGGACAAGCTGCACGCAGCGCTGCGCAAGGCGCTTGCCAACGAGGCCGTGCGCGAGCGTTTCCGCGGCATGGGCGTCGAGGTGATGGACATGGGCCAGGCGGAGTTCGCGGCCTACGTCCGCGCCGACCTCGAGAAGTGGCGCCAGATCGCGCGCGAGGGCAACATCGTCATCGAGTAACGCGTGCGCGAGGTGCATGACACGCGCGGCCCATCGCGAGCGGCAGCTCGCGAGCGCCGCGGAATGAGGACCACGGGATGAGCGCCGCCGCCGACGTCCTGCCGCCGGACGCCCGGCTGCGCGCGCCCAAGCGCGCCCTGCCGCGCGGCACGGTGGATTGCCACGCGCACATCTTCGACCGCTTCGAGCGCTACCCGCTCGCCGGCGGCCGCAAATACTCGCCACCGCTGTGCTCGCGCGAGGCCTGGATCGCGCTGCACGCCTCGCTCGGCATCGCGCGTGGCGTGCAGGTGCACGGCACGCCCTACGGCTTCGACAACTCGATCACCCTCGACTTCCTCGCCGAGCATCCCGGGCGCTTCCTCGGCGTCGCCGCGATCCACCCCGACATCCCGGACGCCGAGCTGAGGAAGCTCGACGCCGGCGGCTTTCGCGCCGCGCGCCTGATGGACCAGTTCCCGAGCGGCGCCACCACCGCGATGCTCGAGGCGATCGCCCAGCGCGTCGCGCCGCTTGGCTGGCACATCGAGATCAACATCGCGAAGTGCTCTGACTGGGTGGACCTCGAGCCGCGCCTGCGGCGCTGCCCGGTGCCGCTCGTCTTCGACCACCTCGGACGCCCGCGCGGCGGCGAAGGCGTGGACCAGGCGGGCTTCCGCGTCATCCGGCGGCTGCTTGCCGAGCGCGACGACTGCTGGACCAAGATCTCGAGCTTCTACCGGCTCTCCGACTCGGGTCCGCCGCACTACGCGGACATGCGGCCGTTCGTGCTCGCGGTACTCACCGACCGGCCCGACCGCTGCGTGTGGGGCACCAACTGGCCGCATCCTGGCCTCACGCAGTTCATGCCGAACGACACGGATCTGCTCGACCTGCTGGAATCCTGGCTGCCGTCCGACGCGGTGCGCGAGCCGCTCTTCGCGGCGAACGCCGCGCGCCTCTACCGCTTCTAGGGTCACGGCCGCGTCGCGGCGCCCCGCCTGCCGCCCGCGTCGGTGCGCCGTCGCTTCAGGCGCCGGCGCGCCCGCCCTGCGCCGCCGGATTGACGACGTTGATCGGCTTGCCCGCCGCGTAGGCGAGGATCTGGTCGAAGATGTCGGTGAACTGCAGCTCGTACTCCTCGCGCGTCACGTAGCCGATGTGCGGGGTGGCGACGACGTTCGGCAGCGCCAGCAGCGGGTCGTTCGGGTCCCTGAGCGGCTCCACCTCGAAGACGTCCACCGCCGCGCGCCCCGGGCGCCCCGCCTTGAGCGCCGCGACGAGCGCGCCCGGCACGATGAGCCCCGCGCGGCTGGTGTTGACCAGAAGCGCATCCGGCTTCATGCGCGCGAGGTCGGCCGCCGTGACGATGCCGCGCGTCGCCTCGATGAGGCGCATCTGCAGCGTGATCACATCGCAGGCTGCGAAGAACGCTTCCTTCCCGGCGGCCGTTTCGTAGCCGTCCGCGCGCGCCCTGGCGAGCGATTCCGGACGTGCCCAGACGAGCACCTTCATGCCGAAGGCCTTGCCGTAGCCGGCGACCGTGGCGCCGATGCGACCGTAGCCGTAGATGCCGAGCGTCCTGCCGCGCAGGCTGCTGCCCACGCCCATCTGCCAGCGGCCGGCCTTGAGCGAAGCCATCTGCTGCGGGATCTGGCGCTCGGCGGCGAGGATCAGGCCCCAGGTGAGTTCCGCGGCAGCGTACGAGGGCGTATCGGCGTGCTGCGCCGAGCTGACGACGATGCCCCTTCTCGTGCAGGCGTCCACGTCGATGTGCGGGTAGACGCTCCTCTGGCTGATGAGGCGCAGCTTCGGCAGCCGCTCGATGAGCGGCGCGCGGATCTGCGTGCGCTCGCGGATCAGCACCAGCGCCTCAGTGTCCGCGAGGCGCGCGGCGAGGCCGTCGGTATCCTGCAGGTGGTCGGTCCACACCTTGACCTCGTGCCCTGCGAGCTTGGCGAAGCACGGGAGCGTGCGCACCGTGTCGAAGTAATCGTCGAGGACGGTGACCTTCACGCGCCCTCCCCGGCCGGCTGCGCCGCGGCGTTCATGCCGCAAGGCCCAGGAAGCGTTGCGCGTTGGCGACCAGCAGCTTGCGGCGAGTGGCGTCGGCGAGGTTCGCCATGTCGCGCACCAGCTTGCCCACGCGCTGCTCCCCCAGGGGAAACGGGTAGTCCGAGCCGAGCATGACGCGCTCCTCGCCCATGACGTCGATGAGCAGGCGCAGCGCGCGCGCATCGAACACGGCGCTATCCACGTAGAAGCGCTCGGTGTAGGCCGAGGGCGGCAGCGCCGATTTGCCGCGCGCGACGTCGCGGTTATGCCAGGCGTTCTCCAGCCGCCCGAGCAGGAACGCGAAGCTGCCGCCGCCGTGCGCGAAGCAGATGCGCAGGCTCTTCGGCAGCCGGTCGAAGCCGCCGCCGAGGATCAGCGCGACGATGGAGAGCTGCGTCTCGGCGGGCATGGACACCGTCCAGCCCATCATCCAGCGCGCGGTGCGCGCGCCGCCCATCATGTCCCAGGGATGCACCAGCACCGCCGCGCCCTCGGCCGCGCAATGCTGCAGGAAGGTGACGATGCCCTCGTCGTCGAGGTCGCGCTCGCCGACGTGGTTGCCGATCTGCACGCCAAGGTGCCCGGCCTTCATTGCGCGCGTGAGCTCATTGCAGGCCGCGTCCGTGTCCTGCAGCGGTACCTGGCAAAGCGTCCTCAGGCGCCCCTTGCCCTGCGCGGCGAGCTCGAGGCCCGCGTCGTTGAAGAGCTGCGCGCAGTACAGCGCCTGCGCCGCGGGGCGCGCGTAGGCAAAGAGCACCGGCGTCGCGCACATCACCTGCAGGTCCACGCCGTCGCGATCCATCTCCTCGAGGCGCCTGGCCGCATCCCAGCAGGCCGAATACACGGGACGGAACTCGCGCTCGCCCATCATCACCATCGCGCGGCCTTCGCCCAGGTGCTTCACCCAGGGCCACTCGCCGCCGAAGCGCCTGCCCAGGTCCTCCCACTCGCGCGGGAAGAAATGCGAGTGCATGTCGATCGCGCGCGGCTGCTTCACGCCTTGCCCGGATGGATTTGTCCGCACTGCGGGCAGGTGCGTGCCCTGATGCTGGAGTAGAACGCGTCGAAGAGCGGCGGCAAGTCCTTGACGATGTCCTGCACGCTCACTTCCACGCGGTGCACGCGCGCCCAGCACTTCGGGCAGTACCACTCGAAGCCGTCCTTCACCTCGGGCGGCCGGATCTTCTCCACCACCAGGCCGACCGAGCCCGCCTCGGGGCGTTGCGGCGAGTGGCGCAGGTGCCCGGGGAGCAGCAGGATCTCGCCCTCGCGGATCGGCACGTCGCGCGGCCGGCCGTCCTCGATCACCTTGAGCACCATGTTGCCGCGCAGCTGGTAGAAGAACTCCTCATAGGGATCGTCGTGGTAGTCGGTGCGCGCGTTGGGGCCGCCCACCACCATGACGATGAGGTCGTCCGCCTCCTCGAACACCTGCTGGTTGCCCACGGGGGGCTTCAACAGGTGCGCGTGCTCGTCGATCCACCGGGCGAAGTTGAAGGCGGCCAGCGACATGGCCGCGATTCTAGCGGCCGCGGCGGCGTGGCGCCGGAAGGTTTGCGCCCGCGCCCGCAGAGGGCTAGATTCCCGCGCTGGGGAACCAGGGGGCCTCAGGTCGTGAACGCCACGCCGGTCAAGCGCAAGCTCGCCGCGATCCTCGCCGCCGACGCGGCGGGCTACAGCCGCATGATGGCCGCCGACGAAGAGGGCACGCTCAAGATCCTCTCGGCGCACCGCGCGGTGATCGACGGCATCATCGAGTTCCACGAGGGCCGCATCGTCGGCACGGCCGGCGACAGCGTGCTCGCCGAGTTCGCGAGCGCGGTCGAGGCGGTGCGCTGCGCGGTCGAGATCCAGGATGCGCTGAAGACGCGCAACGACAGCCTGCCCGAGATGCGGCGCATGCAGTTCCGCATCGGCGTCAACCTCGGCGACGTGATGGCCAAGGGCGACGACCTGCTCGGCGACGGCGTCAACGTCGCCGCGCGGCTGGAGACCATCGCCGAGCCCGGCGGCATCTGCGTCTCCTCCAGCGTCTACGACCAGATCGCCGGCAAGCTCGACCTGGGCTTCGTGGACCTCGGCGAGCAGTCGCTGAAGAACATCGACCGGCCGATCCGCACCTACCGCGTCGACCGGGAGGGACGCCGCACGACCGTTGCGCGCAAGCCGCGGCGCGCCGCCGGAACCTGGATCGGGGCGGTGGTCGCCGTCGTCGCGCTGGGCACAGCA
>DASWBP010000420.1:0-9055 GCA_036390555.1 Burkholderiales bacterium | reverse complement strand
TCGCGCGCAAGAACTACTTCTACCCGGACCTGCCGAAGGGCTACCAGATCAGCCAGTACGAGCTGCCGATCGTCACCGGCGGCGAGGTGCGCCTCGTGGCCGCCGCGGGCGAGGAGAAGGTGATCCGCCTCACGCGCGCGCGCTGCATGAAATTGTCACCTGGATAGGGATCTGCGACGGGAACATGGAGGAAGGATCGTTCCGCTGCGACGCGAACGTGTCGGTGCGCAAAGCCGGCGACCCGAAGCTCGGGACTCGATGCGAGCTGAAGAACCTCAACTCTTTCCTGTTCATGCAGCAGGCAATCGAGTTCGAAGCCCAGCGACAGATCGAGATCCTGGAGAGGGGCGGCAGCATCGTGCAAGAAACCCGCCTCTACGATCCCGACCGGGGCGAGACACGCTCGATGCGCACCAAGGAGGAAGCTCACGACTACCGCTATTTCCCGGATCCCGATCTGCTGCCGCTCGTCGTGACGGACGACATGCTGGAGCGCGCGCGCAAGTCCATGCCGAAATTCAAGGAGGAGCTGCGCGCGGAGTTCATCAAGGACTACGGCCTTACGGCGGCACAGGCACAGAGCCTGACTACCAGCCGCGCGGTGTCGACTTACGCGTTGTCGGCCTTCGAGAACCTGCCCAAGACCGCGGTGCCTGGCCTCGCAAACTGGATTACTGGTCCGCTGAGCGCGCGGCTCAATCGCGACAAGCTCGATATCGAACAGGCCAAGGTCGGACCGCAGCGGCTGAGAGAGCTGTATGAATTGGTTGCGAGTGGCGATATTTCTGCCTCGGCTGCCACGGGACCCGTTCTCATTGCCATGTGGGACGAGGAGCGCTCAGCGCGTGAGATCGTCGACAAGCTCGGCTTGCGGCAAATCTCCGATTCGGGCGCCATCGAGCGGATCGTCGACGAGGTGCTGGCGAAGAACGCGAAGCAGGTCGACGATTACCGCGCCGGCAAGGAAAAGGCCTTCAATTCGCTCGTCGGGCAGGTGATGAAGGCCACGCAGGGCAAGGCCAATCCCGGCCAGGTGAATGCGATCCTGAAGGCGAAGCTGGCGGCACGCTAGCCCGCCTGCGCGGCGGCGCGCATGGCGCCGCAGGGCTACTTCTTGGCCGCGCCCTGCGTCAGCTCGAGGTACTTGCGCTTTTCCTCGTCGTAGCGCGCGTTGATGGCGTCGGCCTCGCGCTTGCGCGACTCGAGCAGCTGCTCCTGCAGCTGCAGGTCGTAGGCGTTGTTCTTCACGTCCTGCTCGAAGGTGGGGCCGGGCTTCTTGCCGGCCTTGATCGCGGCCGCTTCCTTGCTGAGCGCTTCCTGGCGCTTCCTGAGCGCCGCGATGCGCGCCTCGACCTGCGCGGCCGCCGCCTGGTTGTCGGCAATGGCGCGTTGGCGCACCATCTCGATGTCACGCTCGCTGGTATAGGTTTGCAGCAGGGCCTGGTCGCGCCGCGCCTGGACCCTGGCGGCGGCCTCCGCCTCGCGCTTCGCCTGCTCGGCGGCGGCATTCTGCTTCGCCGCCGCCTCGCGTGCGGCGCGCTGCTCGGGCGTGAGCGGCGCCTCGATGCGGCCGAGCACCAGGCCCTGCGCCGACAGCCCCTCGACGGCGACGTCCGCGCACTGCGGCGGGGGCGTGGCGCCGTAGTGCTTCTTGCCGTCCTTCGCCACGCAGCGCCAGGACTTCGCCTCGGCGCGGACCTTGGCCTCGCGCGCGAGGCGTTCCTTCTCCGCCTTCGCCTCGGGACTCTGCGCGCGCGCCGCCGGCAACGCGCCGGCCAGGGCGAGCAGCAGCGCGGCGGTGAGCAGTCTGCGCAACATCACGGTCTCCTTTGCAGCGGTGCAGTCCGGTGCGCGGATTCTAACGCGCCGCCGCGGCGGCCGTTGACGCCCGCGGGCGTCGGCCACAAACCTTGACCTGCTAGAATCCGCCCCGCCATGCACGCCGCGGATCGCGCCTTCATCGCCGAGACCACCGCGAAGATGCTGCTGGAGGTGAAGGCGGTCCTGTTCTCCGAGGACAAGCCCTTCATCTTCACCTCGGGCTGGGCGAGCCCCGTCTACATCGACTGCCGCAAGCTCATCTTCTATCCGCGCATCCGCGCGCAGCTGGTGGACTTCGCCTGCGCCACCCTCGCGCGCGACGCCGGCTTCGAGCAGTTCGACGTGGTGGCCGGGGGCGAGACCGCGGGCATTCCCTACGCGGCGTGGATCGCCGAGCGCCTGGGCCTGCCGATGCAGTACATCCGCAAGAAGCCCAAGGGATTCGGCCGCAACGCGCAGATCGAGGGCGATATCCGCGAGGGGGCGAGGACGCTGCTGGTGGAGGACCTCACCACCGACGGCCGCTCCAAGATCAACTTCTGCAAGGCGCTGCGCGATGCGGGCGCGGTGGTCGAGCACGTGTTCGTCAATTTCTACTACGACATCTTCCCCGAGTCGAAGAAGGTGATGCAGGAGCTCAATGTGCGGCTGCACCACCTCGCCACCTGGTGGGACGTGCTCAAGGTGGTGAAGCACGGCAACTACCTCGCGGCCGCGCAGGTTGCGCAGGTGGAGAAGTTCCTCAACGCGCCCGCCGAGTGGTCGGCGGCGCACGGCGGTGTCTCCAGCTTTCCTTCCTCTTAGAGGACCGTGAGGGTTATCACCCTCAACGTCAACGGCATCCGCTCGGCGGCGCGCAAGGGCCTGTACCGCTGGCTCGCCGCGCAGAAGCCCGACATCGTCTGCCTGCAGGAGATCAAGGCGCACGATGCAGACCTGGATGCCACCATGCGAGCGCCGCGCGGCCTCTACGGCAGCTTCTCGCACGCCGACAAGAAGGGCTATGCCGGGGTCGCGCTCTACAGCCGCGTGCGGCCCGAGGCGGTGCGCGAGGGCTTCGGCGTGAAGGAGTTCGACGACGAAGGGCGCTACCTGGAGGCGCGCTTCGGGAAACTGTCCGTGATCTCGCTCTATCTGCCCTCGGGCTCGAGCGGCCCGCACCGGCAGGCGTCGAAGTTCCGCTTCCTCGAGGCCTTCCTTCCGGTCCTCAGGAAACTGAAGCGCAGCGGGCGCGAGGTGATCCTGTGCGGCGACTGGAACATCGCACATCAGGAGATCGACCTGAAGAACTGGCGCGCCAACCAGAAGAATTCCGGCTTCCTGCCCGAGGAGCGCGCCTGGCTCACGCGGGTATTCGGCGAAGCGGGCTTCGTCGATGTGTTCCGGCGCTTGAACCGGAGGCCGGAGCAGTACACCTGGTGGTCGAACCGCGGCCAGGCCTGGGCGAAGAACGTCGGCTGGCGCATCGACTACCAGGTCGCCACGCCGGGCATCGCCGCGCGCGCGGTGAAGGAGTCGATCTTCAAGCGCAGGCGCTTCTCCGACCACGCGCCGCTGACGATCGACTATGACTACGCCCTCTAGCGGAAGCGCGGGCGGGCGCGGCCGGGTGCGCGGCTGGATCGAGGATCTGCGCGTCTACGCCGAGCCGCCGGTGGCGCGCATGCTGCTGCTCGGCTTCTCCGCGGGGCTGCCGCTGCTCCTCGTGCTTGGCACGCTCTCCTACCGGCTGCGCGAGGCCGGCATCGACCGCACGACGATCGGGTTTCTCTCCTGGGTGGGGCTCGCCTATGGCTTCAAGTGGGCGTGGGCGCCGTTGGTGGACCGGTTGCCGCTGCCGCTGCTGACGCGGCTGCTGGGCCGGCGGCGCGGCTGGCTGCTCGCCGCGCAGCTCGTCCTCGTGGCGGGCCTTGCCGGCATGGCCATCACCGACCCGCTGGAGAGCCTGCCGCGGCTCGTCGGCTTCGCGCTGCTGGTGGCGTTCGCCTCGGCGACGCAGGACATTGCGCTGGACGCCTACCGCATCGAGTCGGCGGAGCTCTCGCGCCAGGCGGCGATGGCAGCGGCCTACCAGGTCGGCTACCGCGCGGCGATGATCACCGCCTCCGCCGGCGCGCTGTGGGTCGCCGCCTTCTTCGATCCCGACGAGCAGACCTACCAGCATGCGCCCTGGCTCGCCGCCTACCTGTGCATGGCGGTGCTGATGGGCGTGGGCATCGTCACGGTGCTCGCGTCCACCGAGCCGCAGGTCGTGGTGTCGCCCGAAACCGCGCGGCGCGAGCGGGCGGCGGCCGCGCGCCTGCACTCGCGGTTGCTCGCGTGGCTGTACGCGGCGGTGGCGAGCCCGTTCCTCGACTTCGTGCTGCGCTACCGCTGGCACGCGCTGCTGCTGCTCGCACTGATCGGCACCTACCGCATTTCCGACATCGTGCTCGGCGTGATGTCGAACCCCTTTTACCGCGACATGGGCTTCACCAAGGACGAGGTCGCCGCGGTCTCGGGCGTCTACGGCGTGCTGATGACGCTTGCCGGCGCCGCGCTCGGCGGCGTGCTCGCGCTGCGCTACGGCGTGATGCGCATCCTCATGCTCGGCGCCGCGCTCTCGGCGCTCACCAACCTGCTCTTTGCCTGGCTCGCGACGCGCGGCCACGACCTGCCGGCGCTGGTGCTGGCAATCTCCGCCGACAACCTGAGCGCCGGCATCGCCAGCGCCGCGTTCATCGCCTACCTCTCCGGGCTCACCAACGTGGCGTACTCGGCGACGCAGTACGCGCTCTTCAGCTCGGTGATGCTGCTGCTGCCCAAATTCGTCGGCGGCTGGTCGGGGCTCGCGGTGGACAGCTTCGGCTACCCGGCATTCTTCGTCGGCACGGCTCTGCTCGGCGTGCCGGTGCTGATCCTCGTCTGGCTTGCGTCGCGCACGGCGGCGAAGCCGCCCGTTTCCGCTGGAGGTGCATGATGCGCAAACTGCAGAAGGGCCTGGGCCTGCTCGGACTGCTGATCGTGGTCGCGATCGCAGTGGCCATCGGCTACTACGCCTACAAGGGAATCTGGCAACCCGACGCGGCGCCAAGCTGCGCGTCCGCGCTCAACGCCTGCACCAAGAACTGCAGGCGCACGCAGACCGAATCGGCCGACATGCAGCGCTGTCAGCAGGCCTGCCAGCGCGAGTCCGACGCCTGCGCGGCCGGCACGCGCTGACGCCGGGCCGTAGCGCGGCGCGCTGAGCGCCGCGCCCGCTTCAGGGCTGAAGCTGCGCCCGCACCTCTCCGCCCTTGTACTTGTTGCTGTGCACGTTGACGTAGAGGTTGCCTTCCTTCAGCGCCGTCATCTGCGCCTCGGTGAGCTTGCGGCCCTCGGGCACGCTGTAGGTGTCGCCGTTCTTGGTGAGCGGCACGATCACCGGGCCGTTCTTGCCCTTGGCGCCCTGGTGGATGTGCGCCGCGGTGCCCGCCACGCCCTTGGTCGTCACGCTGCCGATGATGGTGCGATCCTCGGCGACGCGGAAGCTGCCGCTGCCCGAGCCCTCGGTCTTCGCCGGCGGCACCTCTTCGGCCCCGCTCAGCGTGACCTTGATGGCCCCGCTGCCCGGCATCCAGTCGGGCATCTTGCTCTGCATGTCGGCGCAGCCGGCGATGAAGAGCGCGGCGGCGACGGCGACGGTTGCGGTGATCTTGTGGCTCATGGCAGCCCTTCCCTTGCGAGTTTGTAAGACAGCGCCGCAGATGCTGCGCCGTACGCGTGCACTGGGTCAAGCATCGGGGCGGAGGTTTTGCGCACTGGGCGTACAATTCCGCACTGCACAATCGTTTCCTCTCCCCTGCGTTGTTCCCCTCGGAGAGCTCAATGAACCGAATTCTCGCTGCCGCCTGTGCGGCGCTCGCCCTCAACATCGCGCACGCGCAGCAGGCGCCTGCGCCAAAGGCCGTCGAGGCCCGGGCGGTCGCGCCGGGCCAGGCCACCGCCGCGGCGAAGGGCAAGTAAAGCTCGGGACAGGGGAACCTCGGTTCCCCTGCTGCTACCTCGCGACGCGGTAGAGGGCGATGCTGCCGAGCAGGTTCGGCAGCATCGTCACGCGCTCGCCGTCGCGCAGCACCACACGCTCGAGGATGCGCATGCCGAGCTTCGCGCACAGCGCCTCGAAGTCCACCAGCGTGCAGTGGTGCACGTTGGGCGTGTCGTACCACTGGTAGGGAAGCTCCTTCGACACCGGCATGTGGCCGGCAAGCGCGATCTGGATGCGCGCGCGCCAGTAGCCGAAGTTCGGGAACGAGACGACCGCCTCGCGCCCCACGCGCAGCATGTCCTCGAGGAGCGGCTCCTGGCGGTGGATCGCCTGCAGCGTCTCCGAGAGGATCACGCAGTCAAAGGACTGATCGGCGAAGGTGGCAAGGCCGTCCTCCAGGTCCATCTGCAGCACGTTCACGTCGTTCTTCAGGCACTCGAGCACGTGCGCGTCGGCGATCTCCACGCCGTAGCCCGGCGCCTGCCGCGTCGCCCACAGGTGCTTGAGCAGCCGCCCGTCGCCGCAGCCCAGGTCGAGCACGCGCGCGCCGCTCGCGATCCAGCCGGAGATGACCTCGGTCTCGGTCACAGCGGGATGTTCTCGTAATAGGCGCGCAGCGCGCCGTGGTAGCGCGGATCGTCGAGCAGGAACGCGTCGTGCCCCTGCGGCGCGTCGATCTCGAGGTAGGAGACGATGCGCCTGTTGTCCAGCAGCGCTCGCACGATCTCGCGCGAGCGCGCGGAGGAAAAGCGCCAGTCGGAGGTGAAGGACACCACCAGGAAGTCGGCGCTGGCGCGCGCGAAGGCCGCCGACAGGTCGCCGCCGAAATCGGCCGCCGGGTCGTAGTAGTCGAGCGCCTTGGTGATCCTGAGGTAGGTGTTGGCGTCGAAGTAGGTGGCGAACTTGTCGCCCTGGTACCTGAGGTAGCTCTCGATTTCGAAGTCCACGTCGAAGTCGAAGCCCGGCGTGCTCTTGCCGCGCAGCACGCGCCCGAACTTCTCCATCATGGCGTCGTCCGACAGGTAGGTGATGTGGCCGATCATGCGCGCGATGCGCAGGCCGCGCACCGGCACCACGCCCTTCTCGTAGTAATGCCCGCCGTGGAAGTCCGGGTCGGTCATGATCGCCTGGCGCGCGACCTCGTTGAAGGCGATGTTCTGCGCCGAGAGGCGCGGCGTCGCGGCGATGACGATCGAATGGCGCACGCGCTCGGGGTAGGAGAGCGCCCACTGCAGCGCCTGCATGGCACCGAGCGAGCCGCCCATCACCGCGGCGAAGCGCTCGATGCCGAGGAAGTCCGCAAGGCGCGCCTGCGCCGCCACCCAGTCCTCCACCGTGACCACCGGGAAGTCCGCGCCCCAGGGCTTGCCGGTCGCCGGGTTGGGCGAGGCGGGGCCGGTCGAGCCGAAGCAGGAGCCGATGTAGTTCGAGCCGATGACGAAAAAGCGGTTGGTGTCGAGCGCCTTGCCCGGCCCGACCATGTTGTCCCACCAGCCGACGTTGTCCGGGTCGTGGGCGTAGGTGCCCGCCACGTGGTGCGAGGCGTTCAAGGCGTGGCAGACGAGGACCGCGTTGGAGCGCTGCGCGTTCAGCGTGCCGTAGGTCTCGTAGGCGATCTCGAATTCGGGCAGCACCGCGCCGCCCTTCAGCTTCAGGGGCTCGGTGAACCTCGCCTTCTTCGCCTCTACGATCACGGCGGCTCCGCAAACGAAAAGCCCGTTCAGCTTGCGCGAGAACGGGCCGTCGGGAACCGGTCTCTTTAGCGGTATTTGTAGAGCGCCCGCAAGCTGAACATCAAATCGGCGCTGCGCCGGGGATTATAGCCGAGCCGCTCCGCTCGCCGCCAAGGCGTCGATCTGTGCGTCGCTGTAGCCGGCCTCCTTCAGCACCTCGCGCGTGTGCTCGCCGAAGCGCGGCGCGTGGCGCCGGTACTCCGGTTGCGTCTCCGACCACTCCGAGGGCACTTTCATGGAGAGCAGCGTTCCTTCGCTCGGGTGCTCCACGGGGGTGAAATAGCCGATGGCGGCGAGGTGCGGGTCGCGCAGGATGTCCTCGAGGCTGTTCATGCGCTGCACCGGGATGTCGGCCTCCTCCAGCGCCGCGAGCCACTCGTCGGTGGTGCGCTTGTGCATCTCGTCGGCGACGAAGCTGTAGACGGCGTCGAAGTTCTGGCTGCGCCCCTCGGCCGAGGCGAAGCGCGGGTCCTCCTCGAGGTCCGCGCGCCCGACCATCTCGAAGAAGCTCTTCCAGTGCTTGTCGTTGTAGATGAGGGCGCAGACGTAGCCGTCCTTGGTCTCGTAGGGCCGCCGGTAGGGGGTCAGCATGCGCCGGTAGCCGCCTTCGCCCATCTGCGGCACGAAGGTGTAGCCGCCCAGGTGCTCGCCGAGCACGGACTGGAGCAGGCTTTCGAACATCGGCACGTCCACCCGCTGGCCCTTGCCGGTCTTCTCGCGGGCGTAGAGCGCCGCGTTCACCGCGTTGGCCACGTGCAGGCCCACCGAGCGGTCGGCGATGATCACCGGGGTGTAGCGCGGCGATTCGGCTCCGGCCTCGCGCGCCAGCCATGGCAGGCCGGCGGCGCCCTGGATCAGGTCGTCGTAGGCGGCCTTGGCCGCGTAGGGGCCGCGCTGGCTGTAGCCGAAGGCGCCCACGTAGAGGATGCGCGGGTTCACCGCCTTGACGTCCTCGTAGCCGAGCTTCAGGCGCGCCATCGCCTGCGGGCGGATGTTGTAGACCAGGACATCGGCGCGCTTGGCGAGCGCAAGGCACGCCTCGCGCCCCTCGGGCTTCTTCAGATCGAGGACGATGCCGCGCTTGTTGCGGTTGGCGTTGAGGTAGATGTGCCCCATGCCCTTGGAGCGGAAGGGCCAGGCGTAGCGCATGATGTCGCCCTCGGGCGGCTCGACCTTGATGACGTCGGCGCCGAAGTCGGCGAGCAGCTGCGTGGCGTACGGACCCATCACCACCGTGGTGAGGTCGAGCACGCGCACGCCGTCGAGCGGTCCGCTCATGAGCCGATTCTAAGGGGAAGGCAACGCCGGCTTACTGCGGCTCGATGCCGGCTTCCTTGGTCATCTTCGCCCACTTGGCGATCTCGCTGCGGATGAAGGCGCCGAGCTCGCCGGGGTTCATCGGCGCGACGTCGGTGCCGAGCGTGGCAAAGCGCGCGGCGACCTCGGGCTTGGCGAGCGACGCGGCAGTGAGCTGGTGCAGCCGCGCGACGACCTC
>DASWBP010000419.1:0-33200 GCA_036390555.1 Burkholderiales bacterium | reverse complement strand
AGCTCGCGCAGGCCGCCGGCGACGGCAATTTCTACGAGCAGTCGGTGGTCGAGGCGCGTCTCAAGGAGCTGCGCGCGCAGCACGCGCAGGAAATGAAGGACGCCAAGCAGCTGCCACGGTAGGCGCTCGAGGCCGAGCACTGCGCCGCCCAAGCGCGGGTTGCCTCGCGGCGTCGTTTGCTATGCGCGGGTCGCTTCGCGCGCGTCCGAGTAGGCCTCGTACAGTAGGTCGAAGGTCTTCTCGGCCTCGCGCCGCAGCTCGTCGTCGCTCGCCGAGCGGCGCACCGCCCCCTGCAGCAGCGTCTGCACGCCCGCAGCCTCAGGCACTGGCGTGCCGCGCACCTCGAGGAAGTGCACGATGCCGCCGATGCGGGCGAGCGCGGTGTTGGCCGCGAGCCCCAGCTCGGCGAGCATCTGCTCGAAGGTGACACGCGTCTCGCTGTTGGCGAAGCGCGCGCCCTCGAAGGCGTAGCCGATGGCGCCCGCGGGGCAGGCGGCGCCCTTGTCCAGCCACTGCAGCCTCGCGTCCGGGTCGACGAAGCGCCGGATCAGCCACGCGCAAGCGAGGCGGTCGGCCCAGAGCGGCCGGCGCGTGGCCCAGGTGCGGCCGGTCACCGACTCGTCGAAGCTTGCGGCGCCGCCCGCCTGCGCCGGGAACATCAGCCGCCGCACCTCGGCCTCGGCCTCCGCCAGCGCCTGCAGCGCCCGGTCGCGTGCCTCCGTGGGAAAGAAGTCCAGCGCCACGATTGCCTCCAGCTCGCGCCGCTGCTTGTGCAGCACGCGCGACAGGGCGCTCGCGTCCGATACGCCGTAGCCCACGCGCAGGCTCTCGATGGTCTTGGTGAGCTCCGCATAGCGCGCGCTGCGGTCGAAAAGGCGCTCGAGCTGCTCCTGCTGCGCCGCGTCCGCGGATTCCACGCGCAGCACGCTGGCGATGCCGGCGTTCTGCGCCACGTACTGCGCGAGGCGCTCCAGCGCGTGCCGGTTGTGCGGCGTGTCCGGCAGCACGTAGACGCCCTCGCGCATGACGGCGGTGCCGAGCGACTCCAGCGTGCGCAGCACGCGCATGCGCGAGGCGGGATCGTCAGTCGGCAGCCGCGTCACGATAAGCAGCCAGCGTCCGGCGGCGGCCGCCTCCGGCATCGCCGGCGCGCTGCGTTGCGGGTCCATGGGGGCGGCGATTATTGCACGGCGCCGCGCGCCTGATATATAAGCCTTGCTCATGGCCCAGGCGGCGCGCTGGATGCGGCTGCACATTGCCGGCGATGCATTCGCCGCGGCGAGCGCGGACCTCGCCGCCGCGCAGGCGCCGGGCGCTTCCCCGATCCTGCTGTGGCTCTCGGCCGCGAGCGAACGGGCGTTCGCGCTCATTGCGCCGCTGCGCCTCGCCCCCGGGCGCGCCTGGCGCTGGGCGGCCTGGGGCGCCATGCCCGCCATCGCAGCATGCCGGCAGCTCGGTGTCGCCGCATACCTCGAGGACGGCGCGATCTGCCTGCATGGCCGGCGGGTGTCGCGCGTCACGGCGTCCCCCGTGGGCGCCTGCGCCGTCATCGAGGGAGGCTTCCCCGCGGACCTCGCCGCCGAGCCCGGGCTGGAGGCCGTGTTTCGCGAGCGCATCGAGGCGCAGCACGGCTGGCAGTTCGATACTGCATGGGCCGCACACCCGGCGACGCGACGCTGAGCGGGCGGCGCCGCTGGCTGCTCGGCACGGCCGCGCTGCTGCTCGTGCGCGACGCGCTCGCGGCGGGGAAGATCGAGAAGGGTGTCTACCGGGTGCGGGGCGACGTGCGCGTGAACGGCGCGCCGGCCAGGGAGGGCATGGACATCCGGGCCGGCGACACCGTGGTCACCGGGAGCGGCGCGGAGATCGTGTTCGTCATCAACCGCGACGCGTTCCTGCTGCGCGCCAATTCGCGCCTGGAGGTCGGCGGCGCGGCGGCGGACGTGTTCCGCATCGTCACCGGCGCGCTGCTCTCGGTGTACCAGGCGGGCGTGCCGAAGACGCTGCACGCGCGCACCGCCACCATCGGCATCCGTGGCACTGGCGTGTACGTGGAAAGCGCCGAAGACAAGACCTATGTCTGCACCTGCTACGGCGAGGCGGAGCTCATCCCGCTTGCCGAGCCGCAGGCGGCGGAGACCGTGAAGACCCGGCACCACGAGCAGCCGCGCTACATCATGCCGAAGGGTGCGCCGCAGATGATCATGAAGGCGCCGGTGGTCAACCACACCGACGCCGAACTGGTGCTGCTCGAATCGCTGGTGGGCCGCTCGGTGCCGTTCGACGCGGGCCCGTACCGCAGCGACTAGCGTATCCGCGGCGCCGCCTGCTGCTAGCGTTGCGGCACGATGCCCAGCCGCTCGTAGAGCGGCCGGATCTCGCGCCGCAGGCGCGGCAGGCGCGCGAGATAGACGCAGGCCGCCCCGAAGGCGAGCGCGCCGCCCGCGGCGAGCGCGGCGGGCGGCCCGACGTAATGCGCGGCCCAGCCCGCGGCGAGCGCGCCGAGCGGGCTCATGCCGAGGAAGGACATGATGTAGATGGCCGCGATGCGCGCGCGCAGGCGGTCCTCGACGATGGTCTGCAGCACCGTGTTGATCGCGCCTGCGGTGAGCATGATGCCCATGCCGGTCAGGTAGACGAGCACGAGCGCGGGCCATAGCAGGGGCGTATAGGCGAAGCCGATCAGCGCGACGCCTGCGACGGCGGCGGCGTAACCGATGATGGTGAGCAGCCCGCGCACCGTGGGGCGCAGCGCGAGATAGAGCATGCCGGTGACGGCGCCCATGCCGCCCACGCCGATCAGCACGCCGAGCGTCTGCGAGTCGCCGCCGAACACGTCGCGCGCGAAGTAGGGCGCGAGGGACTGGTAGGGCTGCGCGCCGATGCTCACCGCGGCGAGCAGCAGCAGCATGCTGCGCGAGGGCAGGAAGCCGTAGGCCCAGCGAAAGCCCGCGGCGAGCTGCGTCAGCAGGCCCGCGTCCGACTGCTCGGGCATGCGCGGCGCCACGCGCATCACGGCGAGCGCCGCGAGCACCGCAGCATAGGAGGCGGCGTTCAGGCCGAAGCCCCACACCTCGCCCCACAGCGCGATCACCGCGCCGCCGATCATCGGGCCCACGAAGCGCGCGCCATTCATCAGCATGGACTGGAAGGCGATGGCGTTGGGCAGGTCCTGGCGCGCGCCACCGATCATCTCGATGAGGAAGGACTGGCGCGCGGGGCTGTCGAAGGCGTTCACCAGGCCGAGCACCGCGTTGCCGGCGATGAGGTGCCAGGGCTCGATGCTGCCCGTGGCGACGAGCGCAAGCATGACAGTGGCCTGCGCGCAGGCGATCGCATTGGTCGCGAGCAGCACCTTGCGCTTGGGCAGGCGGTCCACCCAGACGCCGGCCACCGGCGCGAGCACCAGGAACGGCAGCTGCAGCGCGAAGGTCGCGAGGCCGAGGAGAAAGGCGGAGCCGGTGAGGCGGTAGATGAGCCAGCTGGTGGCGATCAGCTGCAGCCAAGTGCCGAACTGCGAGACGCCCTGGCCGAGGAAGAAGATCCGGAAGCTGCGGTGCCGGAAAGCGCGCAGCCCGTGCGGGAGATTCACGTCTTCGCGGCGAGCTTCTCGAGCTGGCCCTTCACCTTATGCAGCGTGGCTTCGAAGGCGGCGAGCCGCTCGCGCTCCTGCGCCACCACCGCGGCCGGGGCGCGCTCGACGAAGGCGGCGTTGCCGAGCTTGCCGCGCGCCCTGGCGATCTCGCCCTCCAGGCGCGCGGTCTCCCTGGCGAGGCGCTCGCGCTCGGCCTGCGGGTCCACTTCGATGTGCGGCATGAGGCGATGCGGGCCGACGACCGCCACGGGCGAATCGGAGGGCGGCAACTCGGCGAAGATCTTCAGCTCGGAGGCGCGCGCCAGCGCGGCCATGGCGGTTTCGGCCGACGCGCTCAGCGCGCCGGTCACGTAGAAGGTGACGCGGTCCTTCGGCGGGATCTTCGCCTCGCTCCTCAGGTTGCGTGCCGCGTTCACGACTTCCTTGGCGAAGGCGATCTCGCGCTCGGCCTGCTCGTCGATGCGCTCGGGCTGGCTGCGGGGATACGGCGCGAGCATGACCGTGCCGCCCGTCTTGCCCGCGAGCGGCGCCACCTTCTGCCACAGCTCCTCGGTGATGAACGGGATGATCGGGTGCGCGAGGCGCAGCGCCGCTTCGAGCACGCGCACCAGCGTGCGGCGCGTGCCGCGCTGCGCCGCCTCGTCGCCCTTCGCCAGCTGCTCCTTGGCGACCTCCACGTACCAGTCGCAGTACTCGTCCCAGACAAAGCGGTAGATCGCGGCGGCAGCGTTGTCGAAGCGGTACTCGGCGAAGCCTTTTTCCACCTCGGCTTCGGCGCGCTGCAGGGTGCTGATGATCCAGCGGTCCCACGCGGAGAGCGCGACCGGCGCCTTGTCGTCCAGCGCGCAGTCGCGCCCTTCCGTGTTCATCAGCACGAAGCGCGTCGCGTTCCACAGCTTGTTGCAGAAATTGCGGTAGCCCTCGCAGCGCCCGAGGTCGAAGTTGAGCGTGCGCGCAAAGGTCGCCTGCGAGGCGAAGGTGAAGCGCAGCGCGTCGGCGCCGAAGGCCGGGATGCCCTGCGGGTAGTGCGCGCGCACGTACTTCTCGATGCGCGCCTTGTGGTCAGCGCGCAGCAGGCCCACCGTGGACTTGGCGAGCAGCGCCTCGAGCGTGATGCCGTCCACCAGGTCGATCGGGTCGATGGTATTGCCCTTGGACTTGGACATCTTCTCGCCCTCGGCATCGCGCACGATGGCGTTGATGTAGACGTCGCGGAACGGCACCCGGCCGGTGAACTGCAGCGTCATCATGATCATCCGCGCGACCCAGAAGAAGATGATGTCGTTGCCGGTGACCAGCACCGAGGAAGGCAGGAACACCTCGAGGTCCTTCGTCTCCTCGGGCCAGCCAAGCGAGGTGAAGGGCACGAGCGCCGAGGAGAACCAGGTATCGAGCACGTCCTCGTCGCGCCGCAGCTTCGCACCGCCCGCCTTGGCAAGTGCCTCCGCCTCGCTGCGCGCGACGGTGATGCGACCGGCCTCGTCGTACCAGACCGGGATCTGGTGGCCCCACCAGAGCTGGCGCGAGATGCACCAGTCCTGGATGTTGGTCAGCCACTCGTTGTAGGTGCTCGCCCAGTACTCGGGGAAGAACTTCACGCGGCCGCTTGCCACCGCTTCGAGGCCCGCCTTGGCGAGCGACTCCATCTTCACGAACCACTGGTCGGTGAGCATCGGCTCGACGATGACGCCGGTGCGCCCGGAGCGCGGCACGCGCAGCTTGTAGGGCTTCTCCGACACGAGCAGGCCCTGCGCCTTGAGGTCCGCGAGGATCCGCGTGCGCGCCTCGAAGCGGTCCAGGCCCGCGTACCGCGTGCCCTTCACCTTGGCATCGAGCGTGAGCATCTCGACGGGCGCGAGCTTATGGCGCTGGCCTACCGCCCAGTCGTTGAAGTCGTGCGCCGGCGTGATCTTCACGCAGCCCGTGCCGAAGGCGGGATCCACGTAATCATCCGCGATCACCGGGATCGAGCGGCCGGTGAGCGGCAGCTGCACGGTCTTGCCCACGTACTTCGTGTAGCGCTCGTCCTTCGGGTTCACCGCGACGGCGACGTCGCCAAGCATCGTCTCGGGCCGCGTGGTCGCGACCGTCAGGCTGAAGCCCTCGCCGGGGTAGCGGATCTCCCAGATCCTGCCGTCCTCCTCCTCGCTGTCCACCTCGAGGTCCGAAACGGCCGTGCCGAGCACCGGGTCCCAGTTCACCAGGCGCTTGCCGCGGTAGATGAGGCCCTGCTCGTAGAGCCGCACGAACACCTCGACGACGGCGCGCGACATCTTCGCGTCCATCGTGAAGTAGCCCGCCTTCTGCCCCTCGCTGTCCGCGTAGCTCCAGTTGCCGGAGGCGCCGAGGCGCCGCATCTGGCGCGTGATGGTGGCGCCGGACTGCTGCTTCCATTGCCAGACGCGCTCGACGAACTTCGCGCGCCCCAGGTCGTGGCGCGACTTGCCTTCCTCCTGCAGCTGGCGCTCGACCACGATCTGCGTGGCGATGCCGGCGTGGTCGGTGCCCACCACCCAGTTGGTGTTGTCGCCGCGCATGCGGTGGTAGCGGATGAGCGCGTCCATCAGCGTCTGCTGGAAGGCGTGGCCCATGTGCAGCGTGCCGGTAACATTGGGCGGCGGCAGCTGGATGCAGTAGGCGGGCTGTGCGCCGCCCTTGTGCGCGAACCAGCCCGCGCCTTCCCAGCGCTCGTACCAGCGGCCCTCGACCGCGCGCGGCTCGAAGCTCTTGTCGAGCGACATGCTCAGCGGTCGGCGGGTGGGCGCTTGCCGGCGAGCGCGGCTGCGTCGAGCTCGCGCGCCTCGAGCTCGCGGCGCACCGCCGCCGCGACCGCCTCGCGCAGCGTCGCGGTGAGCAGCGGCTGCAGCTCGCGCTCCAGGCGCTGCAGCACCGCTCGTTCGAGCTCGCGCGCCAGCGCTTCGGCCGCGTGCGAGGCCGGCTCGACCACCTCGGTGAGCACGGGAACGTCGTCGGCGCCCGCGGACGCGCCCTCCTGGTGGCGGCGCAGCAGCGCGTCCACGCGCCCGATGAGCGGGTCGTCGCCGGGTCCGCCGTTGCTCACTGCGTGCTGCCTCCCCTGGCGAGGTCGTGGTCGGCGATGCGGTAGCCGCGCTCGCGGTAGAAACGGTAGCGCTCGCGCGCCGCGCGCCGGTCCTCGTCCTCCACCGACACGATCTCCAGCAGGCGCTCGAAGCGCTCGAAGGCGGGGGGCGGCGCGGCGTCCAGGTTGAGCAGCACCTCGCAGGCGGCGAGGCCGTCAGGCGTGCTCGCGATCAGCACCGGCGTGTCCGCCGCCGCCGCGTCGTGCACGGCGCAGTGCGGCACGAAGCCGGTCGCCGGCCAGGTCCACAGCATGCGGTCAATGCGCTGCGCGGCCTCGGCCTGCGGCGCGTAGATCAGCAGGCGCTTGGCCTGCGTCATCGCCTTGGCTGCCAGGCGGCATGCGATCTGCAGCTTGTCGTCGGCGTTGAAGTAGAAATCGATGCTCGTCATCGCCCTGCGCGGCCCAGCGCGAAGCGCACCAACAGCGGCACCGGCCGGCCGGTGGAGCCCTTGTCGCGGCCGCTCTTCCACGCGGTGCCGGCGACGTCCAGGTGCGCCCAGCGCAGCTTCTTCGCGAAGCGCGAGAGGTAGCAGGCCGCGGTGACACTGCCTGCGGGGCGGCCGCCGATGTTCGCCATGTCGGCGAAGTTCGAGCGCAGCTGCTCCTGGTAGTCCTCCCACAGCGGCATCTGCCAGACGCGGTCCCAGGCGTCGTCGCCCGCCGCCTTAAGCTCCTCGGCAAGCTTCGCGTCGTTGGCGAACAGGCCCGTGGCGACGTGGCCCAGCGCGATGACGCAGGCGCCGGTGAGCGTGGCGATGTCCACCACCACCTCGGGCTGGAAGCGCTCGGCGTAGGTGAGGGCGTCGCACAGGATGAGCCGCCCTTCGGCGTCCGTGTTGAGGATCTCCACCGTCTGGCCCGAAAGGGTCTTCACCACGTCGCCGGGGCGCGTCGCCGCGCCGCCGGGCATGTTCTCGCACGTCGGAATGACGCCGACCACGTTGACCGGCGCCTTCATCCCGGCGAGCGCGCGGATCGCGCCGAGCACGCTGCCCGCCCCGGACATGTCGAACTTCATCTCGTCCATCTCGCCCGCGGGCTTGAGCGAGATGCCGCCGGTGTCGAAGGTGATGCCCTTGCCGACCAGCACGATCGGCTTCGCCTTCTTCGCGCCGCCGGCGTAGCGCAGCACGATGAGCTTGGGCGGCTGGTGCGAGCCGCGCGTCACCGCGGCGAACGCGCCCATGCCCAGGCGCTCCAGGTCCTTGCGCTCCAGCACCTCGAGCGCGAGCTTGTACTGGCGCGCGAGCTTGCCGGCTTCCTCCGCGAGGTGGGCGGGCGTGCAGATGTTGGGCGGCAGGTTCCCCAGCGTGCGCGCGAGGTCGATGCCGTCGGCGGTGGCCACCGCTTCGCGCAGCGCTGCCTGCGCCTGCAGCGTCACCGGGCCGCCCTGCACCGCGAGCACGAGCGAGCGCAGCACGGGCGCCGCGGGCTTCTTCTGCGTCTTCAGCTCGTCGAACCTGTAGAACGCATCGCGCGCGGCGAGCACCGCGTGGCGCACGTTCCACGCCGCGGGATGGCGGCCAACCTTCAGCTCCGTGAGGTAGGCGACCGCGTCCTTCGCGCCGAGCTCCTTCAGCGCGGCCGCGGCGCCGCGCGCCGCGTCGCGGAACGCCGGCTGGTTGAATTCCTTCTGCTCACCCAGGCCGACCAGCAGCACGCGCTCGGCGGCGAGGCCCGCCACGCGATGCAGAAGCAGCGTGGAGCCGACCTTGCAGCTCAGATCGCCCTGCGCAAGCACTTCGCGCAGCCGCCCGCGCGCGGCACGGTCGGCGGCCTGCGCTGCGCGGCTGAGCACCGGCGCGGCGGTTCCCTGCTTGTAAACGCCGAGCACCAGGCACCCGGTCTTCGCCTCCTCGGGCGCGAGCGCCCGTATGCTAAATTCCACCCGATTCCTCCCTGTAATGAGCGCTTTTAGTATCGCATGATCTTCCAGCGGACGCTGCTGCGCGAGTTCGCGCATCTGGCGGGCGCGGTGTTCCTTACGCTGTTCCTCATCGCGCTCACGACGCGGCTGGTGCGCCTGCTCGGGCAAGCCGCGGGCGGCAAGATCCCGTCGGACGCGGTCATCGCCTACCTGGGCTTCTTCGCGCTCAACGCGCTGCCGCTGCTCCTGTCGCTGACGCTGTTCATCACCGTGCTGCTCACGCTCGCGCGCACCTACCGCGACTCGGAGATGGTGATCTGGTTCAACGCCGGGCTGTCGCTCACCGCGTGGATCCGGCCGGTGCTCGTGTTCGCCATGCCGCTGGTGCTGCTGATCGCCGCGCTGTCGCTGTTCATCGGGCCCTGGTCGGTGCAGATGGCCGAGCAGTTCCGCAGCCGCGTGGACACGCGCGACGACGTCTCGCGCGTCGATCCCGGCGTGTTCGGCGAGTCGCGCTCGCGCGACCGCGTGTTCTTCGTCGAGTCGGTGTCCGGCGACCGCAGGCACGTGCAGAACGTCTTCGTCAGCACCATGCAGCACGGCCGCAGCGGCGTGATGTACAGCCAGAAGGGCCTGGTCGAGGTGGCGCCCAACGGCGACCGCTACATCGTGCTGCTGGAGGGCCGCCGCTACGAAGGCGTGCCCGGCGAGGCGGACTACCGGGTGATGGAGTTCTCGCGCTACGCCGCGCGCGTCGAGGCGCCGCCGGGGCAGGAGCCGGTGCCCACGCAAAAAAGCCTTTCCACCCTCGCGCTGATCCGCGACCCCGCCGCGCAGAACCTCGGCGAGCTGCTTTGGCGCATCGGCGTGCCGGCATCCGCCCTGATCCTCGCGCTGCTCGCCATCCCGCTTTCCTTCGTCAACCCGCGCGCCGGGCGCTCGATCAACCTGATCTTCGCGCTGCTCACCTACATGGTGTACTACAACCTGCTGACCGTCTCGCAGGCGCGCGTGTCGCAGGGCTCGCTCGACTTCTCGCTCGGCTGGTGGCCGGTGCACGCCGCGATGCTCCTGATCCTGCTCGCGCTGTTCGCGCACCGCCTGACGCTCGGCGGGCTGCGCCTGCGCCTGAGGCGCTAGGCGGGGGCGGCGCGCATGGCGACCCGCACGCTGAACCGTTACCTCGCGCGCGAGATCTACGCCGCAGTCGGCTTCGTGCTGCTTGGCTTTCTCGGCCTGTTCGTGTTCTTCGACCTGATCGCCGAGTTGCGCGATCTCGGCAAGGCCAACTACGGCTTGCGCCAGATGTTCACCTTCGTGCTGCTGACGGCGCCGACGCGCGCCTACGAGCTGATGCCCGTTGCCGTGCTGATCGGCACGCTCTACGTGCTGGCACACCTTGCCAACAACTCCGAGTTCACCGTCATGCGCGCTGCCGGCATGTCGCCCGGCCAGGCCGGATGGCTGCTGCTCAAGACGGGGCTGGTGTTCGCGCTGCTCACCTTCGCCCTGGGCGAGTGGATCGCGCCGGCCGCCGAGCAGATGGCGCAGCGCGTGCGGCTGCGCGCCATGATGGCGGTCGTCAGCCAGGACCTGCATTCGGGCCTGTGGTTCAAGGACGAGCGCGCCTTCATCAACGTGCGCGAGGCGCGCGACGCGCAGCACCTGGTGGGCGTGCGCATCTACCAGTTCGACGCGGAGCACCGGCTGGAGCGCATCACCTTGGCGGAACGCGGCGACTTCGTCGAGCAGGGCCTGTGGCGGCTCAGCGACGTGGTGCAGACCGAATTCTCGCCGCAGGGGCCGCGCAAGGCACGCCTGGCGGAGATCCGCTGGCGCTCGGCGGTCAATCCCGAGCTGCTCAACGTGCTGATCGTGGTGCCCGAGCGCATGTCGGCATGGAATCTGTACCGCTTCATCGGTCACCTCGAGGTCAACCGGCAGAAGACCGGACGCTACGAAATCGCCCTGTGGAAGAAGCTCTTCTACCCGATCGCCGTGCTGGTGATGATGGCGCTCGCGCTGCCCTTTGCCTACCTGCACGCGCGCTCGGGCATGGTGGGGCTGAAGGTGTTCCTCGGCATCATGCTGGGCATCTTCTTCTACATGCTGAACAGCCTGTTCTCGCATGTCGGCCTCTTGCAGAACTGGCCGCCGTTCGCTGCCGCGGCAGTGCCAAGTGCCGCGTTCTTCCTCGCGGCGATGCTGATGATGTGGGTGGTGGAGCGGCGCTAGCCTAGGCGACGAGCACCAGCCGCGTGCCGGCAAGGCGGTCGTGGAGGAATTGCCGATCGCGGTCGAAGAGCGCCCAGAGGATGGCAATGCCAGTCGGCACCAGCAGGAGCGCGAGGAGAAAGCGCAGCAACGCCTTGCGCGGCGTCACCTCTACCAGTCGCACGCGCCACGCCTTCATGGCGAGCGTCTGGCCGCCGCGCAGCCAGCACCACAGGAAATAGGCGGCGAACACCGCGACGAGCAGAAGCTGGTGAGCGAAGCGCAGCATGCCGTCGAGCGGCGCGCCGCCTGACGCGAAATGGAAGGCGAAGCCGGCGAAAAAGGCGACGGCGAACAGCAGGATCGCCTCGTACAGCATGCTGGCGAGGCGCCGCGCAAGCCCGGGCGTCACTTGGCCGGCGCGGGCTTCTTCTTGGGTGCCGGGTTCTGCCGCTCCTGCGGCGGCAGCGCCTGGTATTCGGACCACTGCTGCTTGAGGTCGCCGCGCTTCTCGGGCGGCACCTTGGACAGGCGCCGGTAGTTCTCACGCGCCTGCTTGCGCTGCTCCGGCGTGAGCTTCGCCCAGCTCTGCATGCGGCGCTGCATGCGCTGCTGCTCCTCGGGGTTCATCTTCGGATAGCGCTTGGCGAGATTGATCCAGTTGCGGCGCCGGTCCGGGGCGATGTTCTCCCAGTCCTCCTTGAGGGGCGCGAGGATCTGCTGCTGCTCGGCGCTGAGTTCCGCCCAGGCCGGGCCCTTCTTGGGGGCCTGCGCGGCGGGCTTGGGGGCCTGCGCGACGGGCTTGGGGGCCTGTGCGACGGGCTTGGGAGCCTGCGCAGCGGGCTTGGGGGCCTGCGCGCTGGGCGATTGCGCGAGGGCGCCGCCGCCTGCCGCGGCAAGCGCCAAGGTGGCTGCGATCAGTAGGAGGCGCGCTTTTTCAGCCACGCCTCGAATCCCCGGTCGAGGTACGCGTCGATCGGCAAGTCCCCGGTGAGCACGAGCGCGTCCAGTTCTTCGACCTCGGCGGCGCGCTGTCGCTGCTCCCAGGCGTACACCCCGGCAAAGCCGATCGACAGAATGATGACCGGCATCACGAAGCGCAGCGAAAGGCCGCGCAGGCCGCCGATGCGCGCAAGCGCGCTACCTGCCCAGGCGAGCCCTTGGGCCGACTCGGGCTTCTGGCGCGCGAGCGCAGCCTCGCGCGCGTCGCGCAGCTTCGCGGCGACCGACGCGTCCAGCGGCGCAGCCTGGTTGAGCAGGTGCCGGATGCGGTTGCCGAATTGCGGTTCGTTGAGGTCTGGTTCGTTGCTCATGGCAGTGGCATGGACACTCGCCTACAGGCTGATGCCGCGCGCTTTGAGCGCAATGGCTAGCGCATGTGCCGCCCGCGAGCAATGCGTCTTCACGCTGCCCTCTGAGCAGCCCATGGCTTGGGCAGTTTCGGCGACGTCCAATTCCTCCCAGTAACGCATGATGAAGGCTTGACGTTGACGCTCCGGCAGTCTGGCAAGTTCTTGTTCAATTATTTCAACGACTTGCGTCTGCTCAAGCCGGTCTGCCGGCGGCATCTCGCGATTCGACTGCCCCGAAGCTGCCAAAGTTTCCAGGGGATCCTGATCGTCATCCGCCGCGTGGCCCGGGAGGAGCGAGGAAAACAGGGATACCCAGGTGTTGCGCACCTTCTGGCGTCGGAACCAGTCGCGGATGGCGTTCTGCAAGATACGCTGGAACAGCATCGGCAGCTCGGCCGCAGGACGCTCGCCGTACCTTTCGGCGAGCCGCAGCATGGCGTCCTGCACGATGTCCAACGCCGCCTGCTCGTCGCGCACCGCAAAGACGGCCTGCTTGAAGGCTCGCCGTTCGGCGCCTTCGAGAAACGCCGAAAGCTCGCTGCGCGAAGCCAGTGGATCTCCCTTCCTCCGACGGCGCGGTTCTGGTTCGCGGCGATGTTACCAAAACGCCCCCGCGCAACCGCCCGCGATTGCTTGACCGCAGTGCATCAAGTCTTTAATCTTCAACGTTTTCCCCACCTTTTAGCCCCATGGACCGCATCAAAGGTCAGCAGCTTTCCGGCGCCGAGATCGTGGTGCGTTGCCTGCAGGAGGAGGGTGTCGAGTACGTCTTCGGCTACCCGGGCGGCGCAGTGCTGCACATCTACGACGAGCTCTTCAAGCAAGACAAGGTGCGCCACGTCCTGGTGCGTCACGAGCAGGGCGCTGCGCACGCCGCCGACGGCTACTCGCGCTCCTCGCACAAGGTGGGGGTGTGCCTGGTGACGTCCGGGCCCGGCGTCACCAACGCCGTGACCGGCATCGCCACGGCGTACATGGATTCGATCCCGATGGTGGTGATCACCGGCCAGGTGCCGACGCACGCCATCGGCCAGGACGCGTTCCAGGAGTGCGACACGGTCGGCATCACGCGGCCGTGCGTGAAGCACAACTACCTGGTGAAGGACATCAAGGACCTCGCGGTCACCATCAAGAAGGCGTTCTACCTCGCCACCACCGGCCGCCCCGGCCCGGTGCTGGTGGACATCCCGAAGGACATCACCGCGCAGACCTGCGAGTTCCAGTACCCGGAGAGCGTGGCGCTGCGCTCCTACAACCCGGTGAAGAAGGGCCACGCCGGCCAGCTGAAGAAGGCGGTGCAGCTGCTCGCCGAGGCGGAGCGCCCGATGATCTACACGGGCGGCGGCGTCATCCTGTCCAACGCGGCGCCGCAACTCGGCGAGCTGGTGAAGCTCACCGGTTTTCCCTGCACCAATACGCTGATGGGCCTCGGCGGCTACCCGGGGACCGACCGCCAGTTCCTCGGCATGCTCGGCATGCACGGCACCTACGAGGCCAACATGGCCATGCAGCACTGCGACGTGCTGCTCGCCATCGGCGCGAGGTTCGACGACCGCGTCATCGGCAACCCGGCGCATTTCGCGCAGAACCCGCGCAAGATCATCCACGTCGACATCGACCCGTCCTCGATCTCCAAGCGCGTCAAGGTGGACGTGCCCATCGTCGGCAACATTCCGGACGTGCTGGAGGACCTGCTCAAGCAGCTCGGCGGCGCGAAATTCCAGAATTTCAAGTCCTGGTGGCAGCAGATCGAGCAGTGGCGCGCGAAGGACTGCCTGAAATACGACCGCAACTCCAAGATCATCAAGCCGCAGTTCGTGCTGGAGAAGCTCTACGAGGTCACCAAGGGCGAGGCCTTCGTCACCTCGGACGTCGGCCAGCACCAGATGTGGGCCGCGCAGTTCTACAAGTTCGACAAGCCCCGCCGCTGGATCAACTCCGGGGGGCTCGGCACCATGGGCTTCGGCCTGCCGGTGGCGATGGGCGTGCGCTTGGCGAACCCGGGCGCGACCGTGGCCTGCGTGACGGGCGAATCCTCGATCCAGATGTGCCTGCAGGAGCTCTCCACCTGCAAGCAGTACCGCCTGCCGATCAAGATCGTCAACCTTAACAACCGCTACATGGGGATGGTGCGCCAGTGGCAGCAGTTCTTCCACGGCAACCGGTACTCCCAGTCCTACATGGACGCGCTGCCCGACTTCGTCAAGCTCGCCGAGGGCTACGGCCATCGCGGCGTGCTGATCGACAAGCCCGCCGACGTCGAGCCCGCGCTGCGCGAGGCCTTCGCACGCAAGGACGAGCTGGTGTTCATGGACTTCATCACCGACCAGGCGGAAAACGTCTACCCGATGGTGCCCGGCGGCAAGGGCATCACCGAGATGATCCTCTCCGAAGACCTGTAATGCGCCACATCATCTCCATCCTGGTCGAGAACGAGGCCGGGGCGCTGTCGCGCATCTCCAACATGTTCTCGGCGCGCGGCTACAACATCGAGTCGCTCACGGTGGCGCCGACCGAGGACGCCTCGATGTCGCGCATGACCATCGTCACCGTGGGCTCCGAGGACGTGATCGAGCAGATCACCAAGCAGCTGAACAAGCTGGTCGAGGTGGTCAAGGTGGTGGATCTGTCGGAAGCCGAGCACATCGAGCGCGAACTGATGCTGATCAAGGTGCGCGCCGGGGCGAAGGAGCGCGAGGACATGAAGCGCATGGCCGACATCTTCCGCGGCCGCGTCATCGACGTCTCGGACAATACCTACACCATCGAGCTCACCGGCGACGGCAGGAAGCTGGACGCCTTCATCCAGGCGCTCGACCAGGGCGCGATCATCGAAACCGTGCGCACCGGCGCGAGCGGCATTGGCCGAGGCAACCGCGTACTGCGCGTCTGAATCCAACGGCTGGGGCGCGGGCCCCGCCGTTCTTTACTAGGGGAACCCCATGAAGGTCTATTACGACAAGGACGCCGACCTTTCGCTCGTCAAGGGCAAGAAGGTCACCATCATCGGCTACGGCTCGCAGGGCCACGCGCACGCGCAGAACCTGCAGGATTCCGGCGTGAAAGTCACCGTCGGCTTGCGCAAGGGCGGCGCCTCCTGGGACAAGGCGAAGAAGGGCGGGATCAAGGTCGCCGAGCTCGCCGAGGCCATCAAGGGCGCCGACATCGTCATGATTCTCCTGCCCGACGAGCACCACGCGCAGATCTACAAGGAGTTCGTCGAACCCAACATCAAGCAGGGCGCGTCGCTTGCCTTCGCGCACGGCTTCAACATCCACTACGGCCTGATCCAGCCGCGCGCCGACCTTGACGTGTGGATGGTGGCGCCCAAGGCGCCGGGACACACCGTGCGCTCCACCTACGCCGCGGGCGGCGGCGTGCCGATGCTGATCGCCGTGCACCGCAACCCGTCGAAGAAGGCGCGCGAAGTGGCGTTGTCCTACGCGGCGGCGATCGGCGGCGGCAAGGCGGGCATCATCGAGACCAACTTCAAGGAAGAGACCGAGACCGACCTGTTCGGCGAGCAGTCGGTGCTCTGCGGCGGCTGCGTCGAGCTGGTGAAGGCGGGTTTCGACACGCTGGTGGATGCAGGCTACGCGCCGGAGATGGCCTACTTCGAGTGCCTGCACGAGTTGAAGCTCATCGTCGACCTGATGTACGAGGGTGGCATCGGCACCATGAACTACTCGATCTCCAACAACGCCGAGTACGGCGAGTACGTGAGCGGCCCGAAGATCATCGACGCCGGCGTGCGCGCGCGCATGAAGGAAGTGCTGGCGCGCATCCAGTCGGGCGAGTACGCCAAGGAGTTCGTGCTGGAGAACCGCGCCGGCGCGCCGGTGCTACTGTCGCGGCGCCGCATGACCGCGGAGCTGCCGATCGAGAAGGTCGGCGCGCGGCTGCGCGAGATGATGCCCTGGATCCGCAAGAACCGCCTTGTCGACACTTCGAAGAACTAGCGCTGCGCTGGCGGCGCTGGTTGCGCTCGCGGCCTGCACTCCGGAGCAGTCGCAGGAGATCGGCCGCACGCCGAAGCGGACCGTCGACAAGGCGACAGCGGACGTGCAGAAGGCAATGCAGCAGGGCCAGGGCTCCGAGCGCTTGAAGGAAGACGACAAGTAGTGCGGCCGCCGTATCCGCACCCGCTGATCGCGCGCGAGGGCTGGCCGTTCCTCGCCATCGCGGTCGCCGCCGCGGCGCTGATTGCCTGGCTCGCGGGCCTCTGGTGGTCGCTGCCGCTATGGCTCGCGGCGCTCTTCGTCCTGCAGTTCTTCCGCGATCCGCCGCGCGAGGTACCCGAGGACGCGCGTGCGGTGGTGGCGCCCGCCGACGGGCGCATTGTCGCGGTGGAGAAGGCGCGCGACCCGTGGCTGGAGCGCGAGGCTCTCAAGATCAGCGTGTTCATGAACGTGTTCAACGTGCACTCCAACCGCGCGCCGGTGGACGGCACGGTGAAGCAGGTCTGGTACCACGCCGGGCGATTCCTCAACGCGGCACTGGACAAGGCATCCGTCGACAACGAGCGCAATGCGCTCTGGTTCCGTACGCGCGGCGGTACCGACGTCACCTGCGTGCAAGTCGCCGGGCTGATCGCGCGCCGCATCCTGTGCTACGTTAGTGCCGGCGCCGAGCTGCAAAGGGGGGAGCGCTTCGGCTTCATCCGTTTCGGCTCGCGCGTGGACGTATACCTGCCGCTCGATGCGCAGCCGGTGGCCGCCATCGGCGACAAGGTGTACGCGGCCGAAAGCGTGCTGGCGAGGCTGCCCGACCATGGCTGAGCAAGGCGACCAGCGGCAGGACTACCTTCCGGGGATGGTGCCCCCGCGCGGCGGCACGCTGCGCCGCCGCGGCATCTACCTGCTGCCGAACCTGTTCACGACGGCGGCGCTGTTCGCCGGCTTCTACGCCATCGTGCAGGCGATGAACGGACGCTTCGGCGAATCGGCGGTCGCCATCTTCATCGCCGGGCTGCTCGACGGGCTGGACGGCCGCGTGGCGCGCCTGACGCGCACGCAGAGCGAATTCGGCGCGGAGTACGACAGCCTCTCCGACATGGTGTCCTTCGGCGCCGCGCCGGCGCTCGTTCTCTACGAATGGGCACTGAAGGACCTCGGCCGCTTCGGCTGGATCGCGGCGTTCGTCTACTGCGCCGGTGCCGCGCTGCGCCTGGCGCGCTTCAACGTGATGATCGGCATCGTCGACAAGCGTTACTTCCAGGGCTTGCCGAGTCCGGCGGCGGCGGCCCTGGTGGCGGGATTCGTCTGGCTTGCGCATGACAACAAGATCCCGCTGGACGTCTGGGGCCTGCAGTGGGTGGCCGCCTTCCTCGCGCTGTATGGCGGCCTCACCATGGTGTCGAACGTGCCTTTCTACAGCTTCAAGGACATCAACTTCAGGAGGAGCGTGCCGTTCTGGGCGCTGCTGCTGATCGTGCTCGGCTTCGTGCTGGTGTCCTCCGACCCGCCGATCGTGCTGTTCCTGTTGTTCTGCGTCTATGGCCTTTCGGGCTACGTCCTCTGGGCGCTCGGCAAGAGAGCCAGGCCGCGTCCTTGACTGCCGCGCGCAGCGCGGGCTATAGTGCCCGCATGCAACAGGCCAAGCTTCTCGGCAACATCCTCACGCTCGCGCTTCTCGCGCTGGGCGGCCTGCTGCTGCGCCCCGCGCGCACAAACTAAAACCCCACAATTCGGCAGTGCCCGCGCCGCCCACAAGGCGGACAGGGATCAGTCCATTCACATCCACGAGGACGGGACCATGAGCAACGGCAAATTGATCATTTTCGACACCACCATGCGCGACGGCGAGCAGAGCCCGGGTGCGTCCATGACCAGGGACGAGAAGCTGCGCATCGCCCGCGCCCTGGAGCGCATGCGCGTCGACGTGATCGAAGCCGGCTTTCCCGCGTCCTCCAACGGCGACTTCGAGGCGGTGCGCGCCATCGCCAACGTGGTGAAAGACTCCACCGTGGCGGGCCTGTGCCGTGCCAACGACCGCGACATCCAGCGCGGCATCGACGCGCTGAAGGGCGCCAAGAGCTGGCGCGTGCACACCTTCATCGCCACCAGCGCGCTGCACATGGAGAAGAAATTGCGCATGAGCCCCGAGCAGGTGCTCGAGCAGGCCAGGCTCTCGGTGCGCTACGCGAAGAACGCCTGCCCCGACGTCGAGTTCTCGCCCGAGGACGGCAGCCGCTCGGACCCCGAGTTCCTCTGCCGCGTGCTGGAGGCGGTGATCAAGGAGGGCGCCACCACCATCAACATCCCGGACACGGTGGGCTACGCGGTGCCCGAGCAGTTCGGCGAGATGATCCGGCGCCTGCGCGAGCGCGTGCCCAATTCCGACAAGGCGGTGTGGAGCGTGCACTGCCACAATGACCTCGGCATGGCGGTGGCGAATTCCCTTGCGGCGGTGAGGATCGGCGGCGCGCGCCAGATCGAGTGCACCATCAACGGCCTGGGCGAGCGCGCCGGCAACACCTCGCTCGAGGAAGTGGTGATGGCGGTGCGCACGCGCAAGGACTTCTTCAATCTCGAGACGCGCATCGACGCCACGCAGATCGTGCCGACCTCTCGGCTGGTGTCGCAGATCACCGGCTTCGTCGTCCAGCCGAACAAGGCGGTGGTGGGCGCCAACGCCTTCGCGCACGCCTCCGGCATCCACCAGGACGGCGTGCTCAAGGCGCGCGAGACCTACGAGATCATGACCGCCGAGGACGTGGGCTGGACCACCAACAAGATCGTGCTCGGCAAGCTCTCCGGGCGCACGGCGTTCCGCCAGCGGCTGAAAGAGCTCGGCATCGAGCTGGACAACGAGGAGGCCTACAACAAGGCCTTCCAGCGCTTCAAGGACCTCGCCGACAAGAAGGCGGAGATCTTCGACGAGGACCTGCAGGCGCTGGTGACGCAGCAGGCGGGCGCCGCCACCGACGAGCACTGGCGCCTGGTGTCCATGAGCCAGGCAAGCGGCATGGGCGAGCGGCCGCACGCCGAGATCGTGATGAGCGAGGCGGGCAAGGAAAGGAAGGCGGCGGCGAAGGGCGACGGGCCCGTGGACGCAACCTTCAAGGCGATCGAGTCGGTGGCGAAGAGCGGGGCGGACCTCCTGCTCTACTCGGTCAACGCCGTGACGCAGGGCACCGAGTCGCAGGGCGAGGTGACGGTGCGCCTGGCCAAGGGCGGCCGCATCGTCAATGGCGTGGGCGCCGACACCGACATCATCGTCGCCTCGGCCAAAGCCTATATCAGCGCGCTCAACCGCTTGGCGAGCAAGATGGAGCGGGTCAACCCGCAGCACCAGCTCTGATGCTGCGTGCGCTGCTTGCGGCGGCATGCGTGGCGCTCGCCGGCTGCGCCGGCACTGAGCATTTCGGCGCCAGAGTGTCAAAGGAGCTGCAGGTGGAGGCCGGCGCATCCGCCGGCCTGCTGCTGGGCTCTCTCGGCTTCGGCGCGCCGAACGCCTACCTCGACCTGGAGCTCCATTTTCGCCGGAGGGGCGACCGCGAACCCGGGTCGATCCGCATCAGCCAGGGCGCCGCGCGGCCGGGGGAAATCGAGACGACGGGCGAGGGCGGCCGGCGCGTCACGATATTTGCCGTCCCCTTGCCGCCGGGCGAATACGAATTCTTCACCTACCTGGGCTTTGCGCCCGGCAGCGGCGACGCGAACTATGCGCGGCCGCGGGTGGATTTCAGCATTCCATTCGCGATTGCCGCCGGCCGCACCACCTACGTCGGCGAATACATCGTCGAGTCGCGGCCGCAGATGCGCTCCACCGGCCGGCTGGTGGCGGAGGCGAAGATCATCGTCGCCGATCGCCTGGAGCGCGACCTCGCAGCGGCCAAGGAGGCCGGGCGACCCGTTGCTGCAGCTCCTTCGCTCAGGGCCGTTCCCGACATGAGGCGCCTGAACCTGCCGAACTTCGTCGCGCGCGAGCTGTAGCGCGCATGGATCGCGCGGCGCGCACCTGGCTGTTCGTTCCCGGCGCCGACCAGGCGGCGCAGGCGGCCGCGGCGCGCTCGGGCGCCGACGTGCTCATCCAGGAGCTCGAGGACTTCACGCCGCCCGAGTTGCGGGCAAGTGCACGCTCGCTCGCCGCGGGCCTGTACGAGCGCTGGCGCAAGGCGGGCGCGCTCGCGGCAGTGCGCGTCAATCCGCTCGAGACCTGCGGCCGCGAGGACCTTGCGGCGGTCCTCGCAGGCAAACCCGATTTCGTCCTGATGTCGAAGGTGGAGGCGCCCGAGCAGGTGCGCGCGCTCGCCGAGGCCGCGCCCGGCTTCGACCTCGTGCCGAATGTCGAGTCGGCCAGGGGTCTGCTGCGCCTCCAGGAGATCGCGCGCGCGAGCCCGCGCGTTGTCGCGCTTCTGGTGGCGAGCGAAGACATGGTGGCCGACCTCGGCACGAGCCGCAGCCGAGGCGGCGAAGAGCTGGCCTATGTGCGCCAGCGCTTCCTCGTCGAATGCCGCGCGGCCGGCGTCGAGGCGATCGACGCGCCGTACACCTTCAGCGACGTGAAGGGCGCGGTGGCCGACGCGAAATGGGCAAGGCGCATGGGCTACCGCATGAAGAGCCTGGTCGATGCTGCCCACGCCGGGCCGCTCAACAAGGTGCTCACGCCGGATCTCGCGCGCGCCGCGCGCATCGTCGCCGCTTTCGAGAAGGCGAGGGCGCAAGGCAGGGAGCGCGCTAGCGTCGGCGGCGCGCTCATCGAAGTACCGATCTACGCTGCGGCTAAGCGGACCCTCGCGTCAGCCGGGCGAACGCCACCGCGGACGCGAAAAAGACGAGGCTGAGCGCGATCTCGGCGCCGGCGAGCAGCTGCGAGACGCCGCGCTCGCTCCAGGCGCGCGTCACGCCTTCGGCGAAGTAGGCGAGCATCAGCATCGAGGACCACTGGTAGGTGTAGCGCCGTCCATTGAGGATCCCGGGGATCGGCAGCGCGAGCGGCGCCGCCTTGAGCGCGAGCAGCGACCCGCCCGGCCGGAGCGGGGCCAGCCACAGCTCCCACGCGAGGCACAGCGCGAGCAGCGCGAGCAGGCTCGCCGACGCGGCTAGCCGAAGCGCACGCAATGGATCGGCGGCAGCTGCGTCGAAAGGCAGCGCCAGGAGTCGCCCTGGTCCTCCGACAGCCACAGCCCGCCGGTGGTCGAGCCGAAGGCGAGCACATCGCCGCTCGCATCCACGTCGAGGCCGTGGCGGTAAATGAGGTCGTAGGCGCGTTGCTGCGGCAGGCCTTTGCGCAGGACCTTGAAGGACCTGCCGCCGTCGCGCGTGCGCGCGACGACGAGCTTGGCGTCCACCGGCACGCGGCACTCGTCCTTTACCGCCGGCACGAACCACGCGGTGCCGGGATCCTTCGGGTGCGCGGCCACCGCGAAGCCGAACTTCGCCGGCTTGATGGCGGTGACCTCCTGCCAGGTCTGCGCCTCGTCCGCCGAGCGGAATACGCCGTTGTGGTGCTGCGCCCACATCACCTCGGGATGCGCGGCGCAGAGCACGAGGCGGTGCACGTCCTGCGCGTTCTGCTCGAATTTCTGCGCGGGCGGCATGTATTCCGCATACATGCCCTGCGCGCAGATCGCCCAGCTCTTGCCGCCATCGCGCGTCTGCCAGGCGCCGCCGGTGGAGACCGCCACCGTGATGCGCCGAGGGTCGCGCGGGGAGATGGCGATCGAATGGATGCCGGCGTGGTCGTAGCCGCCGCCGCCCCATTCCAGGCGCTCGGGCCGGTCCCAGAGGCTGCGCACGAGCTGCCATCTCTTGCCACGGTCTTCCGACGTGAACAAGCCGCCCGGGATGGTGCCGGCCCACAGGCGCTTGCCGTCGGACTCGAGCGACCAGAGCTGCACCAGCTTCCACGGCGTCTTGTCCTGCGTGCCTTCCGGCTGCGGGGGATACTCGGGCGCGGCGACTTCCTCCCAGCGCCTGCCGCCGTCCCGCGAGCGGCGCAGCTTGACGCCGAAGTGGCCCAGGTTGAGCGCGGCGTAGAGCGTGCCGTCGCGATCGGGCAGCACCATGCTCACGGGGTCGCCGAGAAAGTGCGGCGCGCCGATCCTGCCGCCCCGTACCACAAACAGCCCTTTCTTCGTTCCCACATAGAGCTTCATGTCAGCCTCCCGTGAGGGCTTGCAGCACGTACACCTCGCTCGCCTCGCCGACCGGATCGCTGAGGCGATCGCGATCGCGCACCCGGCGGCCATCGACGAACACCACCACGTGCTTGCGCAGGTGTCCCTGCTCGTCGAGCACGTAGCCGCGCGCCTGCGGCTGCGCGGCGAACACCTGCGCGAGCGCGCTCGCCACCGTGCCCGCCGCCACCTGCGTCTCGGGGCAGCTCACGTGCCGCTGCAGGTTGGAGGTGAAGACGACGCGCGGCACGCGCTCAGCCCCAAAGCTTCAATGCGATCTCGGCCAGGCGCTTGCCTTGCGCGATGCATAGCGCGCGCTCGTGGTCCGTCACCGGCTGGTCGTCCGCGACGCCGGCGAAATGGCTCGGGCCATACGGCGTGCCGCCCGTGCGCGTGGCGTTGAGCTCCGCCTGCGTGTAGGGCGTGCCGACGATCAGCATGCCGTGGTGCAGGAGCGGCAGCATCATGGAGACGAGCGTCGTCTCCTGCCCGCCATGCATGCTCGCCGTGGAGGTGAATACGCAGGCGGGCTTGCCGGCAAGCGTGCCCTTCAGCCAGAAAGGCGAGGTGCCATCGAGGAAGTACTTGAGCGGCGCCGCCATGTTGCCGAAGCGGGTCGGGCTGCCGAGCGCGAGCCCGGCGCACTCGGCAAGATCCTTCAGCTCCGCGTAGGGCGCGCCCTCGGGCGGCACGGCCGGCGCCGCCGCCTGCGTGACCGGCGCGACCTTCGGCACGGTGCGCAGCTTCGCCTGCGCGCCCGGCACGCGCTCCACGCCTTCGGCGACCAGCTCCGCCATGCGCCGCAGCGAGCCGCCGACGCTGTAGTAGAGGACCAGGATCTCGCCCATCGCCCTGTATCATACGGCCCGCATGCGCCGCACCGCACACCGCCTGCTCGAGTTCTTCCTCGCGCTGGCGCAGCGCTTGCGCGAGGACCGCGGCTTCGAGACCGCCGGCGCGCTCACCTTCACCACGTTGCTCGCATTGGTACCCCTCGTCGCCGTGGTGCTCGCGCTCGCGACGCGCTTCCCGGCGTTCGAGCACGCGATGGATGCGCTCGGACGCTTCGCGGCGGCCCAGCTGCTGCCGGAGGGAAGCGCCAGGGTGACCCGGCAGATCGCCGCCTTCGCCGAGAAGGCGGCCGAACTCACCTCGGTGGGCCTCGTCTTCCTGGTCGTCACCTCGCTCATGTTGATGCTGACAGTGGACGCGGCGCTCAACCGCATCTTCCGCGTGCAGCGCCACCGGCACCTCGCGCGGCGCCTTTTCGTCTACGCGGCGGTGCTGACACTCGGCCCGGCGCTGATCGGCGCGAGCTTGTACCTGACCTCGTACCTCGTGGTGAACTCGCTCGGGTATCTCGACCTGGACGACTACCGCAAGACCGTGGTGGGCCTGCTGGCCTTCGTCCTCACCTGCGCCGCGCTTTCGCTGGTCTACCTTGTCGTACCCTACCGGGACGTGGCGCTACGCCACGCCGCGCTGGGCGGCGTCGTGGCCGGCGTCGCCTTCGAGCTCGCCAAGCGCGGCTTCGGACTGTACGTCGCGAAATTCCCCACTTACACGATGATCTACGGCGCTTTCGCCATGATCCCGCTGTTCCTGCTGTGGCTTTACCTGTCGTGGGTGGTGGTGCTGTTCGGTGCGACGCTCACGGCGGCGCTACCGGCCTGGCGCGCCGGCCGCCTGCCTACCCTCGAGCCCAGGAACGCCCCATGAGCCCTATCCCTCGCCGGGAGCGCTTGATCGCCGCGCTGGATGTTCCGGACGCCGCGCAGGCACGTGCCTACGCCGAGCGCCTCGGCGACGCCGTGCGCTTCTACAAGATAGGCCTGGAGCTGTTCACCGCGGGCGGCTACTTCGAGCTGCTTGCCTGGCTCAGGTCTCGAGGCGGCAAGGTGTTCGCCGACCTCAAGCTCTACGACATCCCGGAGACCGTGCGGCGCGCGGTCGCCAACCTGCGTACGAGCGGCGCGGAGTGCCTCACCCTGCACGCCGAGCGCTCGATCATGGAGGCGGCAGCGCGCGAGAAGGGGTCGCTGAAGCTGCTAGCCGTGACCGTGCTGACAAGCTTCGACCAGAAGAACCTCGCCGAGATGGGCTACGCGGGGAGCGTGGAGGACCTGGTGCTGCAGCGCGCGCGCGCGGCGCTTGAGTCCGGTTGCGATGGCGTGATCGCCTCGGCGCTCGAGGCGCCGAGGCTCAAGGCCGAGTTCGGCGCGCGGCTCCTCGTGGTCACGCCCGGCATCCGTCCGGCGGGGAGCGCCATGGGCGACCAGAAGCGCGCCGTGGATGTGGCGCAGGCCTTCGCCAACGGCGCCGACTACATCGTGGTGGGCCGTCCGATCCGCGATGCGGCGGATCCGCGCGCCGCGGCCGAGGCGATCCAGGCCACCATCGCCGGCGTGTTTAAGGAATAGCGGCGTGCAGGCCGTTCTCGGCATCGCCGGCCTTCTTGCGATCGCCTGGCTGCTTTCCGAGCGTCGCCGCGACGTTCCCTGGCGCGCAGTCGCGGCGGGACTGGCGCTGGTCTTCGCGCTCGCGCTGGTATTTCTCAAGATGCCCTACGCGAAGGACGCGTTCCTGCGCCTGAACGACGTGCTGCTCGTGCTGGAGAAGGCGACGCAGGCGGGCACCGGCTTTGTCTTCGGCTACCTGGGCGGCGGCAAGGCGCCGTTTGCCGAGACCGACCCGGCTTCGAGCTTCATCCTCGCTTTCCGCGCGTTGCCGCTGGTGCTCGTCATCAGCGCGCTCTCCGCGCTGCTGTTCCACTGGCGCGTGCTGCCGGCGATCGTGCGCTTGATCTCCTGGCTGCTGGAGAAATCCATGCGCGTGGGCGGAGTGCTCGGCCTTGCAACGGCAGCCAACGTGTTCGTCGGCATGGTCGAGGCGCCGCTCTTCATCCGGCCGTACCTCGCGCGCGTCTCGCGCGGCGAGCTCTTTGCCATCATGACCGGCGGCATGGCTTCGATCGCCGGCACGGTGCTCTTTCTCTACGCGAGCATCCTCGGCGCGAAGATGCCCGACGCGGTCGCGCACCTGCTGATCGCCTCCATCCTCTCGGCGCCGGCGGCGCTCGCCGTGGCGTTCATCATGGTGCCGCCGGCGGGCGAGCCGGCCGGCGGGCGCATCGAGCTGAAGAGCGAATACGCGAGCAGCATGGACGCGCTCACGCGCGGCACGCTGGAAGGCGCGCAGCTGCTGCTCAACATCGTCGCCATGCTGGTGGTGTTCGTCGCGCTGGTGGCGCTCGTCAACCTGGCGATTGCGCCCTACACGCTGCAGGGCGCGCTTGGCTGGGTGCTCGCGCCGCTGGCGTGGCTCGCGGGCGTGCCTTGGGCGGAGGCGCAAGCGGCGGGCACCCTGCTTGGCACCAAGACGGTGATCAACGAGCTCGTCGCCTACGTGGAGATGTCGAAGATGGCCGAGCTCTCGGAGCGCTCGCGCCTGCTCATGACCTACGCGCTCTGCGGCTTCGCCAATTTCGGCAGCCTCGGCATCATGATCGGCGGCCTGGGCACGATGTGCCCGGAGCGGCGCGCGGAAGTGGTGCAACTGGGCCTCAAGTCCATCGTCTCCGGCACGCTCGCCACCTGCCTCACCGCGGCGTTCGTGGGGTTGCTCGTCTAGGGAGCCTGTGGTCGATTCGCGCCGCAGCGCTTGCGGCCGGAACGCGGCGCCGGCCGGGCGTGCGGCTGCGCGATTCTGCGCCCGCGGGGTCGTTTCGCGGCGCAACACGGCGGAGCGCAAGTCGCGTACAATGCGCGACTTTTTGCGTTTCGGATCAAGCTGATGCCACGCGCCCTGCGCAACCTCGCCATCATCGCCCACGTCGACCACGGCAAGACCACGCTCGTGGACAAGCTGCTGCGCGCCACCGGCACCTTCGCCGCGCACGAGCAGGTGCAGGAGCGCGTCATGGACTCCAACGACCTTGAGCGCGAGCGCGGCATCACCATCCTCGCCAAGAACTGCGCGGTGCGCTACGAGGGCACGCACATCAACATCGTCGACACCCCGGGCCACGCCGACTTCGGCGGGGAGGTCGAGCGCGTGCTGTCGATGGTGGACGGCGTGCTGCTGCTGGTCGACGCGGTCGAGGGGCCGATGCCGCAGACGCGCTTCGTCACCCGCAAGGCGCTGGCGCAGGGACTGAAGCCCATCGTGGTCGTCAACAAGGTCGACCGCCCCGGCGCGCGCGCGCAGTGGGTGGTCAACCAGACCTTCGATCTGTTCGACAAGCTCGGCGCGACCGAGGAGCAGCTGGACTTCCCCGTGGTCTACGCCTCGGCGCTGGAAGGCTGGGCGAGCCTTGACCCGGCGGCGCGCGGCGGCGACATGAAGCCGCTGTTTGAGGCCATCCTCAAGTACGTGCCGATGCGCGACGAGGACGCCGACGCTCCGCTGCAGCTGCAGATCTGCTCGCTCGACTACTCGAGCTACGTCGGCAAGATCGGCATCGGCCGCATTCGCCGCGGCCGACTCAAGGCAGCGCAGGAGGTCCTGGTGCTGAACGGCCCGGACGCGCAGCCGGTCAAGGCCAAGGTCAACCAGGTGCTGATGTTCGAGGGCCTGGAGCGCCGGCAGGTCGAGGAAGCGCAGGCCGGCGACATCGTGCTGGTGAACGGCATCGAGGAAGTGAACATCGGCACCACGCTTTGCCACCCCGAGCATCCGGACGCGCTGCCGCTGCTGAAGGTGGACGAGCCCACGCTGACCATGAATTTCCTGGTGAACGCCTCGCCGCTCGCCGGTCGCGAGGGCAAGTACGTCACCAGCCGCCAGATCCGCGAGCGGCTGGAGCGGGAGACCAAGAGCAACGTGGCGCTGCGCGTCGAATATCCCGAGGACACCGACACCTTCATCGTGCACGGCCGCGGCGAGCTGCACTTGACCATCCTTCTGGAGAACATGCGCCGCGAGGGCTACGAGATCGCGGTGTCGCGGCCGCGCGTGATCTACAAGGAGATCGGCGGCGTGCGCTGCGAGCCCTACGAGGTGCTCACGGTGGATGTGGAGGACGCGAACCAGGGCGGCGTGATGGAGGAGCTGGGACGGCGCCGCGGAGAGTTGCTGGACATGCAGCCCGACGGCAAGGGCCGCGTGCGCCTTGACTACCGCATCCCGGCGCGCGGCCTGATCGGCTTCCAGGGAGAGTTCATGACGCTGACGCGCGGCACCGGCATCATGAGCCACGTGTTCGACGAGTACGCCCCCGCGAAGGGCGAGGACATGGCCGAGCGCAGGAACGGGGTGCTGGTGTCGCAGGACGACGGCGTCGCCGTCGCCTACGCGCTGTGGAAGCTGCAGGAGCGCGGGCGCATGTTCGTCAACCCGGGCGACCCGGTGTACGAGGGCATGATCGTCGGTATCCACAGCCGCGACAACGACCTGGTGGTGAACCCGATCCGCACCAAGCAGCTCACCAACATCCGCGCCTCCGGCAAGGACGAGGCGATCGACCTCACGCCGCCGATCGGCCTGACGCTCGAATACGCGGTGGAGTTCATCGCCGAGGACGAGCTCGTCGAGATCACGCCCAAGTCCATCCGCCTGCGCAAGCGCTTCCTCCAGGAGCACGAGCGCCGCCGCGCCGAAAGGGCAGCGGCCTAGCCGCTGTGAACCGCGGCGTCGATCGCCGCGGGCGTCCGCCGCTTTCCTCGGAGTCGCGCGCCGGCAGCGAAGTTGCGGTTGCGCGCCCGCGGTTACCAGCGCGTTACAAACCGTATCCCTGCGGAAATCCTGCGGCAGCGATATGCCCGTACGCTGGCGCCTCTATTGCAGCCAAGGAAACGCGCATGACTCGCGCATCCGACATCGCATATCAGGCCGCCGCGGTGATCTGCTTGCACTCCAGCGCCAGCTCGCCGCGCCAGTGGGCCGCGCTTGCCCAGACCCTGGGTGCCGTCTACCGTGTGGCCGCGCCGGAACTGATCGACTATGGCGAGGCCTGCGGCTGGCACTACGAGCGGCCGCTCACGCTCGAGGACGAGGCGCAGCGGATCGAGCCGCTGATCGAGTCCGAGCCCGACGGCGTCCACCTGGTAGGCCACTCGTACGGCGGCGCGGTCGCGCTGGAGCTCGCGCTGCGCAATCCGGGGCGCGTGCGCAGCGTCGCGCTCTACGAGCCGGTCCTGTTCTCGCTGCTGAACGACGGCACGGCCGAGCGTCCCGGTCGCTCCACTGTCAAGACCGAGATCGATGAAGTGCGGTTCGCGATCCGCCGCTCCCTGCATGCCGGCCGTGCGGCGTTCGCCGCCAGGCTTTTTGTCGAGTACTGGTCCGGCCCGGGCGCGTGGGAATCGCTCGATGCGCGCCGCCAGGCCGCCATCACCGCGCGCATGCGCAAGGTGGACGCCGAGTTCGACGCTGTGAACTTCGGCATGGCCTCGCTCACGGACTACCGCGCGGTCCGTGTCCCCGTGCTGCTGCTTGTGGGGGGGAGCACGCGGCGCCCGGCGCGCCGCATCGCCGAGCTCCTCGGCTCCGTGCTTCCCGGTTCTACGCGGGAGTGCGTGCGCAACGCAGGTCACATGGGGCCGATTTCCCATGCCACCGAGGTCAATGCGCGCATCGCGGCGTTCCTCGACGCGCAGTCCGGTTACGACCACCTGGCGAGGGCGGCGTAGTGGCCAGCGGGAGGAACTCCACGGATTTTGGCCAGGCACGAGGCGACTCGGTACAGGCGGCAGCGATGCCGCGCCTCCGCCGGACGCCCTTCGCGCATATCGGGCATGGCCCGAAGTGGTGGTACTGGTTCGCAGCCGGATGCGCGCTGGGCGTCGCGCTCGCCGGCTGGGCGCCGGCGATGCCGCTTGCTTTCGCCGTCGTCGCGGCTCAGGTCGGGCATTTCCTGCTGCGCGAGCGGCGAGCGGCGGCATTCTCGGTACAAGTCCCATTGGCATTCCTCGTGCTGCTCGCGTTGGGGCTCTGGGGACCGCTGGAAGTCATCCACTGGCTCGTCCTCGCGGGGACCTGGATACGACTGGTCTTCGACTATTGCCCGCTAGCCCGCATCATGTCGCTCGCGCCGTGGAACCGGGAGGTACCGCTGTCGTGGTCCGTTGTGACGCGGACTTTCCTCGCTCCACCGGCAAGGGGGCAATTCCTCCTGCGGGCGGCGCCCGCCAGGTGGGCGGCCAGAAAGCGCTCGCATGACTAGTGTATTAGGAGACTTCACGGATTTCCTTGGAACGGGGATGTGATGACCGATCTCGATATCGCGCGACTCCGGGAGGACACGCCCGCCTGCCAGCGCGTGGTTCACTTCAACAACGCCGGAGCCGCGCTCATGCCGCGACCGGTCGCCGATGCCGTGATCGACCATCTGCGCAACGAGGAGCGCTTCGGCGGCTACGAGGCGGAAAAGCGCGCAGCCGAGACACTGACGGCCTTCTACGGCGAGTTCGCCGGCCTGCTGAACGCCGGCCCGGACGAGATCGCGTATGTCGAGAACGCCACTCGCGCCTGGGACATGGCCTTCTACGGCCTTCGCCTCGGCCGCGGCGACCGGCTGATCACCCATGCGCCTGCCGAGTATGTCTCGAACTATCTCGGCCTGCGGCAGCAGGCGGCAAGGAGGGGATTCGAGGTCGATCTCGCGCCGTCCGACAGCGATGGGCTGGTCGATGTGTCCGCGCTGGACGCAATGGTCACGCCGCAGACGCGCGCCATCCTGCTGACCCATGCCACTACGGCGGGCGGAATGGTCAATCCCGCCGCCCAGGTGGGCGAAATCGCGCGCCGGCACGGGCTGATCTACATGCTCGACGCCTGCCAGTCGGTCGGGCAGATTCAAATTGATGTGCAGGCCATCGGTTGCGACGTGCTCTCGGGGACGGGCCGCAAGTACCTGCGCGGGCCGCGCGGCACCGGCTTCCTCTACGTGCGCCGCGGCCGGATGAACGAGATCGAGCCTGCCTTCGTCGACCTGAAATCTGCCGTGCTCGATGGCACGAGCGGCATTCGCCTCGCGCCCGACGCGAAGCGTTACGAGACCTGGGAGTCGAACGTCGCGGGCCGGATCGGCCTGGTGACAGCGGTGCGCTACGCCCGCGCGATCGGCCTCGACCGAATCGAGGCGCGCGTGCGGGCGCTGGCCGAGACCCTGCGCGCCGCGCTTGCCCGCTTGCCCGGCGTGACCGTGCACGACCGCGGTCGCGTGAAATCGGGCCTCGTCACCTTTCGTATCGAGGGCGAGACGCCGGCAGAGACCATGGCGCGGATGGCCGGGCAGGGCATCAACATCTGGATTTCGTCGATGCTGACCGCGCCCATGGACTTCGGGCCGCGCGGGATCGACAGCCTGTCGCGGGCCTCGGTGCACTACTACAACACCGAGGATGAGATCGGCCGCCTGATCGAGGCGCTGCCGCGGCGGTAAGCGGGAGAATGGCACCTCGGCGCCGGTCATCGCCGGCATGTCGACCCGCAGCTTGCCCGACGGCGTGCTGCCGCTGACGATGATCTTGCGCCTCACCCCGTGCGGAATGCGGTGGCTGAACCCGTCCCGTGCTACGCGGGCGCAGAAGGCGCAATGCTCGCCCACCACTCCGCCGCCTCGCGCTGGGTCCAGGGCATCTCCGAGGCGAGCGCCTCGAAGGCCTCCACCAGGTCGGCGACGCGCTGTGGCCGGTCTTCGCGCTTCTTCTCCAGGCACGCCGCCACCAGGATGTCCAGCTCGGCGGGGATCGGCTGCCGCGCGACTTGCGAGGCGCGCGGCGGTTCCTCGTTGAGGATCTGCGTGGTGAGGGCGAGGTCGTCCGCGGCCTCGAAGAGCTTGCGCCCGGTGAGCAGCAGGAAGGCGACGGCGCCGACCGCGTAGATGTCGGCGCGCGCATCCACGTCGGCGGGGTTGCGCAGGCGCTCGGGGGCCATGTACTGCGGCGTGCCGAGGATGCGCAGGCTCCTCGTCAGATCGCGGCTGTGCGGCGTGGCGACGCTCTTCACCAGGCCGAAGTCGAGGATCTTCACGAAGTCGTATTCGCCGCCGCGCCGGCACACCATGATGTTCTCGGGCTTGATGTCCCTGTGCACGAGCCCCTTGGCGTGCGCCTCGGCGAGCCCCGCACACACCTGGCGCAGCAGGTGCACCGCGCGCGGCACCGGCACAAGTCCGTCGCGCGCCACCAGGTCCGCCGCGGTGATGCCGTCCAGGTACTCCATGGCGTAGTAGAACAAGCCGTCCGCGGTGCGGCCGTAGTCGTAGATCTCCACCGTGTTGGGATGCGCGAGGCTGCTCGCGAGCTGCACTTCGCGCTCGAAGCGCGCGATCATTTCGTCGGTGGCGCGGGCGGGCTTCAGGAGCTTCACCGCGGTGGGCCGCTTGAGCAGGTCGTGGCGCGCGAGATAGACGTTGGCCATGCCGCCCTCGCCGATGCGCCGGCCGAGCACGTAGGCGCCCAGGCGCCGGCCGCCGCCCATCTCGCGTCGCAGCTGCAGCATCTGCAGCGCGGAGGCGAGCGCGGCCGCCGCGGCGAGCACCAGCGCGCCGAACACCACGCCGAAGGCGATGCGCAGGAAGCGCAGCGGTGCGTAGGCCTCGGCCGCGGCGAGCTTGATCGCGAGCCCCACGCCGTACTCCGGCAGCGAGCTCCACACGGCGATCACTTCCTCGCCGCGCGCATTGACGAAGGGCTCGAGCGCCATGCCCTCGCTGCCCGGATCGGCGCGGCGCAGCAGCGACGCCGTGGTCTCGCCCGCGCGGCTCGGGTTGAGCACCGCGCCACGCGTGTCGAATGCCACGACCACGCCGCTTTCACCCAGGCGCCCGGCCGCCTCGGCGTAGCGCGCCGCCACCTCGCGGATGCGCGCATCGCGTGCGCCCGGCGGCGCATCTTCCAGCCGCTCCTCCAGCGTTGCGCGCAGCGCGGCCGCGTGCGTGGCGAGCAGGGCGCGCATGGAAGCGGCGCGCATGTCGCGCAGCGAATCTTCCACAGCGCGGTAGGTCCACGCCCCCAGCGCCACGAGCAGCACGATGCCTACGGCAAGGATCGCGATGCGGCCGGCCGAGGACAGCAGTCCGCCGGCTGCCGGCGTGCCCGGGGCGGCGACAGGCTCGACCTGGGTATCGCCGGGGGCGTTCGTACGGGGCCCGGGGAGCTTAGGGAATCGGCACGGCGGCGAGCAACTGCGCGCCCACATCCACGCGGCGCGCCGCATCCTGCGCCGGATGCAGCCGGTGCGCGGCGACGCCCGCAAGCACCGCCTGTACGTCCTCGGGTATGACCTTGTCGCGGCCTTCGAGCAGCGCCCAGGCGCGCGCCGAATGCACCAGCGCGAGCGCCGCGCGCGGCGACAGGCCCGCCACGTAGTCCGGCGAGCGGCGCGTGTACTCGACGATCGCCTGCACGTAATCGAGCAGCGCCGGCGCCACGTGGACGCCCTGCGCCAGCTCCTGCTGCTCGACGAGCTCGCCCGGGCTCATGCACGGCTCGAGGCTGGCGAGCAGATCGCGCCGGTCCGCGCCGGAGAGCAGCGCCCGCTCGGCATCGCGGTCCGGGTAGCCGAGCTCGATCCTCATGAGAAAGCGGTCGAGCTGCGACTCGGGCAGCGGGAAGGTGCCTACCTGCTCGGAGGGGTTCTGCGTGGCGATGACGAAGAAGGGCTCGGGGAGCTTGCGCGTCTCGCCCTCGACGGTGACCTGGTGCTCCTCCATCGCCTCGAGCAGCGCGCTCTGCGTCTTCGGTGTGGCGCGGTTGACCTCGTCGGCGAGGATCACCTGCGAGAAGACCGGCCCGGGGTGGAACTTGAAGGCGCCGCTGTCGCGCTCGTAGACCGACACGCCGATGATGTCGGCCGGCAGCATGTCGCTGGTGAACTGGATGCGCTGGAACTGGAGGCCCAGGGATCGGGCCAGCGCCTGAGCCAGCGTCGTCTTCCCCACGCCGGGCACGTCCTCGATGAGCAGGTGCCCGCGGGCGAGCAGGGCCACGATGACCAGCCGG
>DASWBP010000418.1:0-2175 GCA_036390555.1 Burkholderiales bacterium | reverse complement strand
GATACTTGTGGAAGTTCCAGCGCGGTTGAGCGCCGGTGGCGCGCGCCAGCTCGGCGAACAGCGGGTTGGCGTCGCTGCCGCGCACGCTCGTCTTGGCGAACATCGGGAAGTCGATGGCGTACTGGTTCACGCAGAAGGCCGCGATCTCCTGGTTGCTGCCGGGCTCCTGGCCGCCGAAGTCGTTCGACGGGAAGCCGAGCACCACCAGGCCGCGCTCGCGGTACTTGCGGTACAGCGCCTCCAGCCCCTCGTACTGCGGCGTGTAGCCGCACTGGCTCGCGGTGTTGACCACCAGCACCACCTTGCCGGCGTACTCGCACAGCGAGCGCGGCTTCTCGAGGATGTCGGCCATGCTGCGATCGAGCAGGGCGGGGCAGGCGGCGGCGGGCATGGCGGTGCTCGCGAGGAGGAGCAGGCTAAAAAGGCAGCGGCGCATCGGGCTTGAGCGGCTGCAGCGCGGCGCGAAACTCGCGCTGGATGCGTTGCAGCGCACCTTCGGTATCGGCCTCGAAGCGTAGCACGATCACCGGCGTCGTATTGGAAGCGCGCGCCAGTCCGAAGCCGTCGGCGTATTCGACGCGCACGCCATCGATGGTCAGCACGCTCCGCGCGCCCGGGAAGGGCCTGGCAGCCTGCAGCTTCGCCACCAGCGCGTGCGGCTCGCCCTCGGCAAGCTTCCAGTTGAGCTCGGGGGTGGAGGGCGCATCCGGCAGCGCGCGCAGCACGGCACCCGGGTCCGCCGCGCGCGACAGGATCTCCAGCAGCCGCGCGCCTGAGTAGAGCGCATCGTCGAAGCCGTACCAGCGCTCCTTGAAGAAAGTGTGCCCCGACATCTCGCCGGCGAGCGGCGCACCGGTCTCGGCGAGCTTAGCCTTGATGAGCGAGTGCCCGGTCTTCCAGATGAGCGGCTTGCCGCCGTGGCGCTCGATCCAGGGCGCGAGCAAGCGCGTGCACTTCACGTCGTAGATGATCTGCGCGCCCGGATTGCGCGAAAGCACGTCCGCGGCGAAGAGCATCAGCTGCCGGTCCGGGAAGACGATCTCGCCCTCGCGCGTGACGACGCCCAGGCGGTCGCCGTCGCCGTCGAAGGCGAGCCCGAGCTCGCAGCCGCCTTGCTTCACGGCGGCGATCAGGTCGGCGAGGTTCTCCGGGCGCGAAGGATCGGGATGGTGGTTGGGGAAGCTGCCGTCCACCTCGCAGTAGAGCTCGCGCACCTCGCAGCCCAGGCGCCGGTAGAGCTGCGGCGCCGCCATGCCAGCCACGCCATTGCCGCAATCCACCGCGATGCGCATCGGCCGCGCGAGCTTGACGTCGCCCGTGATGCGCGCGAGATAGGCCTCGAGCACGCTTGCGCTGCTGCACCGGCCCTTGCCTTCGCGCCACTGCTGCCTTTCGATGCGCCGGCGCAGGTCCTGGATCTCGTCGCCGGACAGCGTGTGCCCCTCGACCACCATCTTCAAGCCGTTGTAGTCGGGCGGGTTGTGGCTTCCGGTGACGGAGACGCAGCTGCCGGTACCGAGGTGATGGGCGGCGAAATAGGTGAGCGGCGTGGGCGCGACGCCGATGTCCACCACGTCCGCGCCGGAGGCCTGCAGGCCCTCGCACAGCGCCCCGGCGAGCTGCGGGCCGGAAGCGCGGCCGTCGCGCCCGACGGCGAAGCGCGGCGCCAGCGAGCCGAGCGCGCGGCCGACGGCGCGCACCACCTCGGGCGTCAGCGTGCGCCCGGCGATGCCACGGATGTCGTAGGCGCGGAAGATCTCGGACGGGACGTTCACGGTTGGGAAAGGAATTCGAGCACGCGGCGCGCCAGCCAGTGCTCGCGGCCGGGAAAGCCGGCGTGGCCTCCGCTGGCCGGAAATTCTAGCACCACGTCGCTCGAGGCCTTGCGCGCCGCCGACTCGAGCGCGCTGCGCGGCAGGAACGGATCGTTCTTCGCATTGAGCACCAGCGTCGGCACGCGAATTTGCGCGAGCCAGGGCGCGCTCGAGGCGCGCCGCCAGTAGTCGTCGGCGTCGCGAAAGCCGTGCAGCGGCGCGGTGTACATGTCGTCGAACTCGCGCAGCGTGCGCACGCGCGCGAGGCGCCGCTCGTCGAGCGCCACGTGGCGCAGCGCGATCTTGGCGAACACCTTCGCCTTGAGCGTGGTGAGGAACACGCGCGTGTACAGGCGCTTGT
>DASWBP010000417.1:0-11316 GCA_036390555.1 Burkholderiales bacterium | reverse complement strand
CGTCGACCGGGCCGATACGCTGCTGCTCGAGGCGGAAAGCCTCGCGGATGCAGCGCTTGATGCGATTGCGCTCGGTGGCGCGGGCAGCGTGCCGCCGTGTCACCAGGATTCCCAGGCGCGGCGGTCCTTCGCTGCGCCGCGAGACGTAGAACGTATAGCCGGAGACGCTGCGCCGCTTGCCGGCGTGCAGCAGCGGCTCGAACGCGGAGCGCCCGGTGAGCCTTCGATCCGCCCCGAAGGGACTAGACCGCGAGCCGCTTGCGGCCGCTTGCACGCCGTGCGCGCAGCACCGCACGGCCACCGCGCGTGCGGCTGCGGACGAGGAACCCGTGACGCCGCGCGCGTCGCGTCTTGGAGGGTTGATAAGTGCGCTTCATGGAAGTGCTCGCTGCGAAAAAGGGCGGTATTAGAGCCTGCGCAGCGCAGCATTGTCAACTCATGAAGGCGTAGCGCCGCACGCGCATCACGCGCGCAAAGTCTGTGGATAACACCTCGCGGAAGGGGTAAAATTTTGCCCTCGCCGACGCTGCGTTCTGCGCATGCGCCGGCGCCCCGACAAGCGCGCTTCAGCGAGATCGCTCAACACCATGCAAAGCCTCTGGGAAGCCTGCCTGCGCCGCTTGGAGCAGGAGCTTCCCGCGCAGCAGTTCAACACCTGGATCCGCCCCCTGGGCGCGGAGGCCGGCGACGCCGGCGCCGGCACTTTGGTGCTCGCCGCGCCCAACCGTTTCGTGATGGAGCTGGTGCGCGAGCGCTTCGCCCCGCGCATCGAGCGCCTGGCCAGTGAAGCCGCGGGCCGCGAACTCGCGCTGCGCCTGGTGCTGTCGCGCAGCGCCGAAGCGCCGGCGCGCGCGAGCGCCGCGCGCGGCGCCGCAGCTGAGGCGCCACCGGCGCTCGAGCGCGCGCGCCTGAATCGCCTGTTCACATTCGACAGCTTCGTCACCGGCAAGGCGAACCAGCTGGCGCGCGCGGCCGCAATCCAGGTCGCGGAAAACCCGGGGATCTCCTACAACCCGCTGTTCATCTACGGCGGCGTGGGGCTGGGCAAGACGCACCTGCTGCAGGCGATCGGCAACCACCTCGCCGAGCAGCGCCCTCAGGCGCGCATCCGCTACACCCACGCCGAGCAATACGTGACCGACGTGGTACGCGCCTACCAGCAGAAATCCTTTGACGAGTTCAAGCGCTACTACCACTCCCTCGACCTGCTGCTTATCGACGACATCCAGTTCTTCTCCAACAAGGGGCGCACCCAGGAGGAGTTCTTCTACGCGTTCAATGCGCTGGTGGAAGCGCACAAGCAGATCGTCATCAGCTGCGATACCTACCCCAAGGAAATCGCCGGCATGGAGGAACGCCTGATCTCGCGCTTCGGCTGGGGGCTGACGGTCGCCATCGAGCCGCCCGAGCTCGAGATGCGCGTCGCCATCGTGCTGAAGAAGGCGGAAGCCGAGGCGGCGCCGGTGTCCGAGGAAATCGCGTTCTTCATCGCCAAGAACATCCGCTCCAACGTGCGCGAGCTGGAAGGCGCGCTGAAGAAGGTGCTCGCCTACTCGCGCTTCACGGGCCGCGAGATGACGCTCGACCTCGCCAAGGAGGCGCTGCGCGACATCCTCAATGTCGCCAGCCGGCAGATCAGCGTGGACGGCATCCAGAAGACGGTCGCCGAGTATTTCAAGCTGAAGATTTCCGACATGCACTCCAAGAAGCGCAGCCGCAACGTGGCGCGGCCGCGCCAGGTCGCCATGTCGCTCGCCAAGGAGCTCACGCCGATGAGCCTGCCTGAGATCGGCGAGGCCTTCGGCAACCGAGACCACACGACGGTGCTGCACGCCTGCCGCACCATCTCGACCCTGCGCAAGAAGGATTCGGCGCTCAACCGGGACTACCTGGTGCTCGAGCAGGTGCTGAAGGGATGAATGCCGCCCGCGGCTGCCTGCGTGCATAGCCTGTGGATTAGCTCTGCGCGGAATGTGCGCAACTCGCGCAGCGCGGCGGAGGCCGGAATCGCTCCACAGCCGCGCACACGCCGTCCACAGCTTTCCCAGCGCCAGATCGCACGGCAAGCCCATGCGCACAAAGCGGAATCCGGCTTGTCCCGCGCTGGCGGGCTGCTCTATTAACTATTACTAGGAATAAATAATGATCTTGGTCAAAGCGAAACGCGACGAGTTGCTCGCCCCGCTCGCGGCCGTCAGCGGGATCATCGAGCGCCGCCACACGCTGCCCATCCTGTCCAACGTGCTGATCGAACGCGTGGACGGCGTGCTGTCGTTCCTCGCCACGGACATCGAGATCCAGATCATCTCGCGCTCGGGCCTCGCGGCCGGCGCGGATGCCAAGCCGCTGACGGTGGGCGCGCGCAAGCTCGTCGATATCCTGCGCGCGCTGCCCGATGGCGCGGAGGTCACGCTACAGCAGCAGGACAAGCGCCTGCAGGTCAAGGCCGGCAAGAGCCGCTTCGCTCTGCAGACGCTGCCGGCGGAGGACTTTCCCAAGCTTGCCAAGCCCGCGGGCGACGTCGCCAAGCTCGCGCTGCCGCAAAAGGCCTTGCGCAGGCTCCTGGGGCTCGTGCAGTACGCGATGGCGCAGCAGGACATCCGCTACTACCTGAACGGCTTGCTGGTGCTCGTCGAGGGCAAGCAGTTGCGCCTGGTGGCCACCGACGGCCATCGGCTGGCCTACGCCGCGATGACGCTGCCGGCGAGCCTGCCGCGCCAGGAGGTCATCGTGCCGCGCAAGACGGTGCTGGAGCTCTCCAAGCTCCTCGGCGACACGGAAGACGAAGTGCGTATCGAGCTCTCACAAGGCCAGGCGGCGTTCGGCTTCGGCAGCATCGAGCTGGTCTCGAAGCTGGTGGACGGCAAGTTCCCGGACTACACGCGCGTCATCCCGACGCAGCACAAGAACCGCGTCAGCCTCGATCGCGAGCTGCTGCGCCAGTCGCTGCAGCGCGCGGCGATCCTGTCGAACGAGAAGTTCCGCGGCGTGCGCTGGGTGCTCACCGATGGCAGCCTGAAGGTGGTGTCGTCCAACGCCGAGCAGGAAGAGGCGCAGGAGGAGCTGGAAGTCGAGTACCGCGGCGATGCCCTCGACATCGGCTTCAACGTCAATTACCTGCTCGACGTGCTGAACAACGTGGGCGGCGCGCAGGTCGAGTGCCATTTCGGCGACGCCGCCTCGAGCGCCCTGCTGCAGTTCCCGGCGGAGCCGGAGTTCAAGTACGTCGTCATGCCGATGCGCATCTGAGGAAGGAATCCCGAGTGGGCGAACCCGAGCAGCAACTGCCAGACGCGAACGACTACGACTCCGACAGCATCAAGGTGCTGAAGGGGCTGGAGGCCGTGCGCAAGCGCCCCGGCATGTACATCGGCGACACCTCCGATGGGACCGGCCTGCACCACATGGTCTTCGAGGTGGTGGACAACGCGGTGGACGAAGCGCTCGCCGGCTTCTGCGACGAGATCGTGGTCACCATCCATACCGACAACTCGGTGTCGGTGCTCGACAATGGCCGCGGCATCCCGACCGGCATCAAGGAGGACGACGAGCACAAGCGCTCGGCCGCCGAGATCGTCATGACCGAGCTGCACGCGGGCGGCAAGTTCGACTCGAACACCTACAAGGTGTCGGGCGGCCTGCACGGCGTGGGCGTGTCGGTGGTCAACGCGCTTTCCAGCTGGCTGCGGCTCACCATCTGGCGCGACGGCAAGGTGCACCAGCTGGAGTTCGCCGACGGCGCGCCCACCGCACCGCTGCGCGTGACCGGCATCACGGAGAAGCGCGGCACCGAGGTGCACTTCCTCGCCTCGCGCCAGATCTTCGGCACGGTGGACTACCACTACGACATCCTCGCGCGCCGCCTGCGGGAGCTCTCCTTCCTCAACAACGGCGTGCGTATCGTGCTGGTCGACCAGCGCGCGGGCAAGGAGGAGAACTTCGCCTTCTCGGGGGGTGTCAGGGGCTTCGTCGAGTACATGAACCGCGCCAAGACGGTGCTGCACCCCAACGTGTTCAACGCCCAGGGCGAGAAGGACGGCATCAGCGTCGAGGTGGCGATGCAGTGGAACGACTCCTACCAGGAGAACGTGATCTGCTTCACCAACAACATCCCGCAGAAGGACGGCGGCACGCACCTCACCGGCCTGCGCGCGGCGATGACGCGCGTGCTGAACAAGTACATCGAGGAGACCGACCTCGCCAAGAAGGCGAAGGTGGAGACCACGGGCGATGACATGCGCGAGGGCCTCGCCTGCGTGCTGTCGTGCAAGGTGCCCGAGCCCAAGTTCTCCTCGCAGACCAAGGAAAAGCTCGTGTCCTCCGAGGTGCGCCCGGCGGTCGAGGAGATCGTCGCCGAGAAGCTGCGCGAGTTTCTCGAGGAGCGCCCGGCGGATGCGCGCATCATCACCTCCAAGATCGTCGATGCGGCGCGCGCGCGCGAAGCGGCGCGCAAGGCGCGAGAGATGACGCGGCGCAAGGGCGTGCTCGATGGCCTGGGGCTGCCGGGCAAGCTCGCCGACTGCCAGGAGAAGGATCCGGCGAAGTGCGAGCTCTACCTGGTGGAGGGTGACTCGGCGGGCGGCTCGGCCAAGCAGGGCCGCGACCGCAAGTTCCAGGCGATCCTGCCCTTGAAGGGCAAGATCCTCAACGTCGAGAAGGCGCGCTTCGACAAGCTGCTGTCCTCGGCCGAGATCGCGACGCTGATCACGGCGCTGGGCTGCGGCATCGGCAAGGAGGAGTACAGCCCGGAGAAGCTCCGCTACCACCGCATCATCATCATGACCGACGCGGACGTCGACGGCTCGCACATCCGCACGCTGCTGCTCACGTTCTTCTACCGGCAGATGCCCGAGCTCGTGGAGCGTGGCCACATCTACATCGCGCAGCCGCCGCTGTACAAGGCGAAGCTCGGCAAGGAAGACCGCTACCTCAAGGACGACCACGAGCTCAACGAGTTCATGCTGCGCCAGGCGCTGGTGGACGCCGCGCTGCACCCGGCGGCGAAGCGCGAGCCGATCCGCGGCGACGCACTCGCGCAGCTCGCCAAGTCGTACCTGCTCGCCGAGGCGGTGATCGAGCGCGTGTCGCGCTGGATCGACCGCGACGTGCTGCAGGCGCTGTTGCGCGGCGTGCAGGTGGACCTGTCGCGTCGCGACCTCGCGGAAGCCTCGGTCGAGGCGCTGGCGGCGGCGCTGCCGGCGAACGGCATCCACGTCAGCCCGCACTTCGACCCGAAGACCGAGCGCTACCAGGTGAAGATCGAGCGCACGCGCCACGGCAACGTGCGCGTCACGGCCATCGACTCGGAGTTCGTGCATTCGGGCGACTATGCGCAGATCCGCTCGACCGCGGAAATGCTGCGCGGCCTGGTCGGCGTCGGCGCCTTCGTCCAGCGCGGCGAGCGCAAGCAGCCGGTGCGCGACTTCGGCGAGGCGATGAAGTGGCTGCTTGCCGAAGTGCAGAAGTCGATGAGCCTGCAGCGCTACAAGGGCCTGGGCGAAATGAATCCGGGGCAGCTGTGGGAGACCACCATGGACCCGAGCTCGCGCCGCTTGTTGCGCGTGCAGATCGACGATGGCATCGCCGCCGACGAGATCTTCACCAAGCTGATGGGCGACGAAGTCGAGCCGCGCCGCGCCTTCATCGAGTCGAATGCACTTGGTGTGCGCAACCTCGACGTCTAGGAGTGCTCAGGCTGCGGCAAGCCGCGCGCGCTAAGCGGCGCGCGCGGCACGCGCCGCGCTAGGCGGCACGGCGCTTGCGCGCCGGCGACTTCGCGGCCTTCGCCGGCTTCGCCGCCCTCACAGGCGAAGCTGCTTTTTCCTTCTTGATGGGCTTCACTTCGGCGGCCGGCGCCTCGGGTTTCGCCGCGGCGCCGGGTTTCGCGGCGCGTGGCTGGAACTCAAAGCCGATCCTGCCGCCGGGCGTCTTCACCAGGAATGCCTTGAACGGCCTGCCCTTCTTCGAGATGAAGCGCGCGAGCAGGTCGGTGCGGCCCGAGGCGAGCAGCTTTTGCATCTGCGCCGGCTCGATCGGCTGCTGCAGGATGATCTTGCCGGAGCGGAAGTCGCAGCTGCGCGCCGGGCCCACGGCCTTCTCGCACACGTAGGCTACGCCGTGCTCGTAGACGCGCGCGCCGCACTTCGGGCATGCGCCGAGGCTCTCCTGCTTGCTGAAGTCGGGCGCCTCTTCGCCCTCGCCCGAGGCGCTGCCCTGGCCGAAGTCGAACTCGAGCTTGAGCTCGTCGTTCAGTCGCAGTCCGGCGGCGAACGGCTTGCCCATGCGGCTGCGAAAGCCGGTGAGCGGCCCGACATAGCGCTTGGTGACGAGCTCGGCCACCTCCTCCGGCGACCACTCGCGTCCGGAGGTGACTTTCCAGAGCGAGAAGTCGCACTTCTGGCACTGAAACTTGCGGTAGTTCTCCTGCACCGTGCCGCCGCACTTGGGGCAGGGCGCCGGTACCGTGGCGAAGGCCGTGTCGGGAATGTCGCCGCCGCGAATGCGCTCAACGAGGTCGCGCGTCACCTGCTCGATATGGTCCATGAACTCGTCGCGCTTGAGCTTGCCGAGCTCCATCAGCTTCAGCTTGAACTCCCAGTCGCCGGTCAGTTCGGGCGAGGTGATCTCGGTGACGCCGAAGTGCTGCAGCGCAAACAGCAGCGAGAAGGCCTTGGGCGTCGGCACCAGCTCGCGGCCGTTTCGGTGCACGTATTCCTCGCGGATCAGGCCTTCGATGATCGCCGCGCGCGTGGCGGGCGTGCCCAGGCCCTTTGCCTCCATGGCGGCGCGCAACTCGTCGTCTTCGACCAGCTTGCCTGCACCCTCCATCGCCGAGAGCAGCGTCGCCTCCGTAAAACGGGCGGGCGGCTTGGTCTGCAGCGCGCTCGCCGCGACCTCGCGTGTGGCGACCTTCTCGCCCGCGGCGACCGGCGGCAGGTTCTCGCTCTCCTCCTGCGTCGCGCGCCCGTAGACCGCAAGCCAGCCCGCGACCTGCAGCACCTTGCCCTCGGTCCTGAAGCGGTGCTCGCCCACCGTCGTGACGCGCGTGGTCTGCAGGAACTCGGCCGACGGATGGAACACGGCGAGGAAGCGCCGCACCACGAGGTCGTAGAGCTTACGCTCGGCCTCGTTCAGGCTCTTGGGCGCCTGCAGGGTCGGGATGATGGCGAAGTGGTCCGAGATCTTCGAGTTGTCGAAAATGCGCCGGTTGGGCTTGACCCAGCCGTTCTTCAGCACCGCCTTGGCGAACGGCGCGTACTCCCGCTCGCCGGCGAGCAGGTCCATGGTCTTCTTCACCGTGCCGAGGTAGTCCTCGGGCAGCGCGCGCGAGTCGGTGCGCGGATAGGTGAGCACCTTGTGACGCTCGTAGAGCGCCTGCGCGAGCGCCAGTGTGCCGCGCGCGGAAAAGCCGAAGCGGCCGTTCGCCTCACGCTGCAGGCTGGTGAGGTCGAAGAGCAGCGGTGAAGCCTGCGTGGTCGGCTTGGTCTCCTCGCTGACCGTGCCAGGCTTGCCGCGGCAGGCGGCGACGATCGCCTCCGCGTCCGCGGCGCGCCACAGGCGCTCGGGCTTGCGCTCCGCGTCCTCCTCCTTCTTGAACTGCGGGTCGAACCAGCGGCCCGCGTACTCGCCGGCCTTGGCACCGAAGCGCGCGTGCACCTCCCAATAGTCGCGCGGCCTGAACTCGCGGATGCGGCTCTCGCGCTCCACCAGGATGGCGAGCGTCGGTGTCTGCACGCGCCCGACCGTGGTGAGGTAGAAGCCGCCTTCCTTCGAGTTGAAGGCGGTCATGGCGCGCGTGCCGTTGATGCCCACCAGCCAGTCGGCCTCCGAGCGGCACTTGGCGGCGTCGGCGAGCGGCAGCATTTCGCGGTCGGCGCGCAGCCTTTCGAAGCCGTCGCGGATCGACGCCGGCGTCATCGACTGCAGCCACAGGCGCTCGATCGGCTTCTTGATCTTCGAGTACTGCACGATGGAGCGGAAGATGAGCTCGCCCTCGCGGCCCGCGTCGCACGCGTTGATGATGCCGGTGACGTCCTTGCGCTTGAGGAGCTTGAGCAGCACGCCGAGTCGGCTCGCGGTCTTCTCCAGCGGGGCCAGCTCGAAGCGCGGCGGGATCACGGGCAGGTGCGCGAACGACCACTTGCCGCGCTTCACGTCGTACTCCTCCGGCACCGCCAGCGCGAGCAGGTGGCCGACGGCGGAGGACAGCACGTACTCGTCGCTCTCGAAGTACTCGCCCTTGCGCGCAAAGCCGCCCAGCGCGCGCGCGATGTCGGCGGCGACGGACGGCTTCTCGGCGATGATCAGTTTCTTGCTCATGCGGCGCGAAAGGCCGCAGAGGATACCTGCAAAGAACCTGGCGTTACAACCGCTTTGCGCTCGCGCGGGGAGCGCGCGCGCGTGGCGCGCTCAGCTCGGCAGGCGGCCGCCGCGCGGCGACAGGAGTTCCTCGGCGATCAGCTGGCTCGCAGGCGTGCGCTGATTCCACAGCACCATCAGCACGATGAGCTTGAGCTGCTCGAGCGATAGCGCGTCGCCCGACGCCGCGAGCGCGCGCTCCAGGATGTGCTCGCGCGTCGTCGGCGTGAGGATGCCCGCTTGCTCGAGATAGAGAAGGAAGCCCCGGCATTCGACGTCGAGCTTTGCGAGCTCCTTGGCGGCGAACGCGCGGAAGGCGTTGCGCTGTGCGGGCAGCGGCGCGAGCGAGCGCTGCGGCGCGCGCACCACGCCGGCGAGCCAGGAGAGCGCCGCGCTGATGTCGTGTTCCTCGAAGCCGGCGGCCGAAAGCTTCTTCGCGACGCGGTCCGGGTCGTGCGACACGTCGGCCTGACGGCAGTTCTCGAACACGTACACCAGGATGTCGAACATGGGCGGGTTCTCCTGTTGGGCGGTCAGCTGAGGCGTTGATAGCGGCCGCCGGGCAGCGCGGCGACGCGGCCGGCGAGCTCGAGGCGCAGCAGTTCTGCCGAGACCTGCTGGACGGGCAGGCCGGCGCGCGCGCAGAGCGAGTCGAGGTCGACGGGGTCGTAGCCCATGTGCGGCAGCACCGTTCCTTCGTCCGCGTCCTGCGGCAGGCTCGTGCGCGTCGAGGCGGACGCGATGCGCCGGAACTCGCCCAGCTCGGAGAGCACGTCTTCGGCCGTCTCGACGAGCTTGGCGCCCTGCTTGATGAGCGCGTGGTTGCCCTTGGCGAGCGGCGAGTGGATCGATCCGGGAAGCGCGAATACCTCGCGTCCCTGGTCAAGCGCCGCGCGCGCGGTGATGAGCGACCCCGAGGCTAGCGCCGCCTCGACGACGAGGCAGCCCTGCGAGAGGCCGCTGATCAGGCGGTTGCGCCGCGGAAAATTCTCCGCCATGCCCGGCGTGCCCAGCGGAAACTCCGAGAGCAGCAGCCCGGCTTCGGCAATGCGCGCCGCGAGCGCCGCGTTCTGTCGCGGGTAGACGATATCCACGCCAGTGCCCAGCACGGCGATCGTGGACCCCTGCGAGGCGAGGCCGCCGCGGTGCGCGGCGGCGTCGATGCCCAGCGCGAGGCCGGAGACGATGGTGAGCCCCGCTTCGCTGAAGGCCTTGGCGAACTGCTCGGCGTCACGCACGCCCTGCGCGGTGGCATTGCGGCTGCCGACCACCGCGAGTGCGGGCCGCGCCAGCAGCTCCACGCGTCCCACCGCGTAGAGCAGCGCGGGCGGATCCGGGATCTCGAGGAGCAGCCTGGGGTAGGTCGCGTCGGCAAGCGTCACGAGCGCATGCCCGGGCTCCTCCGCCCAGCGCATGGCGCGCTCCACCTCGTCGGAGCGCTCTGCGCGCAGTCGGGCGGCGGCGGCTGGCCCCGCAATGCTCTCTAGCTGCTCCTTGGGTGCGGCGAGGATGTTCTCGGGAAGGCCGAAGCGCGCCAGCAGGCTGCGGACGGCGGAGGCGCCGAGGCCGGGTGTGAGCGTCAGTTGCAGCCAGCTCGCCAGCCCCGGGTCGACGGTCATTCCGGCGGCGACGCGCGGAGCGCAGACGCTCCGTCCAAGGTTGCCGCGCGGTCGCGGCTGCGCAAGCGGGCGCTAGGGGGTCTGGATGACATCCAGCGGACTGACAGGCCGCGTGACGCGCATGATCACCGCGTAGGATATCCGGTCGAACACGCGGAACACAAACGCGAGGCCGTAGCGCTCATCGGGGAGCTTGAAGGTCTGTCCGCCGCCATTCCTGCTGGTGGTGTCCTTGATCTCCGGCCCGGGCCGGTACAGCGCGAAGACGTGCCCGATCTCCACGCCGTCCGAACGACCGCGGTTGAGCGTGATGATCGAGTGCGGGCCGGCCTCCTGCAGCTTGCCCAAGCCGCCGTAGACGTCGATGACGCGGCCCTTCATGAATATGGACGGCGCGTGCGGCGCGTAGTTGGGCACCGCCGGCACGCCCGCGGGCAGCAGCTTGTCGCCCTTGCCGACTTCCTGCGTGACGGTCGTCAACTGGACCGTCGCCGGGTCGCCGGCGCGCGTCACGCGCGCCGTGCCCAGATAGATCGCCTCGTAGGCGAGCGTGACGTTGGTGTCCGGATCGACCAGCGGCTTGCCGCGCCGGTAAACGAACCAGTTCTCTTCCTTGGAGTCGCCGATGCCGCGCACGTAGGCGCGGTTGCCGGCCTCGATGATGACGCGGTTTTCCTCGGTGGCGATGATGGTGGGCGCGCCATCCAGCCCGTCGGGCTCGACGATCAGCGGCCGCGACAGCCACGGCTCGATGATGTGCGGCGGAATGCTGGGAATCGCATCGCGCGCCGTGGATTCGGCGCGTACGCGCGGCGAAAGCTTCACGGTGCCGACCACGCCGCCACCTTCGAGCCCGCGACGCGCCTCCGCGCCCGGGGTGCGGGGCGCGGCCCCCGGCGCGGCTCCTGGTGCCGCTTCAGGCGCTGCTCCCGGCGCTGCTCCCGGCGCTCCGCCTTCGCGCCCGGCGATCGACAGCCTGCCGCTCGCGCGATCCAGCACGATCACGTCGCCCGGGAAGATCCAGTGCGGGTTGCGGATCTGCTCGCGGTTGAAGTTCCAGATTTCCGGCCAGCGCCACGGCGAGTCGGTAAACCGCTCGGAAATGCCCCAAAGCGTGTCGCCACGAACCACGGTGTAGCGATCCGGGGCATCCTGCTTGAAGGCGATCGGGGAGGTCGGGACCGGGGACTGGGCCCAAGCGCCGGTGGCCAGGCCGGATGCGACAAAAGCCAGCCCTATGATAGACTTACGCAATTGGTCGTGCATGGGGCCCCCGAAGTGTCCCAAGTTCCCGGGCTGGCTTGAAAATCCCTTTGCCATCCAAATTTAGCATAAATGG
>DASWBP010000416.1:0-1903 GCA_036390555.1 Burkholderiales bacterium | reverse complement strand
CTCTGGCCGCACGCACCGCGTGCTGAGCTGCGTGGCGCTCGCCGACGGACGCGGCGTGCAGCTCGCGACCAGCGTGTCGCACGTGCACGTGGCGCGAATCCCGGCCGCCGAGATCGACCGTTATGTCGCGGGCGGCGAGCCCTTCGGCAAGGCCGGCGCGTACGCGATCCAGGGCCGGATCGCGGCCTGGATCGTTCGCATCGAAGGCAGCCACTCGGGAATCGTCGGTCTGCCCTTGTACGAGACCGCCGAACTGTTGCGCGCGGCCGGACTGCGCTGCTGAGCGCAAGGTCGCCGCGCGAACGGGTCGGCTAGGAGTCTGGGCGGCAGACGCTGCGAAGCGGTCTTAGGGGCGTGAAGGTGAGGGCTGATTCCGCTGGGGAGGACCTGGGCGGTACGCGGGATTGTCCGGTGGGGGCCGTTCAGTGCGGTGGACGTACAGCTTCTGGATGGGCGGGTGCGGCCTTGCAGACCTCAAGCGGCGTGCAACGCGGCCATCCGCCGTAGGTTCAGCGACAGGCACACGAGTTTCCACTCTGCCCGGACACGGTGCAGCCCGCGTAGGCTGAACTGGCGGAACCCGAGCACGTTCTTGATCCAGCCATTGGGCGGCTCGGCGATCCACTTGCGACGCCGGTACGCGGCCTGGCCTTGGTCGGTCTGCAGCTTGGCTGCCATCGCCGCCGTATGGGGTAATCGCTGCGAATCGAAGCGCAGCGCCTGCTTGCCCTCGCGCCCCAGCGCCACCACGAGCTCGCAGCCACTGCCGGCCAGGGCCTCGAACACCGCCTCGGCCTTGTAGCCGGTGTCGGCCAGCGCCTGCTCGGGCAGCGCGCCCAGGTTGTCCTTCACTGCTCGCAGCATCGTTGGCAACTCGCCCGCGTCGCTGGCGTTGTTGGTCAACTCCGCCGCGACGATGATGTGCGCGGCATCGTCCACCGCCGTCTGCGCGTTGTAGCTGGCGTCGAAGCCCCCGCCGGCGCGCTTCATGATGCGGCTGTCCGGGTCGGTGAAGTTGTCCTGCGCCTTGTCCTCGGGCTCGCCGAACTCGCGCTTGTAGCGCCCGCCGCGCGGCGGCTCGTCGGGGTCGCGGCCGCGCTGCAGATCGGCGTCGCGCTGGCGCTGCTCCAAGCGCTCGCGCGCTTCGGTGATGGCCGCCAGGCGTGCCTCGCGCCGGGCGATCTCGGCCGGGATGTCCAGCTCGGGTTCGTTCTTCTCGGCTTCGTCGGCCTGCTGCGCACGCTTGAGCAGTGCGTCGATCTGCGCCTTCAACTCGGCCTCGACCTTGAGCATGTGGCCGTAGCTCATGGCCTTGTGGCGGCTGGCGTTGGCCTTGAGCTTGGTGCCGTCCACGGCGATGGTGCCCAGCTTGACCAGGCCCATCTCGCGGGCCAGTCGCACCACCTGCACGAACAGCTCCGAGATCTCCTTCAGGTGGAACGCCCGGAAGTCACGGATCGTGCGGTGCGCGGGGAAGTTGCCAGCGGCCAGCACGCGCAACGCCACGTCCTCGTGCAGCTTCCTGGCGATCTTGCGCGAGCTGAACACGCCCGTGGCGTAGCCGTAGACCAGCACCTTGACCATCATCGCCGGGTGGAAGGGCTGGTTGCGCGGGCCGTCCTTGTCGTAGCGGGCGTGGAACGCCCCGAGGTCCAGCGTGTCCACCGTGTCGCTGATGAAGTGCGCCAGGTGCCCCTCGGGCAGCCAGTCCTGGATCGCCTCGGGCAGCAACAGCATCTGCTGCGGTTCGTACGGGAGGTAGTTCGCGGCCATAGCCACCAAACGCACCTCATCGCTCAACCGCAGTCAGGGACTTCCCTTCTGCCGCCCAGACTCCTAGCGCGCCGAGCGCCCGAGCACGCCTGCCCCCGCGAAGCGGGCCCGCGGCCCGAGCGTCTCCTCG
>DASWBP010000415.1:0-16541 GCA_036390555.1 Burkholderiales bacterium | reverse complement strand
TCGAGCGGCTCGAGCTGCGGCACCTTGGAGCTCACCAGGCCCAGCACCACGCCCTTGGACTTCGGCACCATGGCGAGCGGCGTGAAGTCGCCAGCGCGCGGCGTGTCGAACTCGAGCAGGAAGTGGTTGACCTTCGCGCGCTGGAACAGGCGCTCGGCGATCGAGATGTAGCCGCCCTCCGAGAGGTACATGCCCTTGTAATTGCCGCGGCACATGTGCACGCCGGCCACCATCCCCGCGGGCAGTCCCTTCACCGCCTCGTTGATCGCATCCACGTAGAGGTCCACCAGCTCGTCCGGATTGCCGCCTGCGGCGCGCACCTTGTCCTGCGCGGAAGGGTCGCACAGCACCGCGAGCGCGACTTCATCCAGCTGCACGTAACGGCAGCCGGCCTTCGCGAGGTCGGCGATCTCCTGCTGGTAGACCTTGCCGAGGTCGGCGAAGAACTCGCGCGCGCTCGCGTAGATGCCCGGTTCGCCGTACTGCGTGAAGCGGTAGAAGTGCATCGTCGAGGGCGCGGGCATCGTCACCTTGGGCGTCGCCCTCGTGAGCGGCGCGACGAAGCGGTACTCGTCCAGCGTGATCGGCTCCGCGCGCCCCACCTTGCCCGTGACGTAGGGCGCGGTGAAGTCGCTCTGGTGCCCATGCGCGTCGTGGAACGTGAACACCGCGTCCTTGACGACGAGTCCCCGGGTGAGGCGCACGAACTTCTCCCAGTAGGAGATGCGCCGGAACTCGCCATCGGTCACCACCTGCAGGCCGCAGTCCTCCTGCAGCTTCACTACCTCGCGGATCGCCTCGTCCTGCGCGGCGCGGAAGGCGCTCGCGTCGAGCTTGCCTTCGGCGTGCGCGCGGAACGCGTCGCGCAGCTTGCGCGGGCGCAGCAGGCTGCCGATGTGGTCGGCGCGAAACGGCGGGCGCCCATTTGCGGCAATGGCCATGCACACTCCTCCCCGGTGACTTTACCTATAGTACTATAGGCAACGGAGGGGAAGCCATGCGCAAGCAGGTTGAGCTGGCCGCGACCACGCCGGGCGAGAGCGCCCGCGCGAGGCATGGCGCGCGCTGAACGCAAGACGGCGGGCGCCGCCGCGCCGCGCCGACGCCGCGCCGACGAGATCGTCGCCGCGGCCGCCAAGGTATTCGCCCGTCGTGGCTACCATGGCGCCTCCACGCAGGACATTGCCGACGTGCTCGGCATCCGCCAGGCGAGCCTGTACTACTACTTCCAGTCAAAGGAATCCGCGCTCGAGGCGGTGTGCGCCGACGGCGTCGAGGATTACGCGCTGCGCGCGCTCGCCATCCAGCGCGGACCCGGCGGCGCCGCCGACAAGGTCGCGCAGCTCGTCATCCAGCACCTCGCGCCGATGCGCGAGCGGCTCGACTTCACCCTCGCTTTCCTGCGCGAGCGGCGCTTCCTGCCCGAGCCCGCACGCAAGCGCATCCGCGCGATCGAGAAGCGCTACGAGCGCATCATCGAGCGCGTGATTCAGGAGGGCATCGGCAGCGGCGAGTTCCGCGCCGACCTCGACGCGCGCATGGCGACGCTCGCGCTCCTGGGGTTGGGCAATTCCGCAGCGCTCTGGTACGGCCGCGAGCCGGGCGCAACCCACGAGCGCATCGTGCAAAGCTACGTGGAGCTGCTGTTGCGCGCCTTCCGCGTCGACGGCGCGCCGCCACTGGCCAGGATGCACTAGATGATCCGCGCGACGAGCGCCCTCCAGCTTCTCGCCGAGCGCGCCGCGCGGGAGCCGCACGGCATCGCTTACCGTGCGAAGCGCCTGGGCCTGTACGAAGAGCGCAGCTGGCGCGAGTACGCCGCTCGCGTGGCGCGCGTGGCGCTCGGCCTGCGGGCACTCGGCCTTGCGGCCGGCGAACGCGTGGCGATCATGGGCGACGCCTGCGAGGAATGGGCGCTCGCCGACCTCGGCGCGCAGGCCGCAGGCGCGATCACCTACGGCATCTATCCGACCGCTTCGGCACAGGAGCTCGCCTACCAGATGCGCGACGGCGGCGCCGCGATCTTCATTGCCGAAGACCAGGAGTACGTGGACAAGATCCTGCAGCTCGCGGACGGACTTCCGGCGCTGCGCTGGATCGTGGTGATCGACGACTCGGCGATGTTCGACTACGCGCATGCAAGACTGAGGACGTTCGCCGATGTGCTGGCGATGGCGGGTGACACCAGCGAAGCGGACCTTGCAGGACTGGCCGCCGCGCTCGACCCCGCCGCCCCGGCCTTCATCGTCTATACCTCGGGCACCACCGGGCAGCCAAAGGGCGCTGTCGTCGGGCACGCGAAGCATGTCGCCGCGGCTGCCAACTTGCTCGCGCACTACCCGCTGCTCGCCGCGCGCGCGCAGCGGACGGTCGTCTACCTGCCCCCCTGCCACATCCTCGGACGCGACGTGGCGATCACGCTGCCGCTGCTTTCGCGGCTGGTGCCGCACTATGGCGAGGACGTCGAGGACTTGCCGCAGACGCTCTTCGACGTGGCGCCCACAGTGCTGTTCACGGTGCCGCGCTACCTGCAGAAATTCGCTTCGCAAGCGCTGATCGGCATCGGCGCGAGCTCGCGCGCGAAGCGCCTCGCCTATGAGGCGGCGCTCGCCATCGGCCGGCGACATGCGCGCGCGCGCTGGGAGCGTGGCCCGCATTTTTCGCTGCCCTACGCGCTCGCGCGCGCGCTCGTCTTCCGGCCGCTCCTGTCCAAGCTCGGGCTCGACGAAGTGGCGCTCATGGTCTGCGGGGGAGCGGCGCTGCCGCCCGAGACCGCAGCGCTCTGGCAGATCTGGGGCGTCAATGCGCTGGAGATGTACGGCCAGACGGAGGAGGCCGGCGCGATCATCGCCGGCCAGAGGGGCCCGTTCGCCCGCCCGGGGACCGTGGGCAGCATCGCCGCGGGCATCGAGATGCGCCTTGGCGAAGGCAACGAGATCCTGGTGCGCGGGCCCCACGTCTTCGACGGCTACTGGCAGAACGCCGAGGCGACGCGCGCGATGATCGATGCCGAGGGCTGGCTGCACACGGGCGACGTGGGCGAGCTTGTCGACGGCGACCTGAAGCTCGTGGACCGCGCGCGCGACTTCATCGTCACTTCGGGAGGCAAGACGCTCTCGCCCTCGACGATCGAGGGCCTCCTGCGGGCGAGCCCCTACGTCGCCGAGGCGATGGTGATCGGGCACGCGCGCAAGTACCTCACGGCGCTGATCGAGATCGATTTCGACAGCGTCGCCGAGTGGGCGCGCAGCCAGGGCATCGCCTACACGGGATTCACCAGCCTCGCCCAGCACCCGGCGGTGCAGAAGCTGCTGGCGGCCGAGGTGGAGCGGGCCAACGCGCAGCTCGCGCGCGTGGAGCAGGTCAAGGCCTTCCGCGTGCTGCCCAAGGCGCTCGACCCGGAGGAGGAAGGCGAGCCGGTGACGCCCACGCGCAAGGTGAAGCGCACGCTGATGGTCGAGCGCTTCCGCGAGCTGGTCGAATCGATGTACGACGACCGCGAGGAGCGGCTCGTCGCGGCAGGTGTCGGCAATACCCTGAAACCCTGAAGACGAGGAGGAAGCCATGAGCAAGAAACACTTGATCGCCGCGGCGCTTGTCGCGCTGCCGATGGCCGCTGCCGCGCAGAACGCCTATGTCGTCGGCGTCTCCGCGGCGATGACCGGGCCGGTGGCAGGCACCTACGCGCCGGTGGTGGATGCGATGAAGGCGTATCTCGAGCACCTGAACGCCAAGGGCGGCGTGAACGGCAAACCGGTGCGCCTCGTGGTGCTGGACGACCAGGCGCAGCCCTCGCGCGCAGCAGCCAATGCCAAGCAGCTCGTGTCGCAGGAGAGGGTGCTGATGCTGCTGAACACGAGCCTGTCGTCCACCTACGCCCCGATGGTCGCCGAAGCCAAGGCAGCCGGCATTCCGCTGTACTTCGCGGGCGCGGTGTGCCCCAAGGATACGTTCCCGCCCGCCGACCCGCTGCAGTTCTGCTCCACCGCCTTCGGCGCCAACCTCGACTCGCAGGCGGCGCTCGCCTTCGTCAAGGCGCAGACCTCCGAGCCGGTGCGCATCGGCTTCGCCGCGATGGCGATCCCCGTCTCCCGCGGCGAGATCGACTATGCGGAAGGGCTGTCGAAAACGCTCGGCATGACGCCGGTGGAAAAGCAGATCACCCCGCCGCCGACGCCCGACTACACGCCGTTCGCCACCAAGCTCAAGGACGCGAATCCCAACTGGATGTACTCCTGGGCGCCCTGGGTGTCGCAAGTGCGCACCTTCGAGGCGATGCGACGGCTGGGCTGGGCGGGCCGTTACATCACCTGGGCGCACCTGAACGCCGAGGAGGAGCTCGCGCGCGTGCGGGATAGCGGCTTCTTCGTCATCGGCACGAACGCCTTCCTCGAGGACAACCTGCCGGTGCACGCGGAGATGCGCGCGGTCGCGCACCGCGCGGGCCTCTCGCACCCGGTGTCCTATCTCACCGAGGGCTATGTAGCGGGCATGGTGCTCGAGAGCGCGCTGCGCAACACCTCCTGGCCGCCGACCTCGCAGAAGCTGCTCGCGGCCATGAACTCGCTCAAGGTGGACCTGAAGGGCCTGCGCGGCGGGCCGCTCGAGTGGACGAAGGAGAACCATTTCCGCACGCGCCAGTACTACCGCGTCTGGCGCTGGGACACCTCTGCCAACCGCGTGGCACGCGTGCAGGACTGGCGGCCCATCGACGTGCAGCGCTGACCTTTGCAGCTCTTCGTCAACATCGCGGTCCTCGCGTCGATCTATGCGCTGATCTGCTGCGGCTACGTCCTCATCTACCGCGTAAGCCGCGTGCTGTCGCTCGCGCACGGCGAGCTGATGATGCTCGCCGCCTACGGCCTCTATGCCACGGCGTCGCTGTTCTCCCAGCACCCGCTCCTCGCCGTGGCTGTCGCCGCGGGCCTTGCGCTCGCCGTGGGGGCCGCGGTGTACGCGGCGCTCATGTGGCGCATGACGGGCGAATCCGTGCTTGCCGCCGTGCTGGCGACGATCGCGCTCGGCATCCTGCTGCGTGGGCTGATGGTGCTCGCCTTCGGCACGCAGACGCAGTACCCGCTGCGCGACCTGGGCTGGGCGAACGCCTCGTTCGCGGTGGGCAGCGCGCGCATCTCCGGGGTCGGCGCGGCGCTCGTGCTCGGCACGGCGCTCGTCTATGGAGGCCTCTTCGCCTTCCTGCGTGGCACGCGCTGGGGCCTGCGCATGCGTGCGGCGGGGCAAAACCCGCTCCTCGCGGCGCAGCGCGGAGTGCGGCTGCACGGCATCTACGCACTCGCCTGGGCGCTCGCCACCTTCACGGGCGGCATGGCGGGCATGTTGATCGCCTGCGATGCGGGGCTGGAGGGAACGCTCGTCACCATCGGCCTGAAAGCCTTTCCCGCGGCGCTCGTCGGCGGCCTCGATAGCCTCCTCGGCGCGCTCATCGGCTCGCTCATCGTCGCGGGGGCGGAAGTGCTGCTCATCCACTACGTGGACCCGCTGCTCTCGGACGTGGTGCCCTTCCTCGTCCTGCTCGCCATGCTGGTGTTGCGACCCTGGGGCCTTTTCGGCTCGCGCGAGGAACTCGACCGTGTATGACCGCTAGCGTCGCCATCGTCGCCGGGGGGTGCGGAGGGGCCGGGAAGGCCCCACGCGCTGTTCCCGGGACGGGCCCGGCCCCCCTGTGCCCATGAGCGCCCCGCGCGCAAGCGGCTACCTTCGCACGCGCTACGCGCAGGACTACGCGCTGCTGGAGACGCGCACGCAGAAAGCCTGCGCGCTCGCTTTCGCGGTGCTGCTCGCGGCCTACCCGTTCCTCGCCGGGCCGCTCGCGCTCGACCTCGCCAACCAGGTGCTGCTCGGCTCGATCGGCGCGGTGGCGCTGATGCTGCTCACCGGCTACGCGGGGCAGATCTCGCTTGGCCACGCGGGGCTGCTCGCCGCGGGTGCGTTCACCGGCGGAATACTCTTCAAGGAGCTGGGCGCCCCCTTCTGGATTACGCTGCCGGCCGCCGCGCTGGTGGGCGCGGGCCTGGGAATCGCCTTCGGCCTGCCCAGCCTGCGCCTGCGCGGGCTCTATCTCGCGGTCTCTACTCTCGCGCTGCACTTCATCGTCATCCATGCGGGTGCCGAGTACGAGACCAGGCGGGGCTTCTCCACCGGGATCGTCATCGACCCGCCGAAGATCGGCGACTGGGTGCTGCGCGATGCGCGCGCCTGGTACTTCGTGCTGCTCGCCTTCGCGCTGGCGAACCTGCTCTTCGCGCTCAACCTGCTGCGCTCGCGCACCGGGCGCGCCTGGCGCGCGGTGCACGGCCGCGAGGCGGTGGCGGAGGCCCTCGGCATCAGCGTGCGCCGCGCCAAGCTCGCCGCCTTCGTCGTCTCCTCCGCGATCACCGCAATCGCCGGCTGCCTGTTCGCCTATTACCGCGGCTTTGTCTCGGCGGAGGCGTTCTCGCTCTACCTCACGATCCAGTACGTGGCGATGATCATTATCGGCGGCATGGGTTCGCTGCTCGGCGCGGTGCTCGGCACGGCCTTCGTCACCGTGTTCCCCTATGCCATCGAGGCGCTGATGCGCGTGGGCGGGCTTGCCGAGCGGCTCTCGTCGATCGTGTTCGCGGTCAACTATGCGGCCTTCGGCCTGGTAATGCTGCTGTTCCTCGTCTTTGAGCCGCAGGGCCTGGTTGGCATCTGGCGCCGGATCCAGGAGTGGTTCCTGCTGTGGCCTTTCAAGCAGCGGCCGCTCTCGAAATGACGCCGCCCGAGGCCGCGCCGCGCATGCCGCTGCTCAAGCTCGAGAACGTGGAGGTCGCCTACCACCGGGTGATCACTGCCGTGCAAGGCGTCTCGCTCGAGGTGGCGCGCGGCGCGATCGTGGCGCTGCTCGGCACCAACGGCGCGGGCAAGACCACCACGCTGCGGGCGATCTCGGGCTTCATCGGGCTGGATGATGCGCGCGTGACGCAGGGCGCGATCCACTACCGCGGCGCGCGCCTCGAGAACCGGCCGCCGCACTTCGTCACCGCGCGCGGCATCGCGCTGGTGCCCGAGCGCAGCAAGGTGTTCGAGAACCTCAGCGTGCACGAGAACCTCGAGGCGGTGGTACCGCGCCCGGGGAGCGACCGGCGCCGGCTCATCGGCACCGTCTACGAGTTGTTTCCCGCGCTCGCGGCGCTGCGCCGGCGCGAGGCGGGCTACCTCTCCGGCGGCGAGCGCCAGATGCTCGCGATCGGCTCGGCGCTCGCCTGTGATCCGCAGCTGCTGCTGGTGGACGAGCTCTCGCAGGGGCTTGCGCCGCTCATCGTGCAGCAGCTCGCGGCACGGTTGCTGGCAATCCGGCGCGAGCTGGGGACCACGATCCTGCTCGTCGAGCAGAACGCGCAGGTGGCGCTCGACATCGCCGACCACGGCTACGTGATGGAGAGCGGCCGCATCGTGCTGGATGGCAGTCCCGAGCGCCTGCGCGCGCACCAGGATGTGCGCGAGTTCTATCTCGGCGGCGGCGAGGCGCGCAGGAGCTACCGGCAGGTCAAGCAATACCGACGCAGCCGGCGATGGTATGGCTGAAGCGACGACGATGCGCAACGAGGCCGCCTCGCTCCGGGTCGACGACCTGTCGCTCGCCTTCGGCGGCCTCAAGGTGCTGGAAGGCGTGTCCTTCGAGGCAAGGGCGGGCGAGCTGCTCGCGCTCATCGGCCCGAACGGCGCCGGCAAGACCTCGATCCTCAACTGCATCTGCGGCATCTACCGGCCGAGCCGCGGCCGCGTCTTGCTGGGCAATGCGGATATCACGCGTGCCGCGCCCCACGAAATCGCGGGGCTCGGCGTAGCGCGCACCTTCCAGCACGGCGAGCTCTTTCCCCACATGAGCGTGATGGAGAACCTGCTGATCGGGCGCCACGCGCGCATGCGCGGCGGCCTGCTCGCCGAGGGGCTGTTCCTGCCGCGCGTGCGTGCCGATGAGACCGCGCAACGCCGCGCGGTGGAGCAGGTCCTCGAGTTCGTGGAGCTTGAGCGTCACCGCCACCGGCCGGTGGACACCCTGCCCTTCGGCCTGCAGAAGCTGGTGGGTTTCGCACGGGCGCTTGCCATGGAGCCGAAGGTGCTGCTGCTGGACGAGCCTTCGGCGGGCCTGAACCGCGAGGAGCGCGAGGATCTCGCGCGATTCGTGTTGCGCATCCGCCATGAGCTCGGCGTCGCCATGGTCTGGGTGGAGCACGACATGCAGATGGTCGCCGACCTCGCCGACCGCATCTTCGCGCTCAATTACGGCGTGCCGCTGGCGCAGGGCACGCCCGGGGCGGTGCTCTCCGATCCAGGCGTGATCGAGGCGTACCTCGGCGCGCGGCCGGCCGCGTAGGCCCGGGCCCGTGGCCCGCAGCAGGCTCGCGCCCGTACAATGGCCGGCGAAGGAGGAGCCGCCTGCATGAAATTGCATTCGCGCCTGCGCTTCGCGCCGGCCGAGGTGAACGTGGAAAAGCGCGCCGGCGGTGTCATGGTGCTGCGCTCGCCGCAGCCGCTCGCCGCGTACGAGAAGAGCGTCGGCGAGTGGCTCGTCAAGTGGGCGCGCCAGGCGCCCGAGCGCGTGTTCCTCGCCGAGCGCGAGGGCGAGAAGTGGCGCCGCGTGAGCTACGCGCAGGCGCTGCAGGCCGCGCGCCGCATCGGCCAGGCGCTGCTCGAGCGCGGCCTCGGGCCCGAGAAGCCCGTGGCCATCCTCGCCGACAACAGCGTGGACCATGCGCTGCTCGCGCTTGGCGCAATGCACGCGGGCGTGCCGGTCGCGCCGATCTCGCCCGCCTACTCGCTCATGTCGAAGGACTTCGCCAAGCTCAAGGCGATCTTCGAGCTCCTCAAGCCCGGGCTGGTGTGGACGGGCGACTCGCCGCGCTTTGCGCCCGCGCTCGCCGCCGTCGGCATGGAGGCGACGCCGATCGGCAAGCTCCTGGAGAAGGATGCCGGGGCGCGCGTGGACGAAGCCTTCGCGCGGTTGGGCCCGGATACGGTGGCCAAGATCCTCTTCACCTCGGGCTCCACCGGGCTGCCCAAGGGCGTGATCAACACGCAGCGCATGCTGGTCGCCAACCAGCAGATGCTCGCGCAGGTGTGGCCGTTCCTCGAGGACCGCGTGCAGACCATCGTCGACTGGCTGCCCTGGAACCACACCTTTGGCGGCAACTTCTGCTTCAACCTGGTGCTGAGGAACGGTGGTGCGCTGTATGTGGACGGCGGCAAGCCTGCGCCCGGCCTGATCGAGACGACGGCGAAGAACCTCGCCGAAATCTCGCCGACCGTGTACTTCAACGTGCCGCGCGGCTTCGACCTGCTGATGCCGATGCTGGAAGCCGACGCCGCCCTGCGCCGCAACTTCTTCCACGAGCTCGACATGGTGTTCTACGCGGGCGCCGCGCTGCCGCAGAACCTGTGGGAGCGCCTCGAGAAGCTCGCGTTCGCCGAAAAGAACGGCGAGCTGGCGATGATCTCCTCCTGGGGCTCGACCGAGACCGCGCCCTCGGCGGCGGCCGTGCACTACCACATCGAGCGCGCGGGCGTGATCGGCCTGCCCAACCCGGGCAGCGAGCTCAAGCTCGTGCCCTCCGGCGGCAAGCTCGAGGTGCGCGTGCGCGGCCCCCACGTCACGCCCGGCTATTTCCGGCGCCCCGACCTCACTGCCACCGCCTTCGACGAGGAGGGCTTCTACCGCATCGGCGATGCGATGAAGTTCGACGACCCGGCGAAGCCCGAGAAGGGCCTGGTGTTCGACGGGCGCGTGGCCGAGGACTTCAAGCTCACCACCGGCACCTGGGTGCACGTGGGAGCGGTGCGCGTCAAGCTCATCGCCGCGGGCAACCCCCTCATCCAGGACGCGGTGATCACCGGGCACGACCGCGACGAGGTCGGCGCGCTCGTCTTCCTCAGCCCCGCCGCCAAGGACCTCGCGCCCGAGGCGGTGCGCGCGAAGATCGCGGCGGCGTTGAAGGCGCTCAACGCCGACGGCGGCAGCTCGATGCATCCGACGCGCGCGCTGGTGCTGGAGGAACCGCCCTCCATCGACGCGGGCGAGATCACCGACAAGGGCTACATCAACCAGCGCGCGGTGCTGGAGCGCCGCGCAGCGCTGGTCGAGCGGCTGTACGCGCGCACGCGCGACCCGGAGGTGGTCACCGCCGCCGTCTGAGCCGGCACCGGCCCGCCAGCCTGCGCGCGGCCGGCCCGAGCCGCGGCTACAGGGGCGTTACAAACAGGCAACCATTCGTGCATGGAAGCGGCACGCCGCTGCGCCTAGCATCGCGGCCTTCGCATAAGGAGCCATGACCATGCACCACGACTCGCGCGGCCTGACCGTCACGCTTTCCGACCCTGCAGCGCTCGACGCCTACGAGCGCGCGCTCTACGCTTTCCACACCTACCGCGGCGACCCGCTGAAGCCCCTCGACGAGGCGATCGCGCTCGACGAGGGCTTCGCGGCTGCCTACGCCACCAAGGCGCTGCTCTACATCACGCTGTTCGAGCGCCGCTTCATGCGCGAGGCGCTCGCCACCCTCGAGCAGGGCCGCAAGGCGCTGGAGCGCGGCAACGTGCGCGAGCGCGCGCTCGCCGCGGCGGCGAGGACCATCGCCGAAGGCGGCTGGCACGAGGGCGTGCGGCTGCTCGACCACGTGCTCGCGGAATACCCGCGCGACATCGTCGCGCTGCAGGTCGCGCACCTGATGGACTTCTACCGCGGCGACGCGCTCAACCTGCGCAACCGCGTCTCGCGCGTGCTGCCCGCGTGGGACCGCGCGCTGCCCGGCTACGCCTACGTGCTCGGCATGCACGCTTTCGGCTACGAGGAGAGCAACCAGTACCCCGAGGCCGAGCGCGCGGGCCGGCGCGCAGTCGAGCTCTCCGGCGACGACAGCTGGGCGGTGCACGCGGTCGCGCACGTGATGGAGATGCAGGGCCGCATCGCCGAGGGCCTTGCCTGGTACCGCGAGACCCGTCCCGTCTGGGACGACCCGGACAACGGCTTTGCCTTCCACAATGCCTGGCACACGGCGCTGTACCACCTGGACCGGGGCGATACCCGGCAGGCGCTCGCCATCTACGACCAGCGCTTCTCCGGCGGGCTGGAGATGGTGCTGCCGCGCATCGATGCGACAGCGATGCTCTGGCGCCTGAAGCTCGAAGGCGTGGACGTCGCCTCGCGCATTGCGCCGGTCGCCGATGCCTGGGCTGCCACGCTCGAGGGCGAAGGCGGCTTCTACGCGTTCAACGACTTCCATGCCGCGCTCGCCTTCGCTGCCGCCGGCCGGCGCGAAGCGCTCGCGCGGGTGCAGGCGGCGCAGAGCCGCGCGGCCATCGAGCGCAGCGACAACGCCGGCATGACGCGCGCCGTGGGCTTGCAGGCGACCGAGGCGCTCGGCGCTTACAGCGAGGGACGCTTCCTCGCCGCCGTGCAGCACCTGGCGGCGGTGCGCGACGGCGCAAACCGCATCGGCGGCAGCCACGCGCAGCGCGACCTGCTCACGCTCACGCTGATCGACGCAGCCTCGCTGGCGGGCCTGGACGCCACCGCGCGCCACTATGCGCGCGAGCGCCTGGTGCACAAGCCCGAGAGCGCCTGGGGCGGGCGGCTGATGGAGCGCATCGAGACCCGCATCACGCGGCGCGCCGCCTGAGGCACCGGGCCAGGCAGGTGCGTCACGCGAGGTTCGCCCGCGCAGGCGTCGCAGCCCGTCGTGAGGGCGGCGGGTCATCGTAGAATGGGCGCCCGCTCAAGGAGGAGCCCATGACCAAGCCCGCCACCGCCCTGCTTTCCCTCGCGCTCGGCCTTGCCGCCGGCGCCGCCTCCGCGCAGGAGGTGACCCTGCGCGTCGTCTCGGCCTTTGCCGAGAACAGCACCTACGTGAAGCGCCTGGAGGGCTGGATCGCGCGCGTGAACGAGGGCGGCAAGGGCAACCTGCAACTCAACTTCATTGGCGGGCCGAAGGCGATCCCGACCTTCGAGGTTGGCAAGGCGGTGAACTCCGGGGTGGTGGACATGGCGATGTCCACCGGCGCCTTCTACACCAACGTCATGCCCGAGTCCGACGCGCTCAAGCTCACGCGCATCTTCGTCGCCGAGCAGCGCAAGAGCGGCGCCTTCGACTACATCAACAAGGTGTGGAACGAGAAGGGCAACATGCAGTACCTCGCGCGCATGGTCGAGAACCAGCCCTTCCACATCTACCTCACCAAGAAGATCGACAAGCCCGACCTGACGGGCCTCAAGATCCGCATCACGCCGGTGTACCGCGACTTCTTCCAGGCGCTCGGCGCCCAGGTGATCACCACGCCGCCGGGCGAGGTGTACACCGCGCTCGAGCGCGGCGTGGTGGACGGCTACGGCTGGCCGATCGGCGGCATCTTCGACCTCAACTGGCAGGAGAAGACGAAGTTCCGCGTGGATCCCGGCTTCTACGACGCCGAGGTGTCGCTGATCGTCAACCTGCCCAAGTGGAAGTCGCTCACGCCGAAGCAGCGCGACTACCTGCAGCAGCAGGCGCTGGCGCTGGAGGCGCAGAACGACTTCTGGGCGAAATACACCGAGGACGAGGTGAAGCGCCAGGCCGCCGCGGGCATCCAGACGATCCGCTTCGAGGGCGCGCAGCGCACCGAGTTCCTCAACAAGGCCTATGAGGCGGGCTGGGCGGGCGTGATCAAGTCGAGCCCGCAGCACGGCCCGCGCATGCGCGAGCTCTTCGGCAAGTAAGCCCGCCCCCGTGGAGCGGGCCACCGGCCGCGTGGAGACGGTCTCCGCGCTCTTCGGCCGGCTGCTGGAGGCGCTCGCGCTGCTCGCGTGCGCGCTGCTGTTCCTGATGATGCTGGTGATCTGCGCCGACGTGCTGCTGCGCAACGTCGCGCTCCTGCCGCGCATGCGCGGCGTGGAGTGGTCCAACGAAGCCTCCGAGGCCACGCTCTACCTCATCACCATGCTTGCGGCGCCCTGGCTCCTGCGCCGCGGGCAGCACATCCGCGTGGACATCCTGCTGCGCGCGATCCCCAGGCGCCTCGCCTGGTACTGCGAGTGGGCCTGCGACGCGATCGCGCTCGCCTGCTGCGCGCTGATGGTCGCCTATGGCGCGAAGTCCGCCCTCGCCAGCCACGCGGCGGGGTCGCTCTCGATCAAGACGCTGGTGACGCCGGAGTGGTGGCTGCTCGCGCCGCTGCCGCTCGCCTTCCTGCTCCTTGGCATCGAGGTGCTGTTCCGCATGCGGCGCCTGTACCTCGGCGAGCGTGCGCCGCGCGAGGACGCGGTGTCGGCATCCTGATGTCCTGGCAGTTCGCCGCTTGGCTGTTGCTCGGGGGCTCCACGGCGCTGCTGTTCCTCGGGCTGCCGGTCGCCTTCGCCTTCATCGCCATCAACCTCGCGGGGGCGCTCCTTTGGCTCGGCGGGGAGCCGGGGCTCGTGCAACTGACGCGCAACAGCGTCGCGTCGGTGGCGAGCTTCTCGCTCACGCCGATCCCGCTCTTCGTGCTGATGGGCGAGATCCTGTTCCACACCGGCCTCGCGGTGAAGGTGATCGACGGCATCGAGCGCCTGATCCACCAGGTGCCGGGGCGCCTCGCCGTGGTCGCGGTGGTCGCCGGCACCGTGTTCTCCGCGATCTCGGGCTCGACCATCGCCACCACCGCGATGCTCGGCAGCCTCATGGTGCCGGTGATGCTCGCGCGCAACTACCACCCCACGATGGCCACCGGGCCGGTGATGGCGATCGGCGCCGTGGACATGCTGATCCCGCCCTCCGCCCTCACCGTGCTGCTCGGCAGCCTCTCGGGCATCTCGATCTCCAAGCTCCTCATCGGTGGCGTGGTGCCGGGGCTGATCCTGTCGATCGCCTTCGTCGCCTACATCATGGTGCGCGTGCACCTGACGCCCGCGCTCGCGCCCGCGGCGCCGCTGGAGGAGCGCCACGGCTGGCAGCGCTGGCTGCCATTCGTGAAGTACGTGGTCCCGCTGGTGTCGATCTTCGGCGTGGTGGTCGCCTCGATGGCGGCTGGCTGGGCGACGCCCACGGAGTCGGCCGCCATCGGCGCGTTCGCCACGCTGGTGCTGGCGCTCGCCTACCGCGCGCTCGACTTCAAGGCGCTGCGCGCCGCGCTGATGGGTACGGTGGCGATCTCGGGGATGATCCTGTTCATCATCGTGGGCGCCACCACCTTCGCGCAGATCCTCAGCTTTTCCGGGGCGAGCAACGGCCTGGTGCAGGCGATCACGGGCCTCGGATTGTCCACGCTCGCAGTAGTGGCGGCCATGATGCTGATCCTCGTCTTCCTCGGCATCTTCGTCGACCAGGTGAGCATGATGCTGATCACGCTGCCGATCTTCATGCCCATCGTGCAGCGCCTCGGCGTGGATACAATATGGTTCGGGGTGATGTTCCTGATCTGCATGCAGCTCGGACTGCTGCTGCCGCCCCACGGATTGCTGCTCATGACGATGAAAGGCGTGGCGCCGCCGCAGGTGACCATGGCGCACATCTTCCGCGCCGTGGTGCCCTACGTGGCGCTCAGCCTTGCGGTGCTGGCGCTCGTGTTCCTCGTTCCCGCCGTGGCCACCTGGCTGCCGCGCCTGCTCGGGTGAAAGGTCGATGGAGCGTTCCTTCAAGGAAGAAGTCGAGAAGCTGAAGCTGGGCGACGGCGACGTGTTCCACGGCGAGGGCATCCTCGCGGTGACCAAGGCGCTGCTGCAGTCCGGCGTCTCCTACGTCGGCGGCTACCAGGGCGCGCCGGTGTCGCACATGATGGACGTGCTGAACGATGCGCGCGACATCATGGACGAGCTGGGCGTGCATATCGAGACCAATGCCTCGGAAGCCGGGGCGGCGGCGATGCTCGGCGCCTCGATCAACTACCCCTTGCGCGGCGCGGTGACCTTCAAGTCCACGGTCGGCACCAACGTCGCCTCCGACGCCCTCTCCAACCTCGCCTCCGCGGGCGTGAAGGGCGGCGCGCTGATCGTCCTCGGCGAGGACTATGGCGAGGGCGCCTCGATCATCCAGGAGCGCAGCCACGCCTTCGCCATGAAGTCGCAGATCTGGCTGCTCGACCCGCGGCCGAACCTGGCGAAGATCGTGGAGATGGTGGAGCACGGCTTCGCGCTCTCCGAGGCTTCCAGCACCCCGGTAATGCTGGAGCTGCGGATCCGCGCCTGCCACGTGCAGGGCGCGTTCCGCACCAAGCGCAACCGCGCGGCGCGCTTCTCGCGGCGCGCGTTCCTCGAGAACCCGGATTTCGATTTCGGCCGCATCAGCCTGCCGCCTTCCACCTACGCGCAGGAAAAGCACAAGATCGAAGTGCGCTGGCCCGAGGCCGTGCGCTACATCCGCGAGAACGGCCTGAACGAGGTGTTTCCCGGCGAGCGCGCCGACGTCGGCATCCTGTGCCAGGGGGGCCTGTATAACGCCACGCTGCGCGCGCTGCAGCAGCTCGGCCTGGCGGACGCCTTCGGCGCCGCGCGCATCCCGATCTACTGCATGAACGTCACCTATCCGCTGGTGCCCGAGGAAATCGTGCAGTTCTGCGCGGGCAAGCGCGAGGTGCTGGTGGTCGAGGAGGGCCAGCCGGCGTACCTCGAGGAGGCGATCCTCGCCACGCTGCGCCGCCACGACGTGAACGGCGTCAAGGTGCACGGCAAGGACGTCCTGCCGCTCGCGGGCGAATACACGGGCGAGGTGGTGGTGACGGGGCTCGCGAAGTTCCTGGGAATCGGGGACCGGCTCGCGCCACTGCTGGCGCCCAAGCAGAAGGCCGCCGGGCTCTTCGGCACGTCGCTGCCCACGCGGCCGCCCGGCTTCTGCGTCGGCTGCCCGGAGCGCCCGGTGTTCGCCGCGATGAAGCTGGTGGAAAAGGAGGTCGGCAAGTACCACGTCTCGGCCGACATCGGCTGCCACACCTTCTCCACGCTGCCGCCCTTCAACATCGGCCACACGGTGCTCGGCTACGGCCTGGGGCTCGCCTCCAATTCCGCAGTGCACCCGATGTTCGGCCGGCGCACCGTCACCATCATGGGCGACGGCGGTTTCTGGCACAACGGCCTCACCTCGGGCGTGGCGAACGCCGTGTTCAACAAGGACGACGGCATCCTCGTCATCATGAAGAACGGCTACAGCTCGGCCACGGGCACGCAAGAGCTGCCCTCCTCGCCCACGCACAGCGAGAGCAAGGCCGCCGACATGTCCATCGAGCGAGCATTGCAGGGCCTGGGCGTCGCCTGGACGCGCAACGTGCACACCTACCACGTCGGCGAGATGAAAAGCACGCTCAAGGAGGCGATGACCACGCCCTACAAGGGCTTGAAGGTGATCGTCGCCGACGGCGAGTGTCAGCTCGAGCGCCAGAGGAAGCTCCGGCCGCAGGTGGCGGCGGCGCTGGCGCGCGGCGAGCGCACGGTGCGCGTCAAGTACGGCGTGGACGAGGACACCTGCACGGGCGACCACTCCTGCATCCGGCTCTCCGGCTGCCCCACCCTCACGGTGAAGGACAACCCCGACCCGCTGCGCAAGGACCCGGTGGCCACG
>DASWBP010000414.1:0-2750 GCA_036390555.1 Burkholderiales bacterium | reverse complement strand
TTGGTCGAGGTGCCCGCCCCGCCCTGGATCACGTCGACGACGAATTCCTCCAGCAGCTTGCCTTCGCGCACCTCCTCGCAGGCGAGCCGGATCGCCTGCGCACGCGGCTCGTCGAGCAGCCCGAGCTCGCTGTTGGCGATCGCCGCCGCCTGCTTCACGCAGGCCAGAGCCACCACCAGGTCCGGGTAGATCGAAATCGCAGTGCGGGTGATCGGGAAGTTCTCCAGCGCCCGCAGGCTGTGCACCCCGTAATAGGCGTGCGCCGGCACCTCGCGGTCGCCCAGCAGGTCGTGCTCCGTTCGCGTATTGGCTGGCATGCGGGCCTCCGTCGGCAGCCCGATTCTAGGCTTCTTGCTTGACACGCCGCGGGCCGGATGCCGAGAATGGCCGCCCGACCACAGGAGAATCGCACCCATGACCCCCGCACGCCTCGCCCTGGCGCTGGTTGCCTCGGCTGCCCTCGCCGCCCCCGCGCTTGCCCAGACCGGCACGCTGGATAAGATCAAGGGGAGCGGCAGCATCACCATCGGCCACCGCGACGCCTCGATTCCCTTCTCCTACTACGACGACAAGCAGCAGCCCATCGGCTACGCCATGGACCTGTGCTTCCGCATCGTCGACGCGGTGCGCGCCGAGCTGAAGCTGCCGAAGCTCGACATCAAGTACCAGCTGGTCACCTCGGCCAACCGCATCCCGCTGATGGCCAACGGCACCATCGACCTGGAGTGCGGCTCGACCACCAACAACCTCGAGCGGCAAAAGCAGGTGTGGTTCACCATCACCCACTTCGTCACCGCCAACCGCTTCGTGGCGAAGCGCTCGGCCAACCTGCGCAAGCTCGATGACCTCAAGGGCAAGACCGTGGTCTCGACGGCGGGCACCACCAACATCAAGCAGATCACCGAGCTCAACGCGCAGCGCAACCTCGGCGCCAGCATCCTCTCGGCCAACGGCCACGCCGAGTCCTTCCTGATGGTCGAGACCGGCCGCGCCGCCGCTTTCGTCATGGACGACATCCTGCTCTACAGCCTGGTGGCGACCTCCAAGACCCCCGCCGAATACGAGATCTCGGCCGACGCGCTGTCGGTGGAGCCCTACGGCATCATGGTGCGCAAGGACGACGCGGCCTTCAAGAAGGTGGTCGACGCGGCGATGGTCAACACCTACAAGAGCGGCGCGATCAACGGCATCTACAACAAGTGGTTCCTGACGGCGATCCCGCCCAAGGGCGTGAACCTGAATGTGCCGATGGGCGACGCCTTCAAGAAGGTGATCGCCAGCCCGACCGACTCGGGCGACCCGGCGGCCTACCGCTAGCAGGGTACAGCGACGGAAAACGGGGAACCCAGGTTCCCCGTTTTTGTTTGGGGGGCGCGTGAAGTACAACTGGCACTGGGGGATCTTCCTCGAGCTGGAGCCCGGCGGCTCCGGCAGCTATCTGTACTACCTCGTAGTGGGCCTGGGGTGGACCCTCGCCACCGCACTCGCCGCCTGGGTGATCGCGCTCGCGCTGGGCGCGCTCATCGGCACGCTGCGCACCACGCCGCGCAAGTGGGTGGAGCGCCTGTGCGCCGCCTACGTGGAGCTGTTCCGCAACATCCCGCTGCTGGTGCAGATGTTCCTGTGGTTCTTCGTGCTGCCGGAGCTCCTGCCCAAGGCCGCCGGCGACTGGATGAAGCAGCTGCCGCCGCCCTGGGCCTCGTACCTGCCCGCGGTGCTGTGCCTTGCGCTTTACACCTCGGTGCGCGTCGCCGAGCAGGTGCGCGCGGGCATCCAGTCGCTGCCGCGCGGCCAGATGATGGCCGGCACCGCGATGGGGCTCACGCTGACGCAGACCTACCGTTACGTCGTGCTGCCGATGACCTTCCGCATCATCCTGCCGCCGCTCACCTCGGAGTTCCTCAACTGCATCAAGAACTCCTCGGTCGCGCTCACCATCGGCGTGATGGAGCTCACCGCGCGCGCGCGCTCCATGCAGGAGTTCAGCTTCCAGGTGTTCGAGGCGTTTACCGCGGCGACGCTGATCTACCTCGCCACCAACATCCTGGTGGTTTTCGCCATGCGCAGGCTGGAGCGCAAGGTGCGCGTGCCCGGCTACATCAGTGCCGGCGGCGCGCCGCAGGCCGGACACTGACGATGTTCACCGGCTTCGATTTCGACGTCATCCAGCGCTCGTTCGTCTACCTGTTCCGCGACGGCATGACGTTCACGCTGACGCTCACCGCCATCGCCATGGCGGGCGGCATCGTCTTCGGCACCCTGCTGGCGATGATGCGACTGTCCAGCCTGCGGCTGGTGTCGGCGGCCGCCGGCGCCTACGTCAACCTGATGCGCTCGCTGCCGCTGGTGCTGGTGATCTTCTGGTTCTATTTCCTCGTGCCCTGGATCGGCGGCTGGCTGATGGGCGGCGGCGCCACGATCAAGGTCGGCGCCTTCCTCAGCGCGGCGATCACCTTCACCATGTTCGAGGCGGCCTACTACTGCGAGATCATGCGCGCCGGCATCCAGTCCATCCCGCGCGGCCAGGTGGCAGCGGGCCAGGCCCTGGGCCTGAACTACTGGCAGACCATGGGCCTGATCGTGCTGCCGCAGGCGTTCCGCAACATGGTGCCGGTGCTGCTCACCCAGACCATCATCCTGTTCCAGGATACTTCGCTCGTTTACGTGATCTCGGTCACCGATTTCCTCGGCGCCGCCTCCAAGGTCGCCAACCGCGACGGCCGCCTGGTGGAGATGTACCTGTTCGCCGC
>DASWBP010000413.1:0-2422 GCA_036390555.1 Burkholderiales bacterium | reverse complement strand
TTGGAGGAGCAAGCCGGCGATCGCGCCGCCGCGCTCGCTTCGTACCGGCGCGTGCTCGAGGAGTTCGCGGCCAGGAAATCCGAAGGCGGCAGGGCGGGCAAGATGGCCGACAACGCAAAGGCGGCGCTCCAGCGCCTCGGCGGCTAGGCGGCCGGGCGGCTTGGCGGTCGGGCGCGGCGCGCGCGCCCGCGCGTCACTCGTCCGGCTCGTACATCGCAGCGAACTTCGCCGCGCTCATGCAGTAGGCGTCGCCGCCAACCTCGTCGTTGTAGACGAGATAGTCGCCTGCGGCGTAACGCGAGCGGCCTTCCTTGGTCTCCACGAATCCGTCGCGGGCCGCGACTTCCGCCCATACGGGCGTCGTCTTGATGTAGGTGCCTTTGCCCGCCGGGCGGTAGGTCCTCTCGAACGTCGCGGCGTCCACGGTGTAGATGTCGCCGTTGTTGTCGACGAGCCAGTCGCCCGGCTTGCAGCGCTGCTCGGCGCCCCACTTGCGGTAGGTGAAGCCCGCGGTGTCGAGGGCGAGGCGCACCGCGGCCACCTCCTGGCCCGGCCGCCTGCGGTAGCGCCGCCGCTTCTCGCCCATGGCTCAGGCCTTCGGCAGGTCGAAGCGCGCCGGGAAGTCCTTTGCGCGCAGGTCGCGCTCGGCGGCGAGCTGGCCGAGCCTGTAGAGGATTTCCATGTTGTCGGGCGCGTCCATCTCGACGAGCGAGGCGATCAACGCTTCGTCGGTCAGCGCCGGGTCCAGCTGCTGCACGCTTTCCTTGCCGAGGTCCACGTTGAAGCGCAGGTACCCTAACAGCGCCGCGGGGGCGAGCAGGTCGTTCTTCAGGTCGCCGATCTCGCGGTCGATGGGCCTCGCGGTGGCGCTCCGCGACATCCATTGCAGGATCGTTTCCTGCAGCACCGCGCTATCCTCCATCAGCGAGACGAGCGACTTGATGCCGTGCGCCGCCGCCACCGCGGCGGTCTTCACGCCGGCATTCGCGGCGCCAGTGCCCACCGAGACGAGCAGCAGCGATTCGGCGCCCAAGGGCCAGCCGATCCGGTAACCCTCGAGCGTCGCGTACATCAGCGCTTGCAGCGCCGGGTTGTTGTACGGGCTCACGCCGCCATCCACGAAGTCCCCCTCCACCGGCTTCATGCCGGGCGCCGACGCGACGGTGATCCGCTCGGGCTCGAAGAACACCGGGGCGGCCGTGGAGGCGCGCACCACCTCCCACAGCGGATAGTCGCCGTTGCCGATGACGCCGCCCGGACGCGCGGCAAAGTACTTGCCGCGCGGGTTGTTCGAGATCGGCCAGGGGCTGCCCGAATCCAGGCGCTTGGTCACCACCACCAGCCCCGTGAGGAGCTCGGGGCCGCCCAGCCGCGTTTGCGCCCCGTAGACCACCTTCAGCTCCTCGGTCAGCTTGTCCGCGTCGTACTTGGCGCGGAACAGGCCCTGGCGCAGGAAGCTCTTCTCGAACACCGCCTTGCCGAGGCTCATGTACTTGGCGCGGATGTCCGCCACCGACCAGCCGAGCGCCAGCGCCCCGGCGATGATGGCGCCCGTGGACGTGCCGGCGATCAGGTCGAAGTAATGGCAGAGCCGGAACGCGGGGTCGCCGCCGTGCCGCGCGCGCAGCAGGTCCTCGATCTTCTGCAGGAAGGCGGTCGTGAGGATCCCGCGCAGGCCTCCGCCATCGAGCGCCAGGATCCGCTTCGGCGTGCCGTCGCTTGCGAGATGCTGGTCGCGTGTCTTGATCGCATAGCTCATGAAAACCTGGCTCCTCTATGGCGTCGCTGCCCCGGCCCGGAGCCCGCCGAGGTGGTCGGTTCCGCAGCCGGGGGCGATGCAGGTGGACCTTCGGCGCTATATTAGGCAGGAATCCCACCAGGAGAACACCTTTGGCCACCGTACCCAATCACGCCCTGCGCCAGCTGCGCGCCGGCAAGCTCGCCATCGGCCTCGGCCTGCGCCAGGCGCGCACCGTGGACATCGCGCAGATCGCCAAGACCTCGGGCTTCGACTGGCTGTTCATCGACTGCGAGCACAACTCGATGGGCACCGACACCGCGGCGCAGATCGCCTCCGCCTCGCTCGCCGTGGGCATCACGCCGCTGGTGCGCGTCGCGGGCAAGGAACACTGGCTCGCTTCGCGCATGCTGGACAACGGCGCGCAGGGCGTCGTCGTGCCGCACGTGGACTCGGAGCTCGAGGCCAAGCGCGTCGCCGATCACTGCCGCTTCCCGCCGCTGGGCCACCGCTCGATGGGCGGCGGGCTGCAGCAGCTCGGCTTCGCTTCGGTGCCGGTGGGCGAAGCCTCGCGCATCGTGAACGAGGAGACGCTCGTCGTGGTGATGCTCGAGTCGCCCAAGGGCATCGAGAACTGCGAGGCGATCGCCGCGGTGCCGGGCATCGACGCGCTCCTGATCGGCA
>DASWBP010000412.1:0-6045 GCA_036390555.1 Burkholderiales bacterium | reverse complement strand
GGCCGATGGCAAGCCGGTGGAACTGCGCCGCGTGGAGTTCGTAGGGCCGCAGGTGGGCGAGGAGCTCGCCGAGTACGGGGCGCTCGCGCTGCTGGTGACCGCGGTGGGCATCGTGCTCTACCTGTGGATGCGCTTCGAGTGGCGCTTCGGCCTGTCGGCGATCATCGCCAACCTGCACGACGTGGTCATCATCCTGGGCTGCTTCGCCTACTTCCAGTGGGAGTTTTCGCTGCCGGTGCTCGCTGCGGTGCTGGCGGTGCTCGGCTATTCCGTGAACGAGTCGGTGGTGGTGTTCGACCGGGTGCGCGAGAACCTGCGCAAGATGCGCAAGGCCTCCGTGCCGGAGGTGATCGACAGCGCCATTACTGCCGTGATCTCGCGCACCATCATCACCCACGGCAGCACGCAGGCGATGGTCACCACCATGCTGATCTTCGGCGGCCCGGCGCTGCACTACTTCGCGCTGGCGCTCACCATCGGCATCCTGTTCGGCATCTACTCGTCGGTGCTGGTCGCCAGCCCGCTGGTCATGTGGCTGGGCGTGGACCGCGCCCAGTTCGTCAAGCCCGTCAAGACCGAGAAGGACCGCAACGAAGGCGCGGTCGTCTAGGGGTCAGACCCCAGTTCCGTCTCGCAAGCGGAATTGGGGTCTGACCCCAATTTTTCCCGGTACCTACTTGAGGATCTGGACCAGGTTGGAGTAGTCGTCCGTCCAGGTGCGCAGCGCCGCGCGGTCCTCGGCCACCTCGGCACCCGCCTCCTCGATCTCCTTCGCCTTGAGCGCGCGCGCATCGCGCGACACCAGCACCCAGTCGCTCTGCGTGCGCGTGTCATCGTCGCCCGCGCTCTCGGCGACCAGCACCGCATGCGCGCCGTTCTCGGCAGCCAGGCGCGCCACCACCGGCACGAGGTCGAGGAAGCGGTTGGAGACGTGGAAGGCCACGATGCCGTCGGGCTTCATGTGCCGCAGGTACAGGGCGAGCGCTTCCCGGGTGATGAGGTGCACCGGAATCGCGTCGCTCGAAAAGGCGTCCACGGCAAGGATGTCGAAGTTCTGCGGCGGCTCGCGCTCCAGCGACAGGCGCGCGTCGCCGAGCACCATCTCCAGCGTGGCATCGCTATCGGCGAGGTAGGCGAACTCGCGCGCGGCGAGGCCGACGACACGCGGGTTGATCTCGTAGAAGCGGAAGCGGTCGCCCTTGCGGCCGTAGGCGGCGAGCGTGCCGGTACCCAGGCCGATCACGCCCACGTGCATCGCGCCCGGGCGCTCGCGCCGCGCGAGCAGCGCCGCGCCGACGCCCGAACTGTGCTGGTAGTAGGTGGTGACCATGCCGCGGTACTCGGGGTGCATGAACTGCTCGCCGTGCATGATCACGCCGTGCAGCAACCGCCTCGCGTGGCTGGTCTCGCCCGGCGTGCCGTACTCCTTCACGCGCAGCACACCGTAGAAGTTGCGCTCAGCGACGCGCACGCCCTCCTGGAAGCGCAGGCCATCGTAGATCGCGGCGCCCGTCACGGTCATCAGCACGGCCAGGCTCATGTTGCGCGCCACCGGGTTGAGCGTCGCGCAGCGCAGCGCCGCGAGGAAGGCCACCGCGATCATCGACAGGCCCAGCTCGTAGTAGCCGTTGAAGGCGAGCGGCGCCACCACCGCCACCGCGAGGCCGCCGAGCGCGCCGCCCGCGGACACGGTCAGGTAGAACACGGTCAGGTGGCGCGGGGCGGGCCGCAGGCGATACAGCTCGCCGTGGCAGAACAAGCAGGTGACGAACAGGCCCGAGAGAAACATGCCGAGCTGCACCGGGAGCTCGAACTGGTAGTCGTGGTCCACCAGCAGCCACGCCATGCCCACCAGCCACACCAGGCACACGCTCCAGAAGATCTCGGAGCGGTAGAAGCCGCCTTCGAACGCGAGAATGAAGGTCACCAGGTAGAGCGTGAGCGGTGCAAGCCACAGGAGCGGGATCGCGGCGACGTTCTGCGTGAGATGGTTGGTGACTGCGAGCAGCATCGCCGAGCCCGCAGCCGAGAGCGCGAGCCAGTGCACGATGTCGCGGCGCGCGGGCGGCGGCGCTTCGGGCAGCGCCGCCGCCGCCCTCCCGCGCAGGCCGCCCGCCTGCCAGGCGAGCGCCGCGCAGCCGAGCGCGAACAGCACGAAGAGCCACGACCAGCCCGACACCTGCTCGCCATTCGTGAGCCAGGGCTCCACCAGCAGCGGATAACCGATCAGCGCCGCGAGCGAGGCGACGTTGGACAGGGCGAACAGCCGGTAGGGGTTCGCGCCGGGACGCTCGCGCGCGAACCACGCCTGCACCAGGGGGCTGGTGGCCGAGAGGATGAAGTACGGAAGCCCCACCGCCACCGCCAGGAGCAACAGGATCGCGGTGATCGGCTCGGCGTCGCCCTGCGGCTTCCATGCCTCGGTGGGCGCGATCGGCAGCGTGGCCGCGGCGGCCGCGAGCAGCGCAATGTGCAGGATCGCCTGCGGGCGCGGCGCAAGGCGCGCGTTCGAGGCGTGCGCGTAGGCGTAGCCCGCGAGCAGCAGCGTCTGGAAGAACAGCATGCAGGTGGTCCACACCGCCGCGCCGCCGCCGAACCACGGCAGGATCAGGCGCGCGATGAGCGGCTGCACGAGGAACAGCAGCAACGACGACAGCGCGATGACCGCGGCGTGCAGCATCCCGCTCAGCAACCGGCGTGACGGGTCAAATGCGCTTCGCCAGCGCGGGCGCGAGGCCCACGTAGGTCGCGGGCGTCAGGGCGAGGAGGCGCCGCTTGGCGTCCGCCGGGATCGGCAGCGAGCGGATGAACGCCGCGAGCGCACGGCGATCCAGGCGCTTGCCGCGCGTCAGCGACTTCAGCTTCTCGTAGGCCTCCGGCACGCCATGCTTGCGCATCACCTGCTGCACCGGCTCGGCGAGCACTTCCCAGTTGGCGTCCAGGTCTTGCGCCATGCGCGCGGGATCGGCCTCCAGCTTGCCCAGGCCGCGCAGGCAGGCGTTGTAGCCGAGCAGCGTGTGGCCGAGCGCGTTGCCCACGTTCCTGAGCGCGGTCGAGTCGGAGAGGTCGCGCTGCCAGCGCGAAACCGGGAGCTTCTCGGCGAGGTGGCGCAGCAGCGCATTCGCCACGCCGATGTTGCCCTCGGAATTCTCGAAGTCGATCGGGTTCACCTTGTGCGGCATGGTGGACGAGCCCACCTCGCCCGCCTTCAGCTTCTGGCGGAAGTAGCCGAGCGAGATGTAGCCCCACAGGTCGCGGTCCAGGTCGAGCAGCACCGTGTTGGCGCGCGCGTAGGCGTCGAACAGCTCGGCGCAGGAGTCGTGCGGCTCGATCTGCGTGGTGTACGGGTTGAACTCCAGGCCGAGGCGCTCGACGAAGCGCCGGCAGAACGCTTCCCAGGGAAAGCCCGGGTAGGCGGCGGCGTGCGCGTTGTAGTTGCCCACCGCACCGTTGATCTTGCCGAGGATCGCGACGCGCTCGATCGCCTCGCGCGCGCGCTTGAGGCGCGCGGCGAAATTCGCCATCTCCTTGCCCAGCGTGGTGGGCGAGGCCGGCTGGCCGTGCGTGCGCGAGAGCATCGGCCGCGCGGCGTGCCGGCGCGCAAGGGCGCGCAGCGCCTCGATCAGCGCATCCAGCCGCGGCAGCATCACGCGGTCGCGCGAGTGCGCGAGCATGAGCGCGTAGGAGAGGTTGTTGATGTCCTCCGAGGTGCAGGCGAAATGGATGAACTCCAGCGACTTCTGCACCTGCGCGTTCTTCGCCAGCTTGCCCTTCAGCCAGTACTCGATCGCCTTGACGTCGTGGTTGGTCTCGGCCTCGATGTTCTTGATGTGCGTCGCGTCCTTCTCGGAAAAGGCCGCCATCAGGCGGTCGAGCGCGACAGTGGTCGCGCGCGAGAAGGGCTTGAGCTCCTTGATGCGGCGCTCGGCGGCGAGGGCCTTCAGCCATTCGAGCTCCACCAGCACGCGGTGGCGGATGAGGGCGGCTTCGCTGAAGTAGGGTCTGAGGGGATCGGCCGACTTTTCGTACCGGCCGTCGAGGGGCGACAGTGCGCCAAGCGGCGAAGCCATAGCCCCTATTATATCGGCGCATGCCGCAGAGCCTTCCGCAGCGCGTGGCGCCAACGCCACTGGACGCCCTTGCCGCGGAGGCGCGCGCCTGCCGGGTGTGCGCACCGCATTTGCCGCTCGGACCGAGACCCGTGTTCCTGGTCGGCGCGGGCGCCCACCTGATGATCGTGGGTCAGGCGCCGGGACGCCGCGTCCACGAAACCGGCATTCCGTGGAACGACCCCTCGGGCGACCAGCTGCGCGCCTGGCTCAGGATGGACCGCGCGCGCTTCTACGACACCCGCCGCATCGCCATCGTCCCCACGGGGCTTTGCTACCCGGGCACGGGCGAGCGCGGCGACCTGCCCCCGCGCCCGGAGTGCGCGCCGCTCTGGCACCCGCGCTTTCGCGCCGCCCTGCCGCATGTGCGCCTCACGCTCCTCGTAGGGATGCACGCGCAGGCCTACTACCTCCAGGGCCGCCGCAAGAAGACGATGGCGGAGACGGTGCGCGCCTGGCGCGAATACCTGCCCGAGTTCTTCCCGCTGCCGCATCCCAGCCCGCGCAATCGGCTGTGGATGAAGAACAATCCCTGGTTTGCCCGCAGTGTGGTTCCCGCCTTGCGTCGTGAAGTGCGGCGCGCGTTGAACGGCGCCTAGCGTCCGTTCCAGCGCGCGTGGTTGCAGCCGGCGGCTCCGCCGTCCGGTCCTGACGGCTTATAATCGCGCGCCCAATCCTTCACCCACCATGAGACTCCTCGCCTCGCCCGCCAGTCCCTTCACGCGCAAGGTGCGCATCGTCCTCGCCGAGAAGCGCATCGACTGCGAGATGGAGCGCGTCGACGTGCAGCCGGTGGACAACCCTGTCAATCCGCACAACCCGCTTGGCAAGATCCCGACGCTGCTCCTCGACGACGGCACGGCGCTCTACGATTCGCGCGTCATCGTCGAGTTCCTCGACAACGCCTCGCCGATCGCGCGGCTGATCCCCGAGGACAAACGCGAGCGCGTGGCGGTGCGGCGCTGGGAGGCGCTTGCCGACGGCGTCACCGACGCGGGCATCCTCATCCGCTACGAGTCGCTGCGGCCCCAGAACGAGCAGAGCCCTGCCTGGGTGGCGAAGCAATCGGCGCGCATGCACCGCGGCCTCGCGCAGATGCAGACTGAGCTCGGCGAGAAGAGCTGGTGCGTGGGCGACCGCTATACGCTCGCCGACATCGCGGTGGGCTGCTGCCTCGGCTGGCTCGGCTTCAGGAAGCCCGCCGGCATCGACTGGCGCGCAGAGTACCCGGGCCTCGCGCAGCACTACGACAAGCTGATGGAGCGGCCAGCGTTCGCGGAGACGATCCCGGCGGCGTAAATCGGGGTCAGACCCCAATTTCGCTTGCGAGTCGAATCTGGGGTCTGACCCCTACGCGATGACGGCGCCGCCGAGGCAGACCTCGGCGTCGTAGAGGACGACGGACTGGCCTGGCGTCACGGCGCGCTGAGGCTCCCGGAAGTCCACCCGGATCTGGCCGTCCTCGATGCGCGAGAGCGTGCAGGCGGTGTCGCCCTGGCGATAGCGCGTTTTCGCCGCGTGCGCGGTGCCCGCGGCGGGCTTGTCGAGCACCCAGCTCGCATCCAAGCCCTCGAGCGACCTTCGCATGAGCAGCGGATGGTCGTGCCCCTGCACCACCACGAGCTCGTTGGTGGCCATGCGCTTCTCGGCCACATACCAGGGCTCGCCCGCGCCGTCCTTCGTGCCGCCAAGGCCGATGCCTTTGCGCTGTCCGATGGTGTAGAAGGCGAGCCCGATGTGCTCGCCCACGCGCTTGCCCTCCGGCGTGACCATCGGGCCGGGCTTGCGCGGCAGGTAGCGGTTGAGGAACTCGCGGAACGGCCGCTCGCCGATGAAGCAGATGCCGGTCGAGTCCTTCTTCGCGTGGTTGGGCAGGCCCGCCTCGAGCGCGATGCGGCGCACCTCCGACTTCTTCAGGTGCCCGACCGGGAACATC
>DASWBP010000411.1:0-4814 GCA_036390555.1 Burkholderiales bacterium | reverse complement strand
CAAGGACGAGTTCCTGGTGCCGTTCATCGACACGCTCACCGACCCGTCCTTCAAGACCGGCACGCCGCAGAAGGACCAGGAGCTCCTGAAGAGCCTGGTGGTGTTCTCCTGCCTGATGGAGGGGCTGTTCTTCTACGTCGGTTTTGCGCAGATCCTGTCGCTCGGCCGGCAGAACAAGATGACCGGCGCGGCCGAGCAGTACATGTACATCCTGCGCGACGAGTCCATGCACTGCAACTTCGGCATCGACCTCGTCAACCAGATCAAGCTGGAGAACCCGCACCTGTGGACGCCGCAGTTCCGCGAGGAGCTGCAGGAGCTGTTCAAGCAGGCGGTGGAGCTCGAGTACCGCTACGCCGAGGACACCATGCCGCGCGGCGTGCTGGGGCTGAACGCGCCGATGTTCAAGGAATACCTGCGCTACATCGCCAACCGCCGCTGCCAGCAGATCGGCCTGGAGCAGATGTACGCGGGGGCCGGCAACCCGTTTCCGTGGATGAGCGAGATGATCGACTTGAAGAAGGAGCGCAACTTCTTCGAGACGCGCGTCATCGAGTACCAGACCGGCGGCGCGCTGAGCTGGGATTGAGAGGAGCGACATGCACCGCGTGACGGCATGCAAGGTGGAAGAAGACTACCGGCTTTGGTTAAGATTCGACGATGGGCTCGAAGGCAGCGTGTTCCTGGGCAACCTGCTCGAGATCGGCGCGTTCAAGCTGTGGCGCGACGTGCGCGAGTTCGAGAAGGTGAGCGTGGACCCGGAAACCGCCACGGTGACCTGGGAGGGCGGCATCCGGCTCGATCCGGATATCCTCTACCAGGACGTGGCCGCGCGAGGGGCGCGCTGATGGGCGGTTGCAGAGAATTCAGTCCGCGGCCGGGGAGCGATTCCCGGGCGCGGTTGAATAGTCCGGTCAGGGATGGCCGGGCTTCTTTTGTCCAACTACCGTAAGGAGCTAGTCATGGCGAAGAAAAAAGCGAAAAAAGGCGGCAAGAAAAAGAAGAAGAAGAAATCATCAAAGAAGAAGAAAGTAGCTAAGAAGTCGTCCAAGAAGAAGGCAGCGGGCCGCAAGAAGAAAGCCGCCAAGAAACAGGCAAAGCCCGTTAAACCTAAGGCCAGCACTGCGGGAGCGACGACAGCGGGTCCAGCAGTCCCGCCGTCTACCGCCGCGATGACCAGCGCCGCACCTGCGCTGAATCCGGCGGCCGCGTGGCCGTTTCCAACCGGGTCCCGGCCGTAACCGGGTACCGAGCGGGAATGTGGCGGGGGACGCAAGTCCCCCGCCAGGCCCTCGAAGCTCTGCGGACCGCCCCGGTCGTTCGGGCGTCAACTGAAAGGCCTGGGCCGGTCCGCGAGGCTTCCCTCCGCGCGTCCTGCGGCGTGCGCCGCCGGAGCTGGTGGAAGGCCTCATTTTACCGGCGTGCACCCCCTGTCGCGGACCAAGTTCGCTTGCTCGGTCATGGCCTTAGGCCATCGAAGATAAGTGTTTGATTAAGTGTAAGAACGCATTGACAGGACTGTGAAATATGTCCTATCATTCGCTTCGCTGCACCGCAGCAAAACCTGCTTTTTCGAGGCGCCCTGACTTAGGGCCGGCGGCCGCACAAATCCCCCGGTTCCTCCCCTGCAGTGCCGCCACCTGGCGGCGCGGGGGCGGGCAGGCGGAAGGGCTGCCGGAGCCTCCCGGAGCTAGGAGGATCAACATGCAAGCGATCGGCAACTTGAACCGTATGTTCTCCCTGGTGCGCGGCCTGCTCGCCCTGATCGGGCTCGGCGCCGTGCTGGCGCTGGTGCTGCCGGTGCCCCACCAGGCGATCTGGAACCAGTTCGCGGCCGTGGCGCAGGCCGACGATTCCGTGAGGATCGTGTCGGCGGCCGGGCCCATCCAGGGCGCCCCCGCGGCCACGGCGCACGAGCGCGAGCAGCGCGCAGTGACCGAATTCATCGCGCGGCGCTACCGGGTCTCGGAGGCCGCCGCCGCCGGCTTCGTCGCCACCGCCTACCAGGCCGGGCGCGAATTCTCGCTCGATCCGATGCTGATCCTTGCGGTCATGGCGATCGAGTCGCGCTACAACCCGGTGGCGGAGAGCTCCATGGGCGCCCGGGGACTGATGCAGGTCATCCCGAAGTACCACCCCGAGAAGCTCGCCGACCATGGCGGGGAGCTCGCGCTGCTCGACCCGGAAGTGAACATCCTGGTGGGCACGCGCATCCTGCGCGAGTACCTGCGCCGCGTCGGCGAGATCGAGGCCGCGCTGCAGATGTACGCCGGCGCCGTCGACGAGCCCACCTCGCAGTACTCCAGCAAGGTGCTCGCCGAAAAAGCGCGCCTGCACCAGGTGCGCGTGCGCGCGCGCAGCGAGACCTGAGCAACGCAGGCGGCGCGCAGTTGAGGCGCGGCCGGGCCGCGGCCGGCTAGCGCCGGCCGGCGCAGAAGCGCGCGATGCGCGCTGCCGCCTCCTCCAGTTCCGCAAGACTGCGCGTGTAGGCAAAGCGCAGGCAGTGCGCCGTGCCATTGGCGCCGAAGTCCAGGCCGGGCGTCGCGGCCACGCCGGACTCCTCCAGCATCTCCAGGGCAAAGCGCCGGGCCTCCCCGCCCAGCGTCGCGCAATCGGCGTACACGTAGAACGCCCCCGAGGGGCGCGCCGGCACCTCGAGCCCCGCGCGCTCCAGTGCAGGCACGAGGAAATCGCGCCGGCGCTCGAACTCGCGGCGCCGCGACTCCAGCACCGCGAGCGTCGCCGGCTCGAAGGCGGCGAGCGCGGCATGCTGCGCGGCGCTCGGCGCGCAGATGGCGAAGTGCTGCGCGAGCTTCTCCACGTCGCGCACGCGCGCGGCCGGCAGCACCAGCCACCCCAGGCGCCAGCCGGTCATGCAGAAGTACTTAGAGAAGCTGTTGACGATCACCACCTCGCCCGGCAGGCCGAGCGCGGTCGCCGGCGCCTCGCCATACACCAGTCCCTGGTAGATCTCGTCGACGATCAGCACGCCGCCGCGCTCGGCGACGAAGGCCGCGATGCGCTCGAGTTCGGCGCGCGGCGCGAGCGTGCCGGTGGGATTCGAAGGTGTGCCGAGCACCAGCCCCTTGGTGCGCGGCCCCCAGGCCGCGCGCACCATGTCGAGCGTAGGCTGGAAGGCGGTGCGCGCCGCGACCGGCAACGCTCGCGCGATGCCCTCGAAGGCGCGCACGAAATGGCGGTAACCGGGATAACCGGGGTCCGGCACCAGGAACTCGTCGCCAGGGTCCACGTAGGCGGCGAGCGCGAGCAGCAGGCCGCCAGAAGCGCCGGTGGTGATGGCGATGCGCGCCGCGTCGAGCGATCGGCCAAAGCGCTGCGCGTAGAACGCGGCGATTGCTTCGCGCAGCGCGGCGAGGCCAAGCGCCGCGGTGTAGGCGGTCAGGCCGCCGCGCAGCGCGCGCACGCCGGCCTCGACGACCGCGTCGGGCGCGGTGAAATCCGGCTCGCCGATCTCCATGTGCAGCACGCGCCGGCCGGAGGCTTCCAGCGCCTGCGCGCGCGCGAGCACGTCCATTACCTGGAAAGGCTCGATCTCGGCGGCGCGGCGCGCCGCTAGAATGCGAGCGGATGTGGTCGACGGCGCGTGCACGGGTGCAGCGGATTATACGGATCGCCTGCGTGCCGCAGGCGGAGTGGCCGCGCATCGCCGCTGAGCGCGGCGCCGCGCCCGTGCTTGCGCACGCGCTGGTGCTCGCGCTGCTGGTCGCCGCCGTGCAGGCACTGGTCGCCGGCACGCCGACCGTGGCCGCGCGCACCGGCAGCGGCTTCGTGCTCGCCCTGCTGCTCGTCGCGGGCGCATTCTGGCTGGCGGCGCGGCTTTATGCGCGCGGCGCGCGCTTCCGCGACGCCTGCAAGCTCGCGGTGTATGGCGCGACGCCGCTGGCGTTCGCCGCCGCACTCGGCGCCCTGCCGCACCTCGAGCTCGTGCCGCTCATCGGCTTGATCCATGCGCTGTACCTGGTCGACGGCGGCGCGCATCCGCTGCTCGGCGTCCTGCAAGAGGAGAGCACGCAGTTCACCGTGGCATCGGCGGCGATCGCGGGCGGCGGGCTATGGGCGCTGGGCGCCGCCGCCGCCGCGGCCGGGTTGCTATAATTTTTACCCGTAGTCGAGGAAAGCCCGGAGCCGGCGGTGGACGAGCAGCTCAAGCAGAACGCACTCGAGTATCACAGCCTGCCGCGCCCCGGGAAGATCTCGATCCTCCCCACCAAGCAGCTCACCAACCAGCGCGACCTCGCACTCGCCTATTCGCCCGGCGTCGCCGCGGCTTGCGAGGAGATCGTGCGCGACCCGGCGCAGGCGGTGCGCCTCACCTCGCGCGCCAACCTGATCGCGGTGATCACCAACGGCACCGCGGTGCTCGGTTTGGGCGCCATCGGCCCGCTCGCCGCCAAGCCCGTGATGGAAGGCAAGTCGGTGCTGTTCAAGAAGTTCGCCGGCATCGATTGCTTCGACATCGAGGTGAACGAGCGCGATCCCGAGAAGCTCGTCGAGATCATCGCCAGCCTCGAGCCGACCTTCGGCGGCATCAACCTCGAGGACATCAAGGCGCCCGAGTGCTTCATCGTGGAGCGCAAGCTGCGCGCACGCATGAAGATCCCGGTGTTCCACGACGACCAGCACGGCACCGCGATCACCGTCGGCGCCGCCTTCCTCAACGGGCTCAAGGTCGTCGGCAAGGACCTCGCGCGCGTGAAGCTCGTGGTCTCCGGCGCGGGCGCTGCAGCGCTCGCCTGCCTCGACCTGCTGGTGCGCATGGGCATGCCGCTGGAGAACATCACCGTCACCGACAT
>DASWBP010000410.1:0-8205 GCA_036390555.1 Burkholderiales bacterium | reverse complement strand
CACCGACTTCACCAGGCCGCCCGCCTCCAGCTCGGCGAGAATGTCCTTCACCGCGGCTTCGGACCAGCCGAGCTTCTTGCCGATGTCCTCCGGCGCGGCGTCCTTCTCCACGAAGCCGAGCACGCGGCGGCAATCGAGCGGAACCAGCTTGTTCTGCGTGTCCCAGGCCCGGCGTCCAGCGTCGGTACGAGTGTAGAGGCGCGACATCTGCGGCCATTATTCGCCAATCGCGACGGGCATGGCAAGCGGGGGAAGATGCCCAAACGGGCGGTTACAAGCCGGCAACAATAAATTTTGCATTTCCGGGACCCGCAGGCGTCCGCCATGCGTCTTGCCTCATAAGCGGCCCGCAAAAAAGCGGGAGACGCGAAGGCTGGAGAGTCGAGTCGGGCCGACGGCGGAGCCGTCGAACCCATAACCTAACTGGAGGAAGCAGACTTATGTCGGACAACAAGAAGCTGGTCGTAGTGGTGACGCACGGATTCAACGATGAGCGCGCTTCGGTCGCCTGGAGCGTGGCGAACGGCGGAGTGGCTTCGGGTTACGACGTCACGATGTTCCTGGTGAGCTCGGGGGCAGATTGGGCGCGCAAGCGCGCAGCGGACGTCGCGCGCCTCAATCCGCCCGATCCGCCGGTGAAAGACATGATCCAGACCGTGCTGGACAGCGGTGGGCGCATCCTGGTCTGCCCGCCGTGCGCCAAGGTGCGCGGCTACGAGAAGGACGATCTCATCGAGGGCGTGGAGCTCGCCGGCTCGGTCGCCATGCTGGGCGTCGTCAGCCAGGGCGCGGCCACGCTCACGTTCTAGCATGCGAGTCGCGCGAGCCCCCGGACTGGCGCCGGTCCGGGGCGCTCCGCCGCCGCGCGCCAGGGCCGAAGTGCATCTGGTATGGTCGCGGCAGAGAATGGACCCCGAGCGCCCCGACAGGAAATCCGAGTTCGGCCGGCAGATACGCGAGCACATGGACGCGCTGTATTCGTTCGCGTTGCGGCTCACGCAGCAGCGCGCCGACGCCGAAGACCTCGTCGCCGAAGCCGCGACTCGCGCGTGGCTGGCGATCGAGACGCTCGCCGACGACAGTCGCTTCCGGCCGTGGATGTTCCGCATCCTGCACAACTGCTACATCAGCGATTTCCGCAGGAAGAGCGTGCGGCCTGCGGAGCTGGGCTACGAAGAGTTGCCGGCGCGCGAGGAGGAAGGAGACGTGGCCTCCGTGCTGATCCGGCAGCCGGACGCGTTCCTGCACTGGTGGGCGAATCCGGAACGCGAGGTCATGAACAAGCTGCTCGGCAGGGACCTGCAGGCCGCCATTCAGGCGCTGCCCGAGTCGTTCCGAGTGGTGGTCGTGCTGATCAACGTCGAGGGCTTGTCCTACGATGAGGCGGCCGAGGTACTCGGCGTCTCTTCCGGGACGATCCGCTCGCGCATGAACCGGGGTCGCACGCTGCTGCAGAAGGCGCTCTGGCAGCATGCACGGGATGCCGGCCTGATCACCGATGGCCGCGCCATGGAGACGAACCGATGACGCACGCGCACCGCCCCTCACCGCCAGTCGACGGCGACTGCCTGCAATCGTTCGACCTGCTCTACGCGTACCTCGCGGGCGAGCTGAAGGATCCAGCGGCGCTCGCCACGATCCAGCACCATCTCGCGCACTGCCAGAGCTGCATGAGCCGCGCCCAGATCGAGCGTGAGATCGACCGCCGGCTGCGCGCCTCGGCCGACTCGGCCGCGACCGCCTCTCTGCACTCGCGTCTGGACAAGCTGCTCAAGGACCTGTAGCGAGGAGCTCCTGCCCGCTATAGCGCCTGCCGCGCGATGCGCAGGCGCGTGGCGCGCATGTCGTCGCCGCGGATCTCTCGCAGCGCGTGGCCTACGAAGCTCGCGACCACGTCCTTCCTCCAGTAGAGGTCGAGGTCGGTGTTGTCCATGGGCTTGGCGCGCGAGGCGACGATGGCGCCCGCCTCCGCAATCGCCTCGTCGGTCAGCTTCTTCCCTTTCAGGAACTCCCCGCCCTTGTCCACGAGGAACGGGCGCGACGCGACCGCGCCGAGCGCAATGCGCGCCTCCTCCACCGTCCCGTCCGGCGCAAGGCGCGCCGCGGCCGCGACGCCGAGCACCGGGAAGTCGAAGGAACCGCGGCGGCGCAGCTTCCAATAGGTGCTCTGCCAGCCCTGCGGCTCCGGTAGCAGCACCTCGGTGAGGATCTCGTCGGGCCGGCGCGCGAGGTAGTCGATGCCGTCGTTCTTGTAGAGCTCCGCGACGGGCACTTCCCGCTCGCCCTGCGACGACGCGAGCTTAACCTTCGCGCCAAGCGCGATCAGGGCGGGCGCGCTGTCGGTGGAGGACACCGCCACGCAGCGCTTGCTCGCGGTCGCCACCCAGCAGGTCTCGCCGTCCTTCTTCAGGCAATAGTCGATCGCCTTGCGCCACTCGTGGCTCTGGTTGTAGTAGGTGCAGCGCGTATCGAGGCAGAGGTTGCCGCCGAGCGTGCCCATGTTCCGCAGGTGCGGGCTCGCGACCTGCGCGACCGCCTGCCAGAAGCCCCGGTATTTCTCGCGCACGGCGGGCGCTTCCACCAGCTTCGTGAGCGTGAGGCCCGCGCCTAACGCGAGGCCCGAGCCGTTCGCGATCTTCTTGAGGTCGGCCACGCGGCGCAGCGATACGAGCGTCGCGGGCGTCTGGTGGCGGCGCTTCATGTTGGGCACGAGATCGGTGCCGCCCGCGATCAGCATCGCCTGCGGGCCTTCGCCCGCCAGGATCCTCGCCGCCTCCGCCACAGTGGCGGGAGTCTTCCAGGCGAACCACGGCATGCGGATCATGCGGCTTTCCTGCCTTCCTCGCCCTTCAGCTCGTTGCCGTCGCCGCCTTCCCAAGGCGGCAGGACGAAAGTCGGCGCCGGATACGGCACCGAGGGGAAACTCTCCGGGCCGACGCGCGGGGCTTCGCCCTTTTCCTTCTTCTCCAGCGCGCGCAGCACCTTGTCGGGCGTGATGGGGATCTCGTCGATCCGCACGCCGACCGCGTCGTGAATGGCGTTCGCGAGCGCGGGCATCACGGGCAAGAGCGGCCCCTGCCCGACCTCCTTCGCGCCGTACGGACAGTTGGGATCCGGATACTCGACGAGCGCCACCTCCACCTCCGGCATGTCCAGCGAGGTGAGGCTCTTGTAGTCGAGCATCGAGGGATTGCGGTGCACGAGGGCGCTGGAGAGCTTGGGCGGCAGGCGCCGGAACGCCTGCTCCTCCATGAGCGCCTCGCCAAGTCCCATGTACACGCCGCCGATCACCTGCCCGCGCGCGAGCACGGGGTTCAAGGCGCGGCCGATGTCGTGCGCGATCCAGATCTTCGGCACCGTGACCCAGCCGGTGTGCTCGTCCACCTCGGTCTCGATGACGCACGCCGAGAAGCTGTAGGCGGGCGACGGGCCCACGCCCGCGCCCTTGTACTTGCCCGGCGGCTTGGGCGGCGCGTAGGAGCCGACTGCGGCGAGCGTGCCGAACTTCGCCTCTGCGAGCGCGATCGCTTCGACGAAGCTCATCGTCTTGCCCGCGTCTTCCGCTGCAAACACGCGATCCTGCGAGAACACGACCCGATCCGGCAGCGTGTTGAGCGCTTCCGCCGCGGCGATGGAGAGCGAATCGCGCAGGCGGCCCGCGGCTTGCAGCGCCGCATTGCCCATCATGATAGTGACGCGGCTGGAGTAGGAGCCGAGATCGATCGGCGTGATGCCGGTGTCGCCCGTGATGCAACGCACCCACGACGGATCGATGCCCAGCGCTTCGGCGACCAGACCGGCAAGCACGTCGTCGGAGCCCTGCCCCAACTCGGTCGCGCCGCAATACACGGTCACCTGGCCGCTGCGATCAAGCAGGATCTGCACCGCCGAGTGCGGCATCTTGTTCCAGTAGATCGAGACGCCCGCGCCGCACATGTAGGTCGAGCAGGCCAATCCCAAGCCGCGCCCCGGTCCGAGCTTGCCGCGCCGCTCCTTCCAGCCGGACATCTCGACCACCCTGCGGATGCATTCGGCAAGGCCCGTGGAACCCACGCGCAGCCAGCTCGCGGTGAGCGAGTCGGGCTTGGTGACCATCTTGAGGCGCATCTCCGCCGGATCGAGCTTCAGGCGCTCGGCGATCTTGTCGAGCTGCACTTCCTGGCCGAAGCGCGGCTGCGGCGTGCCGTGGCCGCGCTTGGGGCCGCAGGCCGGCTTGTTGGTGAAGACGCGGCAGGCCTCGAACTTGAAGCGCGGCAGCTCGTAGGTCACGGGCGTGAGCACGCCCGTGTAGAAGGTGCTCGCAGGCCCGTGCGAGCCGTAGGCGCCGCCGTCGAGCAGCGTCTGCAGGTGCATGCCGGTAAGGCGGCCGTCCTTGGTGACGCCAGTGCGCATCTTCATCAGCACCGGGTGGCGTCCGCGGTGCTGGTAGAAAACTTCCTCGCGCGTAAGGCAGATCTTCACCGGGCGGCCGAGCAGCAGCGCAGCCTTCGACACCACGAACTCGTGGTTGCCGGGGTCGCACTTGCCGCCGAAGCCGCCGCCGTTCGGCGTGGCGATGACGCGGATGTGCGCGGCGGGCATCTTCAGCACGCGCGCCAGCTGCCGGTGCAGGTAGTGCGGGTTCTGCGTGCTCGACTGCAGAAGGAGCTTGCCGTCGCCTTCGACCGAGGCGAGCGAGGCCTGCTGCTCCATCGGCAGGTGCGTGTTGCCCTCGTAGAAGAACAGGTCCTCGAACACGTGATCCGATTTCGCCAGCGCTTCCTCGACGTCGCCGAATTCGTAGGACTGGTTGCGGTGGATGTTGCCCTGCTCGCCGTAGTCGTGGATGCGCGGCTCGGGATTGGCGAGGCCCTCCTCGGGCGAGGCGACCGTGGGCAGCTGGCGGTACTTCACGTCGATGAGCTGCAGCGCCTCGGTGGCGGTGTGCTCGTCCACAGCGATCACCGCGGCGACCGGATCGCCCACGTAGCGCACGCGCTCGGGCGCGAGCGGATACTCGTCCTGCGACACCGGCATGATGCCGTAGGGCACCGGGAACTCGGCGCCGGTAAGCACGAGGTGTACGCCGCGATGTGCCTGCGCGCGCGAGACGTCGATCGATTCGATCACCGCGTGCGGGTGCGGCGAACGCAGGAGCTTCGCGTGCAGCATGCGCGGCAGCACGAGGTCATCGGCGAAGCGCGTCTGGCCGATCGCCTTCGCGCGGCCGTCCACGCGGCGGCGCGGCTTGCCGATGGTGTCGAAGCGTGTCTTCTGTGCAGGCTTGGCGGGCGCGTTCATCGCTTGCCCTCCCGCAACTCCTTCGCCGCCGCCTCCACCGACTCCCAGATCTGCTGGTAGCCCGTGCAGCGGCAAAGATTCCCCGAGAGCGCTTCCTTGATGCGCTCGCGGCTGGGCGCGGGCTCCTTGTCGAGCAGCGCCTTGGCGGTCATCACCATGCCGGAAGTGCAGTAGCCGCACTGCGAGCCGCCGTGATCGGCGAAGGCCGCCTGCAGCGGATGCAGCTCGGTACCTTTCGCGAGCCCCTCGATCGTCTGGATGTCGCGGCCTTCGCATTGCACCGCGAGCTCGAGGCAGGAAAGCAGCGGCTCGCCGTCCACCAGCACCGCGCAGGCGCCGCACTCGCCCAGCTCGCAACCGTGCTTGGTGCCGGTGAGGTTGAGGTCCTCGCGCAGCACTTCCAGTAGCGTCTTGTAGGGCGCAAACGAGACCGGCTGCTCTTCGCCATTGACGCGCAGCGTGGCATGCACGCGGTCGGGGACGGCACTCATTTCAGGAGTCCTTTCACCAGATAGTCCGAGAGCCCTGTGGCGATCTCGGCAGAAGTCTGCGGCCCTTCGGGCCGGTACCAGCGCGCGGTCCAGTTCACGGCGCCCAGCATGGCGCGCGTGACGAGCGCGGCGGCGCAGGGCGCGAACTCACCGCGCTTGACGCCTTCCTCGACGATGCTGCGGATCGCGCGCTCGTAGGCGTCGCGCTTGGCGATCATCGGTGCGCGCATTTCCTCCGGCAGCGCCTCCACATCGAGGTGCGCAGTCGCGCTCTCGAGCTCATCGAGCATGCTGTGCACGTGCGCCTCGAGCACCGCGCGCAGCCGCTCGGCGGCCGTGCCGCGCGCGTCCTGCACCGCCGCCAGCATGCGCTCGAGCGTGCGCTCCTGGCAGAAGAGCAGGATCTCGTCCTTGCCGCTGAAGTAGTGATAGAGGTTCCCGGGCGAGAGGCCCGCCTCTTCCGCGATCTCGCGCATGCCCGCGGCGGCGATGCCGCGGCGCCGGAAGACACGCGCCGCGGCGCGCAGGATGTCGAGCCGGCGCGCTTCGTTGCGCTGGCGCATCCGCGCGCTGGGCTGTCGCGCCGAACCGATGTTCAAGACTTGAACCACGGTTCGAATCCTATGCCTAACTCCTTAACCTGACAAGGAGTTTCTGGGGCCTCCTGCCCCGTCCACGCGAGCCATGAAGGCGGGGGCGATGGCGCGCAGCCTTTCGGCGCTCATCCGGCCGCTCCGCGTCATGTAGTCGTAGGCGAGGCCCAAGGCGTCGAAGCGGGCCATGCGTGCCGGAAATTCCTCGTACCAATAAGAACTTGCGCTCGCTGCGGCGAAGAGCTTCTCCACCACGGGCCGGCGCTCGCGCTCGAAGGCGGCCAGGGCCGCCGGGACGTCCTCCCCCGCCTCGCCGAAGGCGCGATCGAGCGCGATGGCGTCCTCAAAGGCGAGCCGCGTGCCCGACCCGATCGAGAAATGCATGCTGCGCAGCGCGTCGCCGATCAGCACCGCGTTGCCGACGTGCCAGACCTCGTTCGAGAGCAGCGGGAACTGGCGCCACAGGGACTTGTTGGAGACCAGCGCGTGGCCGCCCAGGTCCGGCGCGAACACGCCCTCGCAGTAGGCGCGCGAGGCCGCGTCGTCCATGCGGTCCAGGCCCGCGCGGCGCCAGGTCCGCTCGTCGCATTCGACGATGAAGGTGCTCATCACGGGTGAATAGCGGTAGTGGTGCGCGACGAAGGCGCCGTGCTCGCTTTCGCGAAAGGTGAGCGTCAGGCAGTCGAAGCGTTGCGCAGTGCCGTACCAGACGAAGCGGTTCGAGAGCCACTCGATCTTCGGCGCAAAGCCCCTGCCCTGCCGCACCGTGGAGTTGAGGCCGTCGGCGCCGACCACCAGGTCCGCCTGAGGCGGCGCCTCCAGGCGTTCGCCAAAGCGGATCTGCACGCCCGCCTCTTCGCACAGCCGCTGCAGGAACTGGATGAGCTGCAGCCGGCCGATCGCGGAGAAGCCATTGCCGTCCACGTCCACCGCCTCGCTGCGGTGCACGATCCGCTGCATCGGCCAGGATTCCATGCGCGCCGTGAGCTGGGCGTGCAGGTCGGGCGCGTCGCGCTCCAGGAAGGCGAGCGCGCCCTGTGAGAAGACGACACCGAAGCCGAAGGTGGCGCCCGCCGGGTTCTGCTCAAAGACTTCGATCTCCCAGCGCGGGAACCGCCGCCTGGCAAGCAGCGCGAAAAGCAGGCCGGCCGGGCCGGCTCCGAGGACGGCAGCGTGCATGCCCGGCTACTATAGCTGCCTCGCTCAACGGGAGGAGACTGCTGTGCGACTCGGACTGCTGGCTGCTGTCGTTGCATCGTTCATCGCGGCGGGTTGCGCCGCGCCGCGCGCGCTGGACCCTGGCAAGGCCGAGCAGATCGGGCAGGCCTTTGCCGCGGAGGTCGCCAATAAGAAGATTCCGGGCGCAGTAATCCTTGTCACGCGCGATGGGCAAGTGGCCTATGAGAAGGCGCTCGGCGTGCAAGACCCCGTCACCGGCGCACCGATGCGCATGGACTCGATCTTCCGCATCTACTCGATGACCAAGCCGATCGTCTCGGTGGTCGCGATGCAGTTGGTCGAGGAAGGCCGCATCGGGCTCGACGACCCGGTCTCCCGCTACATGCCTGACCTGAAGGGCCTCAAAGTCGGCGTCGAAAAGGACGGCAAGCTCGAGATCGTGCCGACGCAGCGCGAGATGACCGTGCGCGACCTGTTGCGCCACACCTCCGGCTTCACCTACGGCGTCTTTGGCAAGGGATTGGTGAAGGATCTATACAAGGAGCACAAGGTCGACGCCAACGACATCACCAACGCGGAGCTGATCCGCCGGCTCACGAAGGTGCCGCTCATGTACCAGCCGGGCACCGTCTGGGAGTATGGCCGCTCGACCGACGTGCTGG
>DASWBP010000409.1:0-10305 GCA_036390555.1 Burkholderiales bacterium | reverse complement strand
CTGCAAACCCTGGCCCGCCCGCCGTTGCCGGCACGTTGGTCAAGGTTATCTTCGACGACGTCAACCCGTTCCCGGTCAGGCAGGCCGAGCTGGAGGACTGATCGTCCACCCTACGCCGCCGCGGGGAGTCTGCGCGCGGGTGCCCCGTTCCCCCCAAGGACTGCGCCCAACACATGCTCCCCGCGGCGGCCTTTCACCGGTGCTAGTGGAGGTCACTCCCTCCCTGGTCTAAGGCGCGCTGCCGGGTCGGCTATCTGGCCGGCCATCTCAAAGCCGGCCGGCCGACCGCGCGATAGGCCGCCGCGCTCAGTTCCCTGTCCCCCAGACCCCGGCCGGAGGCCACTCGCGAGCCTCGGCGATGGCGCGGATGCTCAGAGACCCCTCTTCGACCGTGGCGGCCGGCGGCCAGGCGAGTTCGCCTTGCGCGGTCTCGATGCGAGAGGCTTCGACCGGCGCGTATTCCGGCGATGCAGGCTCGATCGGGGCGCGTCCGGCTGCAGCGAGACCTGCATGTGACGCATCCGCCACGGCGTCTTCGCGTTGCGCGTCCGCGGTACGGACGCTTTGCGGCGCGTCGGGCATGGCGCTCGCGAGCGCACGCATGTCCTGCAGGCGTTCCCCGGTAGCGGGGTGCGTCGCAAGAAAGGGCATGTAGAAGGAATTCCCCTTCGCGGCCATGCGCTCCCAGGCTCGCACGCCGCCTTGCGCCGAATACCCCGCCGCCACGGCGTAGCGCAGGCCATGTGCATCGGCCGCGCGCTCTTCGTCCCGCGAATAGCTGCGGCTGATCGCGGTGATGCCGAACTGCGCTGTGCCCATCGCCGTGCGCGCGTGGCGGCGTCCCGCCAAGGCCAGGCCGAGGATGGTGCCGAGTCCCACCATGGCCTCCTCGCGCTCGCGCCGGATTTCGCCGTGATGCAGTGCCAGGTGGGCGTATTCGTGGCCAAGCACCGCCGCCAGCGCATCCGCGTCGTCGCCCATCAGCTCGAGCATCGCCAGGTTCAGCGCGACGAGGACGCCTTGCCTCGAGCGCGTTGCGAGTGCGTTGGGCGATCGGCCGCCGTAATCGGTCAGCATCAGCTTCGCGGTGACGCCCGAAGCCGCCTCGAGCCTCTGCTTGGCGTCCACCAGGCCGCGGACGCGCTCCACAGGGACCTGCGCCACGAGCGTGCCCTGCCGCGTGAAATCGACCGTGGGGCCCGCTGCCTGCGCCACAAGCGCTTCGGCGTCCCACAAGGCGGGCCGCCCCGCCAGCTGCGCGCCTGCCGGCAGCGCGCTGATGAGCGCGAGCAGCGAACCAACCACCAACGCGACCGCCTTGCCTTGCATGGCGCACCCCGCATTTGACGGGTGCATCCATCATGCGCGCGTCGTTCGGGCGCGCCCATCACCCGCCCATGGGTGGGCAGCTAGAAAAGCTCCATCAGGCGCACGTGGTCGCGCAGGGGGGCGGGATCGCCGTCGTAGATCTTGCGGCCGGTCTTGAGCACCGCGACGCGGTGCGCGATCGGCAGGCTCGCCTTCACGTTCTGCTCGATGATGAGGATGGTGGTGCCCAGCGTGCGGTTGATGTGCGCCACGCTTTGCATCACTTTCTCGACGAGGTTCGGCGCAAGGCCGATGGAGGGCTCGTCCAGGATGATGAGCCTGGGCGCGTGCATCAGCGCCATGCCGATGGCGAGCATCTGCTGCTGGCCGCCGGAGAGCGTGCCGCCCACTTGCGCGGCGCGGTCGCGCAGGATGGGAAACAGGTCGTACACCAGCTCGCGGCGCTCGGCGAGGCGGCCGGCATCGGCTTCGAGGAAGCCGCCCAGGTCGAGGTTGGCCGCCACGCTGAGCGAGCGGAAGATGCCATGGCCTTGCGGAATGAAGGCGATTCCCGCCCCCACGTTCTTCGCGGGGCTCCTGCCGGTGATGTCCGCGCCGCCGTAGCGCACGCGCCCCGCGGTGGGCGCGAGCAGGCCGAAGAGCGCGCGCGCGAGCGTCGTCTTGCCGGCGCCGTTGTGGCCCAGCATGAGCAGGATGCGCCCCGCCTCCACCGCCAGGTCCACGCCGTCGAGGACGCGCTTCTTGCCGTAGCCGGCGGCGAGGCCCTCCGCGCGCAGCTCGATGCTCACCGGGCGCGCCTCACTTGAAGTAGCGCTCCGCGAGCACCGGGTCCTGCATCAGGCGCTCGGGCGTGTCCTCGGCGAGCTTGCGGCCTTCGTCGAGGAAGATCGCGACGTCGCACAGCTCGCGGATCACGTCCAGGTTGTGCTCGATGACGGCGATCGTGCGTCCAGAGGCGGCGAGACGCCGGAAGATCGGCTGGATCTCGCGCAGCGTGCTCGGCGCGAGGCCCGAGAGCGGCTCGTCGAACAGCAGCACCTCGGCGTCGGTAGCGAGCAGCCGCGCCACCGAGAGCAGCTTCTCCTCGGCGTAGGACAGGCCGGTCGCCGGCTCCGCGGCTCGCGCCGCGAGCCCGACGAATTCGAGCACCGCCATGGCGCGCGCGAGATTTGCCCGCTCCTCGCGCGCGACCGCCCACGGCGCCAGGTAGACGGCGGCCAGGTGGTCGCCGCGCTGGCGCGGCAGGGCGATGAGCACGTTCTCCAGCACCGTCAGGCGCGTGAAGAGCTTGAGGTCCTGGAAGGAGCGCGCGATCCCCAGGCGCACGATGCGGTGGGGCTTGCGCCCGCGCAGCGAGCGCCCGCGGTACAGCACGTCGCCCGCGTCGGGCTCGAGGAACCCGGTGAGCAGGTTGAAAGCCGTGGTCTTGCCCGCGCCGTTGGGGCCGATCAGGCCGGTGATGCGCCCCGGCTCGATCGCCAGGTCGAGCCGCTGCACCGCGACGATGCCGCCGAAGCGCTTTTCCAGCCCGCGGCCCTCGAGCGCGGCGGCCGCCACCGGCGTGTCCACTCGCGGGCGCTCGGGCGGCGCGTGCAAATGGTGCGCCGAGGCCGACTCGGGCAGCAGCCCCTGCGGGCGCAGGCGCAGCATGACGATGAGGAGCGCGCCGTAGAACATCTGGCGCGCCTTGTCGGCGATGTCGGGCGGCAGGTCCACGAACTTGAGCAGCTCGGGCAGCACCACCAGGATCGCGGCGCCGACCAGCGACCCGGCGAGATTGCCGGTGCCGCCGAGGATCACCATCGCCAGCACGTAGATCGTGAGCTCGAGCGTGAAGGTATCCGCCGAGATGAAGGTGACGTACTGCGCATAGAGCGAGCCGGCGACCGAGGCAAGCGCCGCGGCGACGCCGAACACGGCGAGCTTCATCGCCACCACGTTCTTGCCCACCGCCTGCGCGGCAACCTCGTTCTCGCGCATCGCCTTCAGCGCGCGGCCGAACGGCGAGGCGCCCACGCGCCAGCTCACCCAGTAGCACAGCGCCGCCGCCGCGACGGCGAGCGGCAGGAACTTGGGCGCGGTATCGAGGCTCGCGCCAAAGAGCTGCACGCGCGGGATGTTGCGGATGCCGTCCGTGCCGCCGGTGAGCGCGGTCCAGTTCAGCATGATGGCGATGACGATCACCTGCAGCGCGAGCGAGACGATCACCAGGTAATCGCCGCTGATGCGCAGCGCCGGCAGCGCGATCAGCATGCCGGCGGCCGCCGTGACGGCGAGGCCGACGAGCAGCGGCACCGGAAAGGGCAAGCCGAACTTGAGGGCGATGATCGCCGTGGTGTAGGCGCCGATGCCGTAGAACGCGGCGTGCGACAGCGCGAAGAGCCCCGCGAAGCCGATCAGCAGATTGAACGAGGTGGCGAGGATGGCGAAGAGCGCCACCATCACCAGGATGTGGAAGACGTAGTCCACGCCCTACTGCCGCCCGGAGAAAAGGCCCTGCGGCCGGAACAGCAGCACGAGGAACAGCACGACGAAAGCGATCGTGCTCTGCCATTCGCTCGGGATCTTCCACAGGCCGAGGCTCTCGACGAGGCCAAGCGCGTAGCCGCCCGCCACCGCGCCGCGCAGCGAGCCGATGCCGCCGACCACCACGGCGACGAAGCCCATGAACACCGCGACGAACCCCATGTGCGCCGTGGCGCCGTCCTTGACGAGCACCAGGCAGGCGGGCACCGCGGCGATCGCCGAGCCGAGCGCGAAGACGAGCAGCGACATGCGCTGCGTGTCGATGCCGACGATGGTTGCCATCTCCGGGTTGTCGGTCTGCGCGAGCACCGCGCGCCCGAAGCGCGTGCGCGACAGGAACAGCCACAGGGCGAGCGCGATCGCCGCGAGCGCGCCGACCTGCGCGAGCTGCACGCTGGTGAATACCGCGGGACCGAGGACGAAGATCCCGGCCGGCGGCGCCGCCACGACCTTGGTGTCGGTGCCAAAGACGATGCCGATCGCGTTTTCCAGCAGGATCAGCAGGCCCAGGGAGGCGATCAGGATGACCAGCGGCGGGCTGCCGGCGCGCTCGAACGGCCGGTACAGCAGCACGTAGCAGAGGACCCCGGCCACGGCGCCGGCGCCGATGCCGAAGGCGGCGGCCGCCGCGAGCGGCAGGCCGAGCTTCGCCGAGGCCCACCAGCACGCGTACGCGGAAAGCGCGTACAGCGGCCCGTACGCGAAATGCGTGATGCGCGTGGTGCCGAAGATCAGGCCGAACGACAGGCCGAGCAGCGCGTAGTGGCTGCCGTTGACCAGGCCGTTGACGAGAAGCTGGAGGACGAGGTCCACCCGCCCCCCGCCGTCACCTCACCTCGATGTACTTCTGGAACTTGTTCTGCGCGTCCTCGACCTTGAACAGGCCCACGCGCTTGAAGGCGACGCCGTTGGGCTGGAACTGCATCTGTCCGCCGTACACGGAGTCGAACTTGGGATTCGCGTAGAGCGCCTTCTTCATCGCCTCGCCGTTCACGTAGTCCCCGCCCTGCGCGCGCGCGCGCTTGAGCAGCTCGGCGACCACGTACACGCCCTCGTAGTAGTTCGCGGCGTAGAACTCGGGCTTGGCGTTGTAGCGCTTCTCGTAGCCCTGCGCGAACTGCTGCGACCACGGGAACTCGGCCGAGGCCTGGAAGAAGTCGTTGACGAACAGGTAGCCCTCGCCGAGCGTGCCGGCGATCTTGGCGTCGTTGGCGGTGTACTCCACGCCGATGATCGGCTGCTTCATGCCGAACTCGCGCAACCGCTTGACGGCGATGCCGACCTCGGGCGCGAACATCCACAGCGCGACGATGTCGGGGTTGGCGGCGCGCACCTTCGCCACTTGCGTGTCGATGTTGGTGGAGCCCTGCGGCACCGCCTCGACCGCGACGATCGTGCCGCCCGCCTTCTCCCACACCGGCTTCACCGCCTGCACGATGTTGTCGCCGGCGTCGTTCTTCCAGTGCAGCACCGCCATGCGCTTGGCGCCCATCGACTGCGCGTGCTGCGCGGCGGCGCGGCCAAGGTCCGCGGCGAGCGAACGGATGTGGAAGATGTACTTGGAGGCGCCCACCAGGTTGTTCGAGACGCCGCCGCCGTTCAGCAGCAGCACCTGGTTCTGGTCGGCGAGCGGCGCAATCGCCATGGTCGGCGCGGTGAACGAGGTGAGCACGATCTTCGCGCCGTGGATCGAGAGCAGCCGGTTCATCGCCGAGACGCCTTCCTGCGCGTTGCCCGACTTGTGGTCCTCGATGATCGCCTCGAGCGGGATGCCGTTCACGCCGCCCTTGGCGTTGATCTCCTCCACGGCCTGCTTGATGCCCTGGCTCATCACCGTGCCATACCAGCTCGCCTGCCCGCTCATCGCGAGGATGGCGCCGATCTTGTAGACCTTCGGGTCGTTGGCGGACTGCGCGGCGGCGTGAATGGCGAACGCGGCGGCGAAGAATCCCAGCAGCAGCTTGCGCATCATGGTGTGCCTCCCTGTGGTCGTGGCATTCTCGGCGCGCTGCCGGGGCGCGGTCAATCGGCGGCGCGCGCGTTTCGCGGGACGGAATTCGGCGCCGGCGCCGGCGCGAGCCGCTCGCGCGCCATCTCGCGCAGCCGGGCGCGCTGGATCTTGGTGCCGTTGGCGCTCTGCGTCACCGGGAAGGCGTCCACGAACCACACCCGCGCCGGCACCTTGTAGCCCGCCATGATGCGGCGCGCTGCGCTGACGACGTCCGCCTCGGCCGGCGAACCGCCGGCGGCGGGAATGGCGAAGGCGACGCAGCGCAGCTGTCCTCCCATCTCCACAGCAGTCACCTGGGCGTCGGCGATGCCCGGCACGCGCTTGAGAAGGTCTTCGATTTCGGCCGGGTTGACGAGGAAGCCGCCGAGGCGGATGGCGTCGCCCTTGCGGGTCTCATAGACGAAGGTGCCGTCCGCGCGCACTCGCCCGACATCGCCGGTGCGGAAGAACCCGTCTTCGGTCAGCGCCTCGGCGCTCGCCTGCGGATCCCCGAGGTAGCCGACGAAGCTCGTCGGCGCGCGGATCTCGATCTCCCCGCTCTCGCCCACCGCGGCGAGCCGCCCCGTCTCGAGGTCGCGCACGCGCACCTGGGCCTCGGGGGAGACCGGCCGCCCCCCTGCCTCGATACGCTCATCGAGCGGCAGCGCGGCGGGTTGCGCCGAGAAGAGTGCCTGCAACTCGCTCGAGCCGTAGAGGCCGAAAAGCGGGATGCGGCGCGCCCAGGCGGCGCGCGCAAGCTCCAGCGCCCCCGGCTGGAACGCCGCGTAGCCGAACAGGCGCGCCGAGGGGAACGGGTCGTGGCCTTCGACCGCCTCCGCCATGCGCCGGTAGAGCTCATCGCTCGCGAACATGTGCGTGATCGAATGCTGGCGCACGAGATCCGCGGCCACGCTGCCTTCGGCGGCATCCAGGTTGACGATCGGCGCGCCGCCGGCGAGCGCGCCAAGGCCCGCGCACAGGCCGAAGACTCCGCAATAGGGCATCACGCCGAGCAGCCTCGCACCCGGCTGGTCGAAGCCCAGCGCGTGCGCCACGCGCTGCGCATGCAGCGCGAGCGTGCGCTGCGGGTGCATGACGAGCTTCGGCCCGCGCGTCGTGCCGGAGGTGGTGAAGGTCGCGGCGAGCGCGTCGGGATGCGCGCCTTGCGCTGCGGGCACGCGTGCGTCCCAGTCGAGCGCCGCGCCGATGTCGGCGACCGCGGGAACCTTCCGCGCATCGACGCCGCCGAGGATCGCGCCGAAGTCAATGCCGCGGAACTCGCGCTGCATCACGAGCAGCCGTGCCTTCGAGCGCGTCAGCAGATACTCGATCTCGGCTGAACGGAACCGCGTGTTCACCGCGACGAGCGTGGCGCCGAGCGAGGCCAGCCCGAAGAGCAGCGCCAGCCACTCGTGGCGATTGACGAGCCAGACCGCGACCCGGTCGCCCGGCCCGATGCCCTGCGCAGCGAGCCACGCTGCCGCGCCGCGCGCGCGCGCGGCGAGGTCCGTGTAGCTGAATTGCCGTTCGCCCTCGACGAAGGCGAGCCCGCCGGGCCGCTCGCGGCACTGGCGCTCGAGCAGCGCGCAGAGGGTCAGGGGCTGGTCCATGCGAAGGCGCAAAGTCTGCACCGCGCCGCGCGGGCGGGCAACCGGACACAGGCCGGGTTTCGTTGCCCGGAATGCCCGGCGGCGCGTGGCGGGAACGCCCTAGAATGCCTGGCAAGAAGCAATGAGAACCGCCTACCTCGCGGGCGCTGGCAACACCCCGTTCGGCCGCCTCGAAGGTCGCGACGCGCTCGACCTGATGGCGCAGGCCGCCGCGCACGCGCTGGAGGATGCCGCGCTGGGGCGTGCCGACATCGACGGCCTGCTGTGCGGCTACGCGACCACGCTGCCGCACCTCATGCTCTCGTCGCTCTTTTGCGAGAGGTTCTCGCTCGCGCCTGCCTACGCGCACAGCCTGCAGCTTGGCGGCGCCACCGGCGGTGCGATGCTGATGCTCGCACGCGAGCTCGTGCGCGCGGGCCGCTGCGAGAACGTGCTTGTCGTGGCGGGCGAGAACCGGCTCACCGGGCAGGCGCGCGACGCCTCGATCCAGACGCTCGCGCAGGTGGGCGACGCCGATTTCGAGGTGCCGAACGGCGCGACGATCCCCGCCTACTACGCGTTACTGGCCTCCCGCTACCTGCACGAGACCGGCCTGCGCGAAGCGGACCTGGCGGAGTTCGCGGTGCTCATGCGCGCGAACGCGGCGCGCCATGCGGATGCGCACCTCAGGGAGCCGATCCGGCGCGAGGACGTGCTCGCCTCGAAGCCGATCTGCGCGCCGCTCAAGCTGCTGGACTGCTGCCCGATCTCGGATGGCGCCGCCGCCCTCGTCGTCTGCGCCGCGCCGCGCAACGGCAGCCGCGTCGCGCTGCTCGGCGCGGGACAGGGCCATCGCCACCAGCACCTGAGCGCGATCCAGGGCACGCAGAACTACGGTGCCCGCGATGCGGCGCAGCGCGCGCTCGCCGAGGCAAGGCTCGGCATCGGCGACATGGACTACCTGGCGATCTACGACTCGTTCACCATCACGCTCGCGATCCTGCTCGAGGAGCTCGGCTTTGCGCCGCGCGGCGGCAGCGGCGCGCGCGCGCGGCGCGGGGATTTTGCCCTCGATGGCCCTCTGCCGCTCAACACGCATGGCGGGCTGCTGGCCTTCGGCCACAGCGGCGTCGCGGGCGGCATGGCGCACGCGGTGGAGGCCTACCGCCAGCTCGCGGGCCGCGCGGGCGAGCGGCAGGCCGGCACGAGGAGACGCGCCTTCGTGCACGCGGACGGCGGCGTGATGTCCGCGCACGTGAGCCTCGTCCTCGGGCGCGAAGGCTAGCGCGATGGCCTCGCTTGCCATGCCGTTTCGCGAAGGGCTGCAGCGCGGCGAGCTGCGCTACCAGGCTTGCAGCGCATGCGGGACGGCGCAAACGCTCGCTCGCTATGCCTGCCGGCGCTGCGGCGGCACGCAGCTCGAGTGGCGCAAGTCCGCCGGGCGCGGCGTGGTGTACGCGGTCACGGTCGTCGCGCGCGCGCCGTCGGAAGACTGGCGCGCGCTGGCGCCCTACACGCTCGCGCTCGTCGACCTCGATGAAGGCGCGCGGCTCATGGGCCACGCCGAGCCGGGGGTCTCGATCGGCGACCGGGTCGAGGCAACCGTTTTCGAGTTCGCCGGGCGCAGGCTGTTGCGCTTCCGGCGCGAACCATGAGGCGAGGATGCTCGACTACCAGGCGGTGAAGAACTGGCAATTCCCCGAGGTGGAGCGGCGCTACGGCGCCGACGACAGCATGTTCTACGCGCTCGCCATCGGCATCGGCGCGGACCCCATCGACGAGCGCCAGCTCGCGTTCGTGAACGACACTGCGCCAGGCACGCCGCTCGCGGTGCCGACCATGGCGGTGATCCTGGGCTATCCGGGAAGCTGGATCGGCGACCCGCGCACAGGCGTCGACTACTCGATGATCCTGCACGGCGAAGAAGCGCTCGTCGTGCACCGGCCGCTGCAGGCGGCGGGCACCGTGGTGTCGAAGCATCGCGTACGGCAAGTCGTGGACAAGGGCCCCGGCAAGGGCGCGCTCGTCATCTACGACAAGACCCTCTACGACAAGCAAAGCGGGGAGCCGCTCGCGACGGTGACGCACACGACGTTCTGCCGCGCGGATGGCGGCTTCTCCGCGCGCGACGGCCGCAGCGACGAGGCCCCGCCGCCGCCCGCCAGGGTGCCGGCACGGCCGCCGGACGCGACCTGCGACCTCGCGACGATGCCGCAGCAGGCGCTCTTCTACCGGCTGCTCGCGGACCGCAATCCGCTGCATTCGGATCCCGCGGCGGCGCGCAAGGCGGGCTTCGAGCGCCCGATCCTGCACGGCCTCGCCACCTACGGCGCGGCCTGCCATGCGCTGCTGCGCGCCTGCTGCGACTACGATCCGCGGCGGCTCAAGCGCCTTTCGGTGCGCTTCTCGGCGCCCGTCTATCCGGGCGAGATGCTGCGCTTTGAGTTCTACCGCGAGGGCGCCGAGATCGCGTTCCGCGCCAAGGCGGCGGCGCGCGACAAGCTGGTGCTCGATTGCGGTCGCGCGGCGCTCACCTCGTTTGACGCCAGTCAAGGCGCCTGACGAAAAAAGGGGGAGGATATTTTTCTCTACTCAGCCGTATGGGGGTATCCCTCGATGAATACCGCTGACATTTCCGCAGTTGCACACCATCTTTTCGAATCGCACGGCGCCAAGTCCATCGCGGAGGCTGCGCAGAAGGCCGCGTCCTTCGAGAAGGCAGGCGACGAGGGCCAGGCGAGGTTCTGGCGGCGCGTGCAGGCCGTGCTGCAGGAGATGCGCGGCCCCAAGGAAAGCTAGCGTCGCTCCGCTCGGCAACTTAACGAGAGGAGATCGCAATGAGATGCTCGACATTCGCCACCGCGATGCTGG
>DASWBP010000408.1:0-1511 GCA_036390555.1 Burkholderiales bacterium | reverse complement strand
GGGCATGCTCATGCCCGCGGCCACCGACGAGGAGCAGGACGTGATGGTGGCCTCGATCGGGCCGTTCTGGGACGCGAACGAGACCTGGCTCGTGCTGGGCGTCGGCATCCTGCTCATCGCCTTCCCCGCGGCGCACGGCTACATCCTCGGCGCGCTCTACCTGCCGGTGGTGGCGATGCTGATCGGCCTCATGCTGCGCGGCGTGGCCTTCGAGCTGCGCTTGAAGGCGCAGGGCTGGCACGCTGAGCTGTGGAACTGGCTGTTCTGGTTCGGCTCGTTCCTCGCCTCTTTCGCGCAGGGGTTCATGCTCGGGCGCTACCTCACGGCGTTCATGCCGGGCTGGCCGTACTTCCTCTTCGCGCTGCTGGTCGGCGCGGCGCTTTGCGGCGGCTACGTGCTCCTCGGGGCCACCTGGCTCGTGCTGCGCACCGAAGGCGAGCTGCAGAAAAGGGCCATGGGCTGGACGCGCTGGGGCCTCGCGTGGGTGGCGCTGGGCGTGGCGCTGGTGTCGCTTGCCACGCCGCTCGCGAGCCAGATCGTGTTCGCGCGCTGGTTCGATTTCCCGCGCACGCTGTGGCTGATGATCCTGCCGCTCGCCACGTTGGTCGCGTGGCTATGGATCTGGCGCTCGGTGGGGCGCTCTGACTGGAAGCCCTTCGCCGGCGCGGTGGCGATCTACCTCCTCGCCTTCGCCGGCCTCGCCTACAGCATCTTCCCGTACGTGGTGATCGGCTGGCTCACGATCTGGGACGCCGCCGCGCACCCCTCGGCGCTCAAGGTGGTGCTCGCCGGCGTGGTGATCGTGCTCCCCTTCCTGATCGGCTACACCGTCTTCGCCTACCGCGTATTCCGCGGCAAAGCCCGCGCCGGCCTCTACGGCCACTAGCGCGCCGGGTCGCCCTTGGGCAGGACCTCGTTGAATTGGGGGAAGGTCTTCCACGCCGGGATCGGGGGCGTCTTGCCTTCGCAGGGCGCATAGGGCGACATCTCCACGATCTGCATGCGGTGGATGTAGCGCGGGCAGTTGGGGAAGATCTTCTGCGCGCGCACGCGCACGATGAGCTGCGCGCCCTCGAACTCGCCCATCAGGGGATCGTCCGCGCTCAGCGAGGCGACGCCGTTCACGCGCAGCCGGTTGGGGCGCTCGAAGTCGAGGAACAGCATGCCGACGTGCGCATTGGCGAGCACGTTGCCCAGGCTCCTGAACTGGCCGTTGCCGTCGTAGTTGGGGAACGCGAGCTCCGAGGGCCCGGTGACGCGCACGAAGCCCGGCAACCCGCCCTTGTAGGAGCAGTCGGGGCGGCCCTCGGCGTCCGCCGTCGCGAGGAAGAACATGATGCGGCTCTCGATGAAGGCGCGATCGCCCGCGGTGAACTCGGTGCGAGCGAGCGTTTCGTCGAGGCGATCGGCGAGGCGCCGCGTGTCGTGGCGGTCCTGCAGTTCCCGCATGCCCGCGTGGTACGTCGGGCTGGCCGAGGCTTCATCATTCGACGTTTTCATGGGGGCTCGCC
>DASWBP010000407.1:0-3061 GCA_036390555.1 Burkholderiales bacterium | reverse complement strand
GCGTAGCTCATGTTGAGGAACTGCGCCATGACGAAGGCGGTGGCCCCCATCACCGGCGGCGCGAGCACCGCGCCGGTGGAGGCGCAGGCCTCGATGGCGCCGGCATAGGAGGCGCGAAAGCCGGTCTTCTTCATCACCGGGATGGTCATGGTGCCCGCAGTGAGCACGTTGCTCACCACCGAGCCCGACATCATGCCGAGCAGCGCGCTGGCGAAGATGCCGACCTTGGCGGCGCCGCCGCGGAAGGTGCCGCAGAGCGCAAACGCGAGGTTGATGAAGAAGCGACCGGCGCCGGTCATCATCAGCGCGGTGCCGAAGACGAGGAAGCCGATGACGATCTCGGCGAAGGCCTGCAACGGGATGCCGAGCACGCTCTCCACCGAGAGCATGTGGTAGGCGCTCGCCTGCGCCGCGGTGGACTGCGTGCCCTTCAGCGGCCCGAGCCACGCCGAATCCGCGAACAGCGGATACACCGTGAACGGGAACACCGAGAGCACGAGCCCCCACCCGCCCGTGCGCCGCAGCGCCTCCATGAGGAGCGCCCACATCACGAGGCCCGCGGCCACCACGCCGTGCGGCGCGCCGCCGAACTCCCAGCCGAGCTCGGCGGCCTTGCGGATGTGCACGAGCAGGTAGGCGGAGGTCGCGACGGTGACCACGAACAGCAGCGTGTCGTACCACGGCACGCCGTCCAGGCGCGCGCGCGGGCCGCCCGGGAACAGCACGTACACGAACGGCAGCACCACCAGCACCAGCGCGTAGTAGTACTCGGTGTTGAGCGGCGTGAAGCCGATGAAGAAGCGCAGGACGAACTGCTGGTTGACGCACAGGAAGATGGTGGTCGCCGCGGCCACCATCAGCAGCATGCGCCAGGCGCGCCCGAGCCGGCGCACGCGCAGCACCTCGGCTTCCGCCGGGGCCGGCGCCGGCGCGTGCGGGTCGCCGAAGTCCTTGCGGCCGGCGCTCACGGCGCGAGTCGCCGTGAAGCTAGTCGAAGATCGTGTCGAAGCCCGCTTTGCTCAGCGCCGCGGCACGAGCCGCCATCCAGCCCTTGCGCAGCGCATCGGCGGCCTCGGGCGGATTGGTCTTCAGGTAGCCCTCCCACGCCGCGGCGAGCGTCGCCTGGCGCGCGAGCGCCTTCTGCTGGTGCGCCTCGTGCTCGGTTTTCCACACGCCCGCCTCCTTGAACGCGCGCACTGCGCCCTCGTGGTAGGGCAGCACCCAGGTGAGATTCTGGCGCGCGAGCTCGAGGCCCGCGGCGCCCGGCGCACCGTCCTTGTACGCGGCGTAGTCCGCGATCATCGCCTTGGTGACGGCGTGGATCACGTCGGCGGGCTGCGAGGCGTAGGCCATGAAGATCGGGTAGGGATAGTTCGGAAGCTCGATCGGGCTCTGCGCGTTCATGCCCACGCCGCAGGTGGCCTTGTGCGGCGCATAGTAGGGTCCGAGCTTGTTGAGGCGCGCCCAGCCCTCTCGATCGGCAGCGGGCGTGGGCGGATAGAGAAGCCCGCGCGGCGAGGCTTCGGCTTCCTTCGCCTGGCCCGAGATGGTCGAGGCGATCGCCGCGTCCACCTCGTTGTTGATGATGCCCTTCCACATCGCGCCGTAGCTCGAGAACTCTACGAGCTTCACGTCGTTGCGCGTCAGGCCGCCGAAGGCGAGCACGGCGAAGGCGTTCTGGTTGAGCGCGGGCGAGCCCACCACCATGCCCACGCGCTTGCCCTTGAGGTCGCGCACCTGCTTCACGCCGGTGTCCTTGGCGACGCCGAGCGAGATGGCGTTGCAGTCGCTCGAGGCGAGGATCAGGCGCAGCGCCTGCGGGCCCCAATCCTTGACTCCGAACTCGAAGACGCCCTCCTGCGCGAAATACACGCCGATGCCCATGTAGGACGCCTGCGCGCGCCCGCCCTTCAGCGGCGCCAGGCGCGCCACGTCGTTGCCGGCGGGCAGCACGCGCGTGTCCATGCCGTGCTTGTCCTTCAGCGCCTTGCCGACCGCGACGGCGATGTTGAAGCCGGACGATCCCGTGTCGTAGGCGGTGACGGTGAGCGTCGCGGGCAGCTTGCTGGATTGCGCAGAGGCTCCGGCGGCGAAAAGCGCCAGCGCGGCCCCCAATAGGACTGCGTGTGTTGCCATGTTCCCCTCCTCCAAGGTTCTTACGGCGAAGCCGATGGTGCCGTGGCGGGCGGATTCTGTCGAGCGTTTCCGTGCCGCCCGAGCGCCCAAGCCACGTGCTCGCGCACCAGGGCGGAGGGGTGGTCGGCGCGCGAGCGCAGGGCATTCAGGACCTCTGGCGTCGTCGGCGCGTTGCCCAGCCCCACCGCCAGGTTGCGCAGCCAGCGCTCGTAGCCGATGCGGCGGATCGGCGAGCCCGCCATGCGTTCGGCGAACTCCGCCTCCGACCACGCAAACAGCGCCACGAGGCTCGCGCGGTCCAGCCCGTTGCGCACCGCAAAGTCGGGCTCGGGGCTCGGGCGCGCGAAGGAGTTCCACGGGCAGACGGACTGGCAATCGTCGCAGCCGTAGACGCGATTGCCGACGAGCGGCCGCAGTTCTTCGGGGATGCCACCCTTCAGCTCGATGGTGAGGTACGAGATGCAGCGCCGCGCATCGAGCTGGTACGGCCCGCGGATTGCCTGCGTGGGGCAGATGTCGATGCACTGCGTACAGGTGCCGCAGTGCCCGGTGACCGGCGCGTCCGCCGGCAACGGCAGGCTTGCGTAGATCTCGCCGAGGAAGAACCAGGAGCCCGCCTCGCGCGACAGCAGCAGCGTGTGCTTGCCGCGCCAGCCGATGCCGGCCTTGGCCGCGAGCTCGACTTCCATGACGGGCGCCGAATCGGCGAACACGCGGTAGCCGAAGTCGCCTGCCTCGCGCGCGATGCGGTCGCAGAGCTTCTGCAGGCGCGCGCGCAACACCTTGTGGTAGTCGCGCCCGCGCGCGTAGCGCGCGATGCACGCCTCGAGCGGATCGGGCGCGCGCGCGACCTCGGGCTGAAGGTAATCCATGCGGCAGGAGATGACGCGCACGGTGCCCGGCACGAGCTCGGCGGGGCGCGCAC
>DASWBP010000406.1:0-2676 GCA_036390555.1 Burkholderiales bacterium | reverse complement strand
GCGGGCGAGGCGCAGTTCGTGCGCCCCGTGCACGGCGTGGTCATGCTGCACGGTGCGAAGCTCGTTGCGGGCACCGTGCTCGGCGTGCCTGCCGGCCGGCACACACGCGGCCACCGTTTCATGGGCAAGGCGAGGATCGCGCTCAAGGACGCCGAAGGCTACGAGGCGCAGTTGCGCGACGAGGGCATGGTGCTCGCTGACTTCGGCGCGCGCCGCGCCGAGATCGAGCGCCAACTGCAGCAGAAGGCGAAGCAGCTCAAGGCGTCGCTCGGCGAGCAGGACGGCCTGCTCGACGAGGTGACGGCGCTCGTCGAGCACCCGACGGTCTACGCCGGCCAGTTCGACCCCGCCTACCTCTCGGTGCCGCAGGAGTGCCTGATCCTCACCATGCGGCAGAACCAGAAGTACTTTCCGCTGCTCGATGCGGGCGGCAAGCTCCTGCCGCGCTTCCTCATCGTCTCGAACATGCAGCTCGAGGACCCGCGTCACGTGGTGAGCGGCAACGAGCGCGTGGTGCGCCCGCGCCTGGAGGACGCGCGCTTCTTCTACGAGCAGGACCGCAAGCAGCGGCTCGAGGCGCGGCTGCCGCTGCTCAACAAGGTCGTGTTCCATCACAAGCTCGGCAGCCAGGGCGAGCGCGTCCAGCGCACCAAGTTCCTTGCCGGAATGGTGGCGCGCCTGCTTTGCGCCCCCGACCAACCTGCGGAGCGCATCGCTGCGCTCGCCGAGCGCGGCGCGGAGCTCGCCAAGGCGGACCTGCTCACCGGCATGGTCGGCGAGTTCCCGGAGCTGCAAGGCGTCATGGGCCGCTACTACGCGCTGCACGACGGCGAGCCGCCCGAAGTGGCCGACGCCATCGAGTCGCACTACCGCCCGCGCTTTGCGGGCGATCGCCTGCCCGAGTCGGTGGTGTCCTGCGCGGTGGCGCTCGCCGACAAGCTCTACCTGCTCGCGGGCTTCTTCGGCATCGGCCAGCAGCCCACGGGCGAGAAGGACCCCTACGGCCTGCGGCGCGCCGCGCTCGGCGTGGTCCGCATCCTGGTCGAACGCGCGTATCCGGTGCAGCTGAACGACCTGGTCGGCGCCGCCTACCAGGCGCTGCCGAAGGAGATAGGCCAGGCCCACACGGACGTGATCGCGTTCATCCTGGAGCGGTTGCGCGGCTACCTTGCCGAGCGCGGCTACGCTGCGCTCGAGATCGATGCCGTCCTCAGCCGCGCGTTCATCCGCCTCGACCAGGTGCCCAAGCAGCTCGAGGCGGTGCGCGCGTTCGCGCAGCTGCCGGAAGCACCGAGCCTTGCCGCGGCCAACAAGCGGATCGCCAACATCCTCAAGCAGGCGGGCAGCGTCCCCGCGGAGTTCGATCCGGGCCTGTTCAGCGAGGCGGAAGAGCGCGAGCTGGCGAGCGCGTTCGCCGCAGTGCAGCCCGGATTCGAGAGCGCGTTCAAGGCGGGCGACTACACCGGTGCGCTGCGCGCGCTCGCGGCGCTCAAGGCGCCGGTGGACGCCTTCTTCGACAAGGTGCTGGTGATGGACAAGGACGAGCGCGTGCGCGCCAACCGCATCGGCTTTCTCGGCCGGCTGCACGCCACCATGAATCGCGTCGCCGACCTCTCGAGGCTTGCGGCGTGAAGCGCGCGGCAGGACGGCTCGCATGAAGCTCGTGGTGCTCGATCGCGACGGCACCATCAACCACGACAGCGACCAGTACATCAAGTCGCCGGCGGAGTGGAAGCCGATCAAGGGCAGCCTCGAGGCCATCGCGCGCCTCACGCAGGCGGGCTGGCGTGTCGTGGTGGCGACCAACCAGTCGGGCATCGGGCGCGGCCTGTTCGACATGGCGACGCTGAACGCCATCCACGACGCCATGCACCGCGCCGTTCACCAGGCCGGCGGGCGCATCGACGCGATCTTCTTTTGCCCGCATACGGACCAGGACGGCTGCGAGTGCCGCAAGCCCAGGCCCGGCATGCTGCTCGAGATCGCCAGGCGCATGAACGTGGACCTGGAGGGCGTGCCGGTCGTGGGCGACGCGCTGCGCGACCTGCAGGCCGCGGCGGCGGCCGGCGCGCGGCCCGTGCTGGTGCTCACGGGCAAGGGCAAGAAGACGCGCGAGGCGGGCGGCTTGCCGCGGGGCACCGCCATCTACCCCGACCTCGCTGCCTGCGCCGCGCAGATAGTGGGCCTCTGACCTATTCCCGCGTGCGCGACGGTGGTGATTTTCGTGCAGGGCGAGACAGCGGCCGCCGCCGTGTGCTTGACGCCCACAAGGCGGTCGATGGCGATGCCATGCGCGAACACTCGCCCCGTCCCTCCAGGCGGCGAGGCCGAGCGGCGCGCGTTAAGGGCAAAGGCCCCGCCGCCTTCCGGGTTGCGGCCGGAAGTCCGCGGTGGATGGCTTAGGATGGCGCGATGACACGGGCGCCGGCGTTGTTGCTCGACCTTGCGATATCGACATATCGCTGCGGCCGCGCGCCTAGCCGGCGCCGCGTTCCGGCCGCAACGCGCCACCGCGCGAATGCATCAGAGGCTCCCTAGCCATGTTTACCGGCTTCGATTACGACGTCATCCAGCGCTCGTTCGTCTACCTGTTCCGCGACGGCATGACGTTCACGCTGACGCTCACTGCCATCGCCATGGCGGGCGGCATCGTCTTCGGCACCCTGCTGGCGATGA
>DASWBP010000405.1:0-10867 GCA_036390555.1 Burkholderiales bacterium | reverse complement strand
GGCAAACTAGCCGGCGATGAGCCCAAAGACGGCGAATCGCTGCTTGGCGTCCAACCAGACGCGCTCGGCAAGGAAGTCCGCTTCCTTCGCCAGTGAAGCGAACTCCGGCACAGTATATTTGTACGAGTTCTCCGTATGGATCGTCTCGCCGCGCTCGACGGTGAAGCGGTGCTCGCCCACGCCGACCGACTGCCGCGCCAGGCTCACCAGGTGCATCTCGATGCGCCCGAGCGCCGGGTTGTAGAAGGCGTAGTGGCGAAAGCGCCGCAGAGCGAAGTCCGCACCGAGCTCGCGGTTGGCGCGCGCGAGCACGTTCAGGTTGAACGCCGCCGTGACGCCGCGCGCGTCGTTGTAGGCCGCGTGCAGGAGGTTGGCGTCCTTCTTCAGGTCCACGCCGACCAGCATCGCGCCCTCGCGCCCGACCTGGCCGCGCGTCATGCGCAGGAACGCCTGCGCGTCCTCGGGCGTTAAGTTGCCGATGGTCGATCCCGGGAAGTACACCACGCGCCGCCGCCCCGGGCGCGCGCGATACACGGGCAACCGCAGAGGCTGCGAGAAGTCCCCCGCCACTGCGAAGATGTGCAGCCACTCGAACTCGCGCGCGAGGCGTTGCGCCGCACCCGCGAGCGCGGCCTCCGAGATGTCCACCGGCACGTACACGGCGGGGCGCAGCGCGCCGATCAGCATGCGCGTCTTGCGGCTCGCGCCGCTGCCGTACTCGATCAGCTCGCAGCCGGCGCCGGCGAAGCGCGCCATCGCCGCAAGGTGGCCTCGCATGATGGCAAGCTCGGTGCGCGTCGGGTAGTACTCGCGCAGGCGGCAGATGCGGTCGAAGAGCCGGCTGCCGGCGGCGTCGTAGAAATATTTCGGCGGGATCTGCTTCTGCGGCTGCGAGAGGCCGGCGATGAGGTCCTCGCGGAAGCTGTCCGCGGGCACCACCGAGCCGTAGAAGCGGACGCGGCCGGACCGCGCGGGGGAACTGCGGCCGCGGGCTAGCCGCGCGGCTCTTGCGCGTTGCTCGTCTCGAGCCACTTGCGGATGCGCTGCGCGTCGCCGATCCGCGAATACTTGCCGTAGGAGTCGAGCAGCACGACGATCAGGTCGCGCGCGCCGACGCGCATCTGCATCACCAGGCACCGGCCCGCGGCGCTGATGTAGCCGGTCTTGGAGAGCTCGATCTCCCACTTGTTCGAGCGCACCAGGCTGTTGGTGTTGCTGAACCCCACCGTGCCGCCGCGCGCCCTGACGTGCGCGCTGGGCCGCGTCGAGTACTCGCGGATCAGCGGATAGCCATGCGCCGCCTTGACGAGCTTGGCGAGGTCCTGCGCCGTGGATACGTTGTCCGGCGAGAGCCCCGTCGGGTCGGAGAAGTGCGTGTCGAGCAGGCCGAGGCGCTCGGCCTCGCCGTTCATGGCGGCGACGAAGGCCTCGGTGCCGCCGTGATAGCTGCGCGCCAGCGCGGCTGCGGCGCGGTTGTCGGAGGCCATCAGCGCGAGCATCAGCAGCTCGTTGCGCGAAAGCTCCGTGCCCGGGCGCAAGCGGCCGCGGATGCGCGAGGAGCGCGTGGCGGCGAGGTCTTCCTTGGTGATGACGATGCGCTCGTCGAGATCGAGCGCCTGCTCGAGCACGACGATCGAGGTCATCAGCTTGGTGATCGAGGCGATCGGCAGCACGCTCTCGCTGTTCTTGTCGAACAGCGTCTCGCCGCTCTCGGCGTCCTGCACCAGCGCCACCGAGGAGCGCAGCGCCATCTTGTTGGGCAGCTCAGCAGCCGCCTTGCGCTTGGGGCCGCCGGCCTGCGCGAAGCCTACCGACACGAACAGCACGGCCAGCAGCGCGCCGAGAATGACAATCCTCTCGAGCGAATGCATCTTGCGTTCCGCGCGTTGCATGGTCCCCTGGCCCCCGAAGTCGGCAAAAGTGTAACAGGACAAATCAAAAACGCAAATGAAAATAAGCCCCTACAGGGCCACTCCTAGAAAGAATGTGAACTATTTGGGGTCAGACCCCAATTCCCGGTCGCAAGGGGGATCGGGGTCTGACCCCGATCTTCATGCAGCCTTTGCCCGCTCCAGCACCGCCTCCGCCTCGGCAGCCTGTTGCTGCAGCGCCCACATGCGCGCGTACTCGCCGCCGGCCGTGAGCAGCTCCCGATGCGTGCCGCGCTCCGCGATGCGGCCGTGGTCGAGGACGAGGATCTGGTCGGCGTCCATCACGGTCGAGAGCCGGTGCGCGATGACAAGCGTCGTGCGCCCCTCGGCGATGCGCTCGAGCTCGGCCTGGATCGCCTTCTCGGACCTGGAGTCCAGCGCCGAGGTGGCCTCATCGAAGATCAGGATCGAGGGGTTCTTGAGGATCGCGCGCGCGATCGCCACGCGCTGCTTCTCGCCGCCGGAGAGCTTGAGGCCCCGCTCGCCCACCGTGCTCTGGTACTTCTGCGGCAGGCTCTCGATGAAGTCGTGGATATGCGCCGCGCGCGCCGCGGCGATCACTTCGGCCTCGCTCGCTTCCGGCCGCCCGTACTGGATGTTGTAGAGGATGGTGTCGTTGAACAACACCGTGTCCTGGGGGACGATGCCGATCGCGGCGCGCAGGCTCTTCTGCGTCACCTCGCGGATGTCCCGGCCGTTCACCAGGATCGCGCCGCCGCCGACGTCGTAGAAGCGAAACAGCAGGCGCGCGAGGGTCGACTTGCCCGAGCCGGAATGCCCCACCACCGCCACGCGCTGCCCGGCGCCGATGGCGAAGGACACGCCGTGCAGGATCTGCCGCGCCGGCTCGTAGGAGAAATCCACTGCGCGGAATTCCACCGTCGCCGGCCCGGGCACGAGCTCGCTCGCGCCGGGTGCGTCCTGCACCTCGAGGTTCTCCGCGAGGAGGCGGAACATGCGGTCCATGTCGGCGAGCGACTGCTTGATCTCGCGGTACACCATGCCGAGGAAGTTGAGCGGGATGTAGAGCTGGATGAGCAGCGCGTTCACCAGCACCAGGTCCCCGAGCGTGAGGCTCCTGGCCGCCACGCCCTCGGCGGCGAGGAACATGAGCGCAGTGACGGCAACTGCGATCACCAGGCTCTGGCCGATGTTGAGCAGGCCGAGCGACGCCTCGCTCTTCGTGGCCGCCGATTCGTAGCGGCGCAGGCTCTCGTCGTAGCGCCCCGCCTCGAACTCCTCGTTGCCGAAGTACTTCACGGTCTCGTAGTTGAGCAGGCTGTCGATGGCGCGCGTGTTGGCGCGCGAGTCGAGCTCGTTGGCGCGCTTGCGGATGGCGATGCGCCACTCGGAGACCAGGAACGTGAACGCGAGGTACAACCCGACCGCGCCGAACGTGATGGCGGCAAAACGCCAGTCGAACTTCGCCAGCAGCACCGCCGCGACCAGCGCGAACTCCAGGATCACCGGGATGATCGAGAAGATCATGTAGCTGAGCAGCGAGGAGATGCCGCGCGTGCCGCGCTCGATGTCGCGCGTCATGCCGCCGGTCTGGCGGTCGAGATGGAACCGCAGCGAGAGGTTGTGCAGGTGGCGGAACACGCCGAGCGCCACGCGCCGGATGGCGCGCTGCACGACGCGCACGAACACCACGTCGCGCAGCTCGGCAAAGAGCGTCGTGGAAAAGCGCAGCAGGCCATAGGCGGCGAGCAGCGCGGCGGGCACCACCAGCACCGCCAGCGTGGGGTTCAGGCTGTCCACCACCTCCTTCATCACCAGGGGCACCGTGACGTTGGCGAGCTTCGCCGCTACCAGCAGGACGAGCGCAAGGGCGACCCTCCCGCGGTACTCCCAGACGTAGGGCAGCAGCGTGCCCATCACGCGCCATTCGTTGCCGCGCAAAGGAGGGTTCAGGGAGGTGGAACGCTCGTGACCAGCCACGGTGCGCATCATAGAACCCCTTGACGCGGGAAACGCCCGCCGGGTAACATTCAAACGTTCGTTTGAATACCGGAAACGCGAGTCCTGCCATGAACCTGCGCGCCATCAAGCCCCTCAACGAGACCCAGGTCCGCATCCTCGACGCCGCCGAAGAGCTGTTCATGCAGCACGGCTTCGAGGGCGCCTCGATGCGCATGCTGACGGCCAAGGCCGGGGTGAACCTCGCCGCCATCAACTACCACTTCGGCTCCAAGGACGCGCTGATCGAAGCGGTGTTCCACCGGCGGCTCGACCCGATGAACGTGGAGCGCATTGCGCACCTGGACCGCCTCGAGCAGGACGCGGCCGGCGCGCCGCTGGCGGCCGAGGCGATCATCCGCGCCTTCATCGGCGCGAGCCTGCGCATGATCGAGGACGCGCGCGGCGGCGGGCGCAACTTCATCCGCCTCCTGGGCCGCGCCTACACGGAGCCGGCGAAGCCGATCCGCGCGCTGATCGGCCAGATGTACGCGCCGACCATGGAGCGCTTCAAGGCGGCGTTCGTGAAGGCGCTGCCGGATCTGCCGAAAGACGAGCTCGTGTGGCGCATGCACTTCATGTTCGGCACGCTCGCCTACACCCTCGCCGCCACCGATACGGTGCAGCTGATCGCGGGCGCCAAGCCCGAGGATCGCTACGACGCCCGCCTGCTGGAAGACCGCCTCACCGCCTTCATGGCGGCCGGTCTGCTCTCGCCGCTCGCCGGCAAGATCAACGTGAAGAAGGCCGCCTGAGGCGGCCGACCAGGGGAATCCGCCATGCTCGTCTTTGCGATCTGTACCGTCGTTGTCCTCATCGCACTTGCGTTCTTCCGTGCGCCGATCTTCGTCTGGACGGCCGCCATCGGCGTGATGGGCGCCACGTGGGTCACCGTGCTCGAATTCTCCGCCGGCACCAACGCGGTGCTGTTCGCCGTGTTCGCCGCAGCGGCGGCCCTGCTCAACCTGCCGGCGCTGCGCCGGCGCCTGCTGAGCGACCCGATCCTTGCGATCTACCGCCGCATCCTGCCCGACATGTCGCAGACCGAGCGCGAGGCGATCGACGCCGGCACCGTGTGGTGGGACGCAGACCTCTTCTCCGGCCGGCCGAACTGGGAGCGGCTGCTCGCCACGCCCACGCCGCGCCTGTCCGCCGAGGAGCAGGCCTTCCTCGACGGCCCGGTGGAGGAAGCCTGCGCGATGGCGAACGACTGGGAGATCACGCACGAGCGCCAGGACCTGCCGCCGCAGCTCTGGCAGTTCCTCAAGGACAAGGGCTTCTTCGGCATGATCATCCCGAAGAAGTACGGCGGCCTGGGCTTCTCCGCGCTCGGCCATTCGTCGGTGGTGATGAAGCTCTCCTCGCGCTCCAACGCGCTCGCCATCACGGTCATGGTGCCCAACTCGCTCGGGCCCGCGGAGCTGCTGCTGCATTACGGCACGGAAGAGCAGAAGAACCACTACCTGCCGCGCCTCGCGAAGGGCCTCGAGATCCCCTGCTTCGCGCTCACCAACCCCGAGGCCGGCTCCGACGCCGCCTCGATCCCTGACTACGGCATCGTGTGCAAGGGCACATGGCAGGGCAAGGAAACGCTCGGCATGCGCCTCACCTGGGACAAGCGCTACATCACGCTCGGGCCCGTGGCGACGCTGCTCGGGCTCGCGTTCCGGCTCTACGACCCCGAGCACCTGCTCGGCGGCAAGGAAGACCTCGGCATCACCTGCGCGCTGATTCCGACCTCGACGCCGGGCGTCAACATCGGTCGGCGCCACCTGCCGCTCAATGCCGTGTTCCAGAACGGGCCGAACTGGGGCAAGGACGTGTTCGTGCCGCTCGAGTGGATCATCGGCGGGCGCGAATACGCGGGCAAGGGCTGGATGATGCTGATGAACTGCCTCGCCGCGGGACGCTCGATCTCGCTGCCGACCTCCTCGGTGGGCGGCGCCAAGGCGCTGACGCGCGTCACCGGCGCCTATGCGCGCGTGCGCAGCCAGTTCAGGACGCCGATCGGCAAGCTCGAGGGCGTCGAGGAAGCGCTGGGCCGGATCGCCGCCAACGCCTACCTGATGGAAGCCACGCGCGTGATGACCGCGGGCGCGGTGGACCTCGGCGAGAAGCCCTCGGTGATCTCGGCGATCGCCAAGTACCACATGACCGAGCGCGCGCGCCACTGCATCAACGACGCGATGGACATCCACGGCGGCAAGGGCATCTGCCTCGGCCCCAACAACTGGCTGGGGCGCGGCTACCAGGTGATGCCGGTCGCGATCACGGTGGAAGGCGCCAACATCCTGACGCGCACCCTCATCATCTTCGGCCAGGGCGCGATCCGCTGCCATCCCTACGTGCTGCGCGAAATGCGCGCCGCGAAGAGCATGCAGGGCGAGGAAGCCTCGCGCGAGTTCGACGACGCGCTCACCTCGCACATCGGCCATACGCTGTCCAACGGCGTGCGCGCCTTCGTGCACGGCCTGACGCGCTCGATGTTCGCGCGCGCGCCGCTCGGCGCCGCGCCCGAGACGCGCCACTACTTCCGGCACCTCACGCGGCTCTCGGCGGCGTTCGCCTTCCTCGCCGACGTCTCGATGCTGGCGATGGGCGGCGCGTTGAAGAGGAAGGAGAAGATCTCGGGGCGCCTCGGCGACGTGCTGTCGATGATGTACCTCGTGTCGGCGACCCTTAAGCACTTCGAGGACCAGGGGCGCCTCAAGGCGGACCTGCCGCTGGTGCGCTGGGCGGTGCGCGACGCGCTGTATTCCGCGCAGCAGGCGATCGACCAGGTGCTGTCCAACTTCCCGGTCAAGGCGCTCGCCACCGTCCTGCGCTGGACCATCTTCCCGCTCGGCATGCCGTTCCGCCCGCCGCTCGACTCGCGCAACCACGAGTGCGCGCGCATCGCGCTGGAGCCCGGCGCCGCGCGCGACCGCCTGACCGACGGCATCTACCTGCCAAAAGGCGAGGCCGATGCGACCGCCGTGCTGGAGGCCGCGTTCCTCGCGGCGATCGCCTGCGAGCCGATCGAGAAGAAGTTGCGCGAGGCCGTGAAGAGCGGCGCGCTCGAACCGCGCTCGGGCGTGGACACGGCGCAGCTCGCGCGCGACAAGGGCGTGATCACGCCCGAGGAGTTCGCGCAGTGGCAGAAGAAGGAGGCGCTGCGCAAGCGCGTCATCATGGTGGACGATTTCCCGCAGGACTTCGGCCGCGCCGAGATCATGGAAGCGCTCGGCGAGACGAAGCCCGTGCACGCAAAGGCGGCCTGACATGAATCCCGTTTACGTCATCGACGGCGCGAGATCGCCGTTCCTCAAGTCCAAGAACCGGCCCGGGCCGTTTGCGGCGGGCGACCTCGCCGTGCAGGCGGGGCGCGCGCTGCTCGTGCGGCAGAAGTTCTCGCCGCAGGACCTGGACGAGGTGATCCTCGGCTGCGCCGCGCCCTCGGTGGACGAGGTGAACATCGGCCGCGTGGCGGCGCTGCGCATGGGCTGTGGCGAGAAGGTGCCGGGCTGGACCGTGATGCGCAATTGCGCGAGCGGCATGCAGGCGCTCGACTCGGGCGTCAACAACATCCTCGCCGGGCGCTCGCAGCTGGTGCTCGCCGGCGGCGTGGACGCGCTCTCGCGCGCGCCGCTGCTCTACAACGACAAGGTGGTGGACTGGTTCTCGGACATGGCCGCGGCGAAGACGGGCGGCCAGCGCGCGGCGCTCTTTGCGCGCATGCCGTTCAAGCAGTTCCTCGCGCCGGTGATCGGCATCATGAAGGGCCTGACCGACCCGATGGTGGGCCTGCTGATGGGCCAGACGGCCGAGAACCTCGCGCACCGCTTCGGCATCACGCGCGAGCAGATGGACGCCTACTCGGTGCGCAGCCACCAGCGCGTGGCGCGCGCGCAGGACGAGGGCCCGCTCAAGCCGGGCGGCGGCGAGGTGGAGGCGCTCTATGACGCGAAGGGCAACGCCTTTGCGCTGGATGACGGCGTGCGGCGCGACGCGTCGATGGAGGGGCTCGCCAAGCTCAGGCCCTTCTTCGACCGCAAGTACGGCAACGTCACGCCGGGCAACAGCTCGCAGATCACCGATGGCGCGGCATGGCTGATCCTCGCCTCCGAGGAGGCCGTGCGCCGGCACGGCCTTGTGCCAATCGGCCGCATCGTGGATTCCCAGTGGGCGGGCCTCGACCCTGCACAGATGGGCCTGGGGCCGGTGCATGCGGCCACGCCGATCCTGAAGCGCCACGGCCTCGCGCTCTCCGACCTGGACTACTGGGAGATCAACGAAGCCTTTGCAGCCCAGGTGCTCGGCTGCCTCGCCGCATGGCAGGACGAGAAGTACTGCAAGGAGCAGTTGGGGCTCGATCGCGCGATGGGCGCGCTCGACGAGGAACGGCTCAACGTGGACGGGGGCGCGGTGGCGCTCGGCCATCCAGTGGGCGCCTCGGGCGCGCGCATCGTGCTGCACATGCTCAAGCTCCTCAAGCGCAAGAACGCGAAGCGCGGCATGGCCTCGATCTGCATCGGCGGCGGCCTGGGCGGCGCGATGCTCCTGGAGAATGTGTGATGGATCGTGCGCAGACTGACGCAATGCTGAAGCACTGGCGCTGGGAAACGGAAGCAAATGGCCTCGCCTGGCTCACCTTCGACAAGCAGGGCGAATCCACCAACACCTTCTCGCGCGAGGCGCTCGAGGAACTGGGCTCCGCGCTGGATGCGATCGCTGCGCTCAAGCCCAAGGGCCTGGTCATCTGCTCGGCGAAGGAGAACTTCATCGCCGGCGCCGACGTGAACGAGTTCGTGCGCTTCCAGACGCCAGCGGAGGCGGTGGCCTTCACGCGCCTGGGCTGGGACACGATGCAGAAGCTGCGCGACCTGCCCTTTCCGACCACCGCGATGGTGAACGGCTTTTGCATGGGCGGTGGCCTGGAGATGGCGCTCGCCTGCACCTACCGCGTGGCGCTCGACGACCCGAAGACGCGCTTCGCCTTCCCGGAGGTGATGCTCGGCATCTGGCCGTTCTGGCACGGCCTGCAGTGGCTGCCGAAGCTCGTCGGCCCGGCGGCCGCCCTCGACATGATCCTCACCGGCCGTGCCATCGACGCGCGCCGCGCGAAGAAGATGGGCCTCGCCACCGAGGCGGTGCCGCTGCGCATCCTGGAAAACACGGCGCGCATGGTCACCCTGGAGGCGAAGCCGCCGAGGAAGCTCGGACTTGCCGACCGCCTGATGCTCGGCATCGGCCGCAGCTTCGTCGCCGCCCAGGCGAGGAAGCAGGTGGCCAAGCGCGCGCGCCCCGAGCACTACCCTGCGCCGTACGCGATCCTGCACGCCTGGGTGAAGTACGACGGCGATCCTTTCATCGACCCGGCGGACCCGGTGTGCTCGATCGAGGCGCTCTCCAGCCACCCCACCACGCGCAACCTGATCCGCATCTTCTTCCTGCAGGAGCGCATGAAGGGCCTCGCCAAGGGCACCGATTTCAAGGCGCGCCACGTGCACGTGGTCGGTGCGGGCGTGATGGGCGGCGACATCGCCGCGATATGCGCCATGCGCGGCATCACCGTGACGCTGCAGGACACCGCGCCCGAGCGCATCGCGCCCGCGGTGAAGCGCGCGGCCGAGCTGTTCGCCAAGCGCCTGCGCGACAAGCGACGCGAGCGCGATGCCATGGACCGCCTGATCCCTGACGTCGGCGGCACGGGCGCGGCGCGCGCCGACGTGGTGATCGAGGCGATCTTCGAGAACCTGCAGGCAAAGCGCGAGCTGTTCGCCAGGATCGAGGCCGTCGCCAAACCTGATGCGGTGCTTGCCACCAACACCTCCAGCCTCAAGCTCGCGGACATCGCCGCCGGCTTCAAGGACCCCTCGCGCCTCGTCGGCATCCACTTCTTCAATCCGGTGCCGCAGCTGCAGCTGGTGGAAGTGGTCACGGGCGCGGGCACGCGCGCAGACATGGCGCAGAAGGCGATCGCCTTCGTGCGCCAGATCGACAAGCTGCCGCTGCCGGCGAAGGACTCGCCGGGGTTCCTGGTCAACCGCGTGCTCGGTCCCTACATGCAGAACGCCTTCCGCATGCTGGACGAGGGCGCCAAGCCCGAGACCATCGACGCGGCGATGGAGCAGTTCGGCATGCCGATGGGCCCGATCGAGCTCGCCGACACGGTGGGCCTCGATATCTGCCTCGCCGCCGGCAAGGAGCTCGCGAAGAGCGCGCATGGGCCGGCCCGCGGCTCGGCCGCGGGTGCCGACATCGAGGCGCCGCAGGTGCTGCTCAACAAGGTCGCGCTCGGCCAGCTCGGCAAGAAGACCGGCCAGGGCATCTACCGCTACGAGAACGGCAAGCCGGTGAAGGGACAGCCCGACGCCTGGACGCCCGAGATGGTCGAGTCGCTGATCGAGCCCTACCTTACGGAAGCGCAGGCAGTACTCGCAGAGGGCATCGTCGCGGACGCCGAGCTGATCGACGCGGGCCTCATCTTCGGCACCGGCTTCGCGCCGTTCCGCGGCGGCCCGCTGCATTACCTCGCCTCCAAGAAGCAGTAGGCATGGGCCGCGCTTCGCACCAGCCCCCGGGACTCAAGCTCCCCAAGGGCAAGATCCCCGCGTTGCGCGTCGTGCCGATGCCGGCGGACGCGAACCACAACGGCGACATCTTCGGCGGCTGGATCATGGCGCAGGTGGACGTGGCGGGCGGCACGGTCGCCGGCCGCGTGGCGCGCGGCCGCGTCGCCACCGTGTCGGTCAATTCCTTCGTCTTCAAGCAGCCGGTGCAGATCGGCGACGTGCTCTCGCTCTATGCGGACGTGGTGCGCATCGGCAACACCTCCATCACGATCAACGTCGAGGTCTACGCCGAGCGCGGCCGCGCGGAAGCGCGCGTCGTCAAGGTGACCGAAGCGACGCTGACCTACGTCGCCATCGACCCGAAGGGCAAGCCGCGCCCGGTGCCCAGGCCCTAGGCGAGCCCGGGAAACAGCTGGCGCAGCC
>DASWBP010000404.1:0-9943 GCA_036390555.1 Burkholderiales bacterium | reverse complement strand
TGCGCGACGCTGCCGCTGGCCATGACGCTGCTCGCCGGCGGGCTCGCGCCTTACGCGCCGGCACTCGCGGGGGTGCTGTGGTGGGCGGGCGTCGCGTTGCTGCTTGCCATGCAGGTCTGGGGGCTGCAGCGCCTGCTTGCGGGCGGCATCGAGCTCGGGCAGGTGAACGGCGGCTGGCTGATGCTGTTCGTCGGCGGCATCGTCGTGCCGGGCGGGGGGCTGCCGCTCGGCTACGAGGAGATGTCGCGCTTCGCGTTCGGCGTCTCGGCCGCGATCGCGCCGGTGATCATGGGCCTCGCGCTGCTGCGCGCCGTGACTGTGCCGGCGCTGCCCGCGGGGCTGCGCACGAGCTGGTTCATCCTGCTGATGCCGCCGGCGCTGATCTATGCGCACGGCAGCGCCCTGTTTCCCGAGCTTGCTTTCCTCGAGAGCCTGTACTTCCTCGGCCTCATGCTCGCCCTGGCGCTGCTCGCTTACGCGCGCGGTCTCGCACGCTGGCCTTTCGGCGCGCCGTGGTGGGCGATCACGTTTCCGCTCGACGCGCTCGCCTACGCGGCGGCGCGCTACGCCGGCAGCAACCCGGCGCCGGTCTGGACGGTGCTTTGCGGCGCCACGCTGCTGCTCGCGACGCTTGCGGTGCTGCTGGTGCTGACGCGCACCGCGCTCGCGCTGCGCCCCTAGCGAAGCGACGCTAGCGCCAGGCCCACACCGGCTGCTCGAGGTGCGCGACGCGCGTCTCGCGCCCGAAGAGCGCGACCTCGATGAACTGGTAGAGCACCGCCGCCGTGGGGGCATGCACCAGTGACCCGAGGATCGGATAGCGGATGACAGGCCGGTCGCTCTCCGGGATCGAGATGAACTGCGGCGAGCCGGGCCGCGCAAGCTCGGTAAGCCGTACGCGGTAGATCCGGGCCACCTCCGCGGGATTGGCTTCAAGCGGCGTGCCTTCCGGCAGCCACGCGACCAGCGGCGTGATGAGGTAGCCCGAGCGCGTGGGGTAGTCGTCGAGCCGGCCGAGGAAAGCTTCCTCCGCGAGCTGGAGGCCGATCTCCTCGCGCGCCTCGCGGCGCGCGGCATCCAGGGCAGTCTCGCCCGCGTCGAACCGGCCGCCCGGCAGCGCGTACTGCCCGGAGTGCGTGGTAAGGCGCGCGGCACGCTTGGTGATCAGCAGCGAGGCTTCGCCAGCGTCGCCCGTGACGATGACGCAGACGGCAGCGCGCTTGAGCGCAGGCGCCTCGAGCGGCGCATGCGCCAGGCGCGCGAGGTTCTGCGCGAGCCGCGCGCGCAGCACTTCGTCGAACTTGACGGGGCTCATGCTGCCGCCCGCGCGCGCATCGAGGCGAGCGCCACGCCGGCGAGGATGAGGAGCACGCCCGCGAAGTGGTACCAGTAGGGCCGCTCGCCGAGGAAGATCGCGGCGAGGCCCACCGCGATCGCCGGCATCAGGTGCATGGTGGCACCGGCGCGCGCGGCGCCCATGCGCTTCACCACATAGCTCCAGCCCGCATAGGCAAGGAGCAGCGAGCCGATCGCCGAGTAGAGCACTGCGGCGGCGCCGGTCGCGGTCAGCCTGAGCGTCATCCCCAGGAAGTATTCCACGATCACCCAGGGCAGCATGAAGGCGAGCCCGGTGAGGCACACCATGGTCAGGAACTCCACGATGTCGAGCGTATCGTGCCGCATGCGCAGGAACACCGTGTAGGCGCCCCACATCGCCATCGAGGCGAGGGCGCAAAGATCGCCGACATTGAAGGAGGGCTGCAGCAGCCTGCCCTGCATGCCGATCAGCGCCACGCCCGCGAACGAGATCGCCACGCCGAGCCACTGGCGCGCGGCGATGCGCTCGCCAAGCAGCGGTGCCGCGAGCAGCAGGATGAAGACCGGCGCGGTGGAGAGGTACAGCGTCGCGCTCGTCGCCGTCGTGTAATGCAAGCCCAGCCATTGCAGGGCGAGATGCAGCCCGCCCCCGAAGAAGCCCAGCAGCCAGAGCACGATCCAGTCGCGGCGCGCGAAGGCGGGGAGCTTCGCAACGAGGCCGCGCCAGGCGAAGGGCAGCAGCAGCGCCACCACGATCACCAGGCGCCCCGCAGTGGCGAGGCCGGGCGAGATGTCGTCGCGCACCGCGCGCGCCACGATCCAGTTGCCCGACCACAGGAGCAGCGTCGCGGCAAGCACGAGCCAGGCGGTGAAACGCATCGCAGGGCGATTATCGCCTGCATGCTAGATTGGCGCCCGATGCCGTTCGTCTCCGCTGCCGGACATTCGCTCGAGTACGAGTGGCTCGGCGCCGGCGCGCCCGGCAAGCCGCCGCTGGTCTTCCTGCACGAGGGCCTGGGCTCGATCCGCCAGTGGCGCGACTTTCCGCAGCAGGTGGCGCAGGCGACCGGCTGCCGCGCGCTCGTCTACAGCCGCTACGGCTACGGCCAGTCCGACGTCCTGCGCGAAGCAAAGGCGGGCGTGCGCTTCATGCACCGCGAGGCGCTCGAGGCGCTGCCAGCGCTGCTCGCGGCGCTCGAGGTCGAGGATCCCGTGCTGGTGGGGCACTCCGACGGCGCCTCGATTGCGCTCATCTACGCGGGCAGCCCGGGGCGCGCGGTGCGCGGCGTGGCGGTGATGGCGCCGCACGTGTTCGTCGAGCCGATCTGCGTGGAGAGCATCCGCAAGGCGACCGCGGCCTTCGACGGCACCGGCCTTGCGCAGCGCCTCGCCAAGTATCACCGCGATCCGGCGAAGACCTTCCACCTGTGGGCGGACGCCTGGCTCGATCCCGAGTTCCTCAAGTGGAACATCGAGGAGTACCTGCCGGGCATCACCTGCCCGGTGCTCGCCATCCAGGGCCGGGACGACGAATACGGCACGATGGAGCAGCTGGCGCGGATCAAGCGCGGCGTGCGCGGCCCGTGCGAGCTGCTGGAGCTCGACGGCTGCGGGCATTCGCCGTTCCGCGACCAGGCGGAGGCTGCGCGCGACGCCATTGCGAGGTTCATCAATGAGCGCTGCGGCTGACGCGCTGCGCCGCGACGCGAAGGTGATCGCGCTGGTCGCGCTCGCGCACGGCCTGTCGCACTTCTTCCAGATCGCCACCGCGGTCCTCTTCCCGCTCATCAAGGACGACTTGGGCGTGTCCTACGCCGCGCTCGGCGGGACGGTGGCGCTCTACTACGTCGTCTCGGGCGTGTGCCAGACGCTCGCCGGGTTCGCGGTGGACCGCTACGGCGCGCGCCGCGTGCTTTTCACGGGCCTCGCGCTCGCGGTGGTGGGCGCGGCGCTCGCCGGCCTCGCGCAGAACCTCCCGATGCTGGTGCTCGCCGCGGTGGTGGGCGGCGTGGGCAATAGCGTCTTTCACCCGGTGGATTTCTCCATCCTCAACGCGCGCGTGGACAAGGCGCGCCTGGGCTACGCCTTCAGCTGGCACGGCATCGCCGGCTATCTCGGCTACGCCGCGGCGCCCGCCTACGGCATCGCCATGGCGAGCGCCTTCGACTGGCGCGGCGCTCTGCTTGGCGCTGCCGCGATCGGCGCGGTGGTGGTCGCGTTCCTCGCGCTGAGCGGCAGCACCTTGCAGGTGCGGCCCGCGCACGCGCGGCACCAGGCGCCGGGCCTGCGCGCCGATGTGCGCGTGCTCGCGCAGGCGCCGGTGCTGATGTGCTTCGGCTACTTCGTGATGATCGGCGTGGGCTTCATCGCCATCCAGACCTTCGGCATCTCGGCGATGGTCGGGCTCTACCAGGTGAACGTCGCGCTCGCCTCCGCCGCGCTCACCGCGTACCTCATCGGCGGGGCGGTCGGCATCTTCTGCGGCGGCTTTCTCGCGGTGCGCGCCACGCGCCACGACCTCGTCGCGGTGAGCGGCATGGCGGCAAGCGCGACGCTCATGTTCGTGCTCGCCTCGGCCTGGCTGCCGGCGGCGGCGCTGCCGCTCCTGCTCGGCGCCGGCGGCTTCATGGGCGGCCTCACCAATCCCTCGCGCGACCTCATCGTGCGCGCCTCGACGCCGCCCGGCGCGACGGGCAAGGTGTACGGCTTCGTCTATTCGGGCCTGGATGTCGGCTCGATGCTGACGCCGGTGATCTTCGGCTGGCTGCTCGATCGCGGCGAGCCCGCGGCCGTCTTCTACGCCGTGGTGGCGGTGAGCGCGATCTCGATCCTCACCGTGCTGCAGCTGCCCGGGCGCGCGGCGGCCAATGCCGCGCAAGCCCGCTAGCCGCGTCTAGCCCAGGTAATCGATCTTGCGCCGCTCGAGCAGGCGCAGCAGCGCCGGCCAGTCCTTGTGCGTGGAGGGGCGGTCGGGCCGCTCGAACTGCTCGGTGGCCGTCGCCGCGGCGCTCCTCGACATCTGCAGCACGTTATCCAGGCCGCCCGCCATGGCGTCGATCTGGATCTGGCAGGCGCAGTCGAGGTAATACATCATCTCGAAGGCCTCGCGCACCGTCTCGCCCAGCGCGAGCAGGCCGTGGTTGCGCAGGATCATCGCCTTGGATTTCTTGCCGAGGTCGCGCGCCATGCGCGTGCGCTCGTCCATGTCGAGCGCGATGCCCTCGTAGTCGTGGTAGGTCACCTGCTGCTGCACGCGCATGGCGTGCTGGCTGATCGGCAGCAGGCCGCATTTCATCGCCGATACGGCGACGCCGGCGCGCGTGTGCGTGTGGATCACGCAGCCGATCTCCGGGCGCGCCTCATGCACGCAGCCGTGGATGACGAAGCCCGCCTCGTTGTAGCCGAGGCCGAGGGGGTCGTCGAGGACCTTGCCGTGCGCGTCGATCTTCACCAGGTTCGACGCGGTGATCTCGTCGAACATCAGGCCGTAGGCGTTGATGAGGAAATCCTCCGAGCCGGGCAGCCGCGCGGAGAAGTGCGTGTAGATCAGGTCCGTCCACTTGAAGATCGCCGCCAGCTGGTAGGCGGCGGCGAGGTCCACGCGCACCTGCCACTCTTCGCGGCTGACGCGCTCACGGACGGGCTTGGATTTCTTCGGCTTGAGGACGGCGCTCATGGGGGGTCTCCTTGGCGGCGGATTCTACCGCCTCGCAGGCGTCGAGCAGCAGGCGCGGATCGTTCTGCGAAAGCCGCGCCGGGTCGGACAGCAGCCGGCGCCAGAGGCGCGCGCGCGGGTGGCCGTGGTAAAGGCCGAGCATGTGGCGCGCCACATGGCGCAGGCTCGCCTGGCCGGACGCGTAGCGCGCCATGGCCTGCACCACGTCGCGGCGCGTGCGTCCCGCGTCCGCGAGCAGCCAGCTGTCGTGATAAGCCGTGCGGCCCAGCATGACGCCGTCGACCTGCGCGAGGTGCGCGTCGATCTGCTCCCGGCTGATGATGCCGCCGTTGACGATGATCTCGAGTTGCGGGAAGTCCCGCTTCAGGCGGTGCACGTAGGCGTACTTGAGGGGAGGGACCTCGCGGTTTTCCTTGGGCGAGAGGCCCTTCAGCATCGCGTTGCGCGCATGGACGATGAAGGTGCCGCAGCCCGCCCGCGCCACCGTCTCCACGAACCTCGCGAGAAACTCGTAGTCCTCGACGCGATCCACGCCCGTGCGGTGCTTCACCGTCACCGGGATCTTCACCGCCTCTTTCATGGCGCGCACGCAGTCGGCGACGAGCGCGGGTTCCGCCATCAGGCAGGCGCCGAAGGCGCCTTTCTGCACGCGCTCGCTCGGGCAGCCGCAATTGAGGTTCACCTCGTCGTAGCCGTATTGCTCCACGAGCTTCGCGCAGCGCGCGAGGTCTTCCGGCTCGCTGCCGCCCAACTGCGCCGCCACCGGATGCTCCTCCTTGCTGAAGCCGAGGTGGCGCTCCACGTCGCCGTGGATCAGCGCGCCGGTGGTGATCATCTCGGTGTAGAGGAAGGCGCGCGAAGAGATCTGGCGCAGGTAGAACCGGCAATGCCGGTCCGTCCAATCCATCATTGGCGCAACACAGAGCCTGTGTTTCACTGCAGGTCGAGATATCTGCGGCGGGTGAGATCCACCATGCAGGCGCGCCACTCGTCGCTGCCGGCGGGGCTGCGACGCGCGCACTCGGCGTCGCGATAGGCGCGCCATGCGCTCGCCGAATTGCGGAAGGCGTTCGAGGCGCTCTCGGTGCCCGATTTCGCGTCCGCCTCCAGCGAGTCCTGGAAACGGAACGCCGCGACCTCGACGAGATCGCGCTCGGCAAGGTCGAGCAGCAGCTGCAGGCAATCGCCCGGCGCGGCACCGCGCTTGCACTGTGCGAGCGCCGGTGCGCCCTTGCGCGGCATCCAGTAGAAGAACAACGCCTGCTTGTCGCTCGCCAGGAGGCAAAGAAAGGAGAGCTCCACGGCCGGGCCAATCTCGCGCTGAATCGCGCCGTTGCCGGTGAGGATCGAGCTGACGAACTGGCTTCCCATCTTCCGCGTGGTGCGCTCGATGGCGAGCGCGGCATCGCGGTCGAAGACGAGGCTCTTCACGTCCGGCGCGGTCCTCTTCAGCTCGCGCTCGCCGTGGGCGCGGCAGGTTTCCACGGCAGGGCCGGCGTACTGCCCCCAGGCGGCGAGCGGCAGGGCGAGCAGCAGCAGGAGCGGCGTCCCCGCGACCAGCTTGCGAAACTTCGTGCGATCCAAGGCCGCCATCAGGCGTATTGTCCCGTGGACTGTGCGCGCAGGCGCGCGAGGCCCGACAGGCTCTCGGTAAAGGGCGCGGCGACGCCCGCCTTGCGCGCGACTTCGAGCGTGCCGGTGAGCAGGCCGTCGATCTCGAGCGTCTTGCCGGCTTCCAGGTCCTGCAGCATCGAAGTCTTGAACTTGCCGAGATTGCGCGCCATGTCGATACGCGCTTCCGGGTCGATGTCCGCATCCACGCCCACGGCGCGGCCGATGGCGAGCACTTCGCGCATGATCGCCACCATGTAGGCCTTCACCTCGGCGTCGGCGATCAGGCGGTCGGCGGTGGAGAGCGTGAGCGCCGACACGGGGTTGAAGCTCACGTTGCCGAGCAGTTTCACCCAGAAATCCTTCTCGATGAAGGGGCTTTGCACGATCTCGAAGCCCGCCTGCGTCAAGGCCTCGGCGATGGACCTGGTGCGCGCCGTGTTCGTGCCGCCCGGCTCGCCAAGGATCAGGCGCCGTCCCATGTTGTGGCTGATGAGGCCCGGCTCGGGCGTGGAGGCGGCGAGATGCACGACGCAGCCGACGATGCGCTCGGTGGGCATGGCGCGCGAGAGCGCGCCACCCGGGTCGAGGCTCTCCAGGCGATGCTTCCCGCCGCCGTATTTGAGCCGGTCGAAGAACCACCACGGCACGCCGTTCATCGCCGTGACGATCGACGTCGAGGGCCCGAGCAGCGGCCCGATGCCGCGCGCGACCTGCGCCAGGCTCTGGCCCTTCACCGCGACGATCACGCAGTCCTGTACGCCCAGCTTCGCCGCGTCGCTGTCGGCCTGAACCCTGAACGCGGTTTCCCTGCCTTCCGAGCGCACGCGCAGGCCCTTGTCGCGGATCGCCGTCAGGTTCGCGCCCCTGGCGACGACAGAAGCGGCGTGGCCCGCGCGCGCGAGCCAGGCGGCCATCAGGCCGCCCACCGCGCCGGCGCCGTAAATGCAGATTTTCATGATGCTATTCTAGCGTTCACGAGGAGCCGCCCATGTTCGCCTTCATGAAGAAGATGACCGAGCTTCTGCCCGCGTCGAGCACGTTGCCGGGCCGCAAGGAAAGGATGCCGGTGCCCGAGAAGCACTTCGTCAACGGCAACCGCATCGTGCCGCCGTTTCCCGAGGGCCTGCAGCTCGCGCAATTCGGCATGGGCTGCTTCTGGGGCGCGGAGCGCCTGTTCTGGCAGGTGCCGGGCGTCTACAGCACCGCGGTCGGCTATGCCGGGGGCGCGACGCCGAACCCGAGCTACGAGGAAGTCTGCAGCGGCTTCACCAACCACGCCGAGATGGTGCTCGTCGTCTTCGACCCGAAGAAGGTGTCGTACGAAGCGCTGCTCAAGGTGTTCTGGGAAGGCCATGACCCGACGCAGGGCATGCGCCAGGGCAACGATCGCGGCTCGCAGTACCGCTCGGCGATCTACACCTATGGCGAGGAGCAGATGAAGGCGGCGCTCGCCACGCGCGACATGTTCCAGGAAGGCCTCAGGGCGAAGGGCTACGGCAAGATCACCACCGAGATCAAGCCGGCGCCCGAGTTCTACTACGCCGAGGATTACCACCAGCAATACCTCGGCAAGGATCCGAACGGCTACTGCGGGCTGGGCGGCACCGGGGTCAGCTGCCCCGTCGGCGCGCTGGCCAAGGCCTGAGCGCGGCAGGCGGCACGGCGCGCCTGCTCGTGGCAGGCGCCGCGGCGCTCGCACTCGGCGTCGGCATCGGCCGCTTCGCCTATACGCCAGTCCTGCCGGCGATGCAGGATGCCGCCGGCTTCGGCGCCGCAATCGCCGGCTGGATCGCGGGCTGGAACTACCTCGGCTACCTTGCGGGCGCACTAGCGGCCTCGTTCATCGCCGCGCGCGCGCTGCGCCTGGAAGTGCTGGTGGCGAGCATCATCGCGAGCGTCATCACCACGGCCGCGATGGGCTTCACGACCAGCATCGCCCTGTGGTGTGCTCTGCGTTTTGCAGCGGGCCTGGCGAGCGCTGGGGTGCTCGTGCTTTGCTCGGCGATCGTCCTCGAGGCGCTCGGCCGCGTGCAGCGGCCGCATCTCATGGGTGCACACTTTTCCGGTGTCGGGATCGGCATCGCGCTCTCGGGAATCGTCGTCGCGCTCGGAGCGGGGCTCACGGACTGGCGGGGTTTGTGGTTCGCGCTCGCCGGCGTGGGCGCGGCGCTGGCCGTCCTTACCCTGCCGCTCGCGAGGCGGGCATCGCAGCCAGGCGCGCCGGCGGCGAGCGCCGCGGCGCAGGCGGAGCGCTTTCCGGGCTGGGTCCTCGTTGCAAGCTATTTCCTGGAAGGCTTGGGCTACGTCGTCTCCGGCACCTTCCTCGTCGCGGTCGCCAAGCAGATGCCCGCGATCGGCGCGTCCGCAGAACTGCTATGGATCGTGGTAGGCCTCGCCGGGGTGCCGTCGTCGCCGCTATGGATGCGCGCTTCGCAGCGCTGGGGCGCGCCGGCCGCCCTGATCGCGGCGCACCTCGTGCAGGCCGCGGGCATCGTGTTGCCGGTGCTGTTTGACGCGCTCTGGGTGGCGCTTGTCGCCGCGGTGTGCTTCGGCGGGACGTTCATGGGCATCACGGCGGTCGCGGTGAGCTTCGGCGGCCGCATCAGCGCGCAGCCCGCGCGCATGATCGGCCTGCTCACCGCGGCATTCGGGCTCGGCCAGATGGTGGGCCCGGTGATCGCCGGCTGGCTCGCCGAGCGGCAGGGCGGATTCGACGTCGCGCTGCTGCTAGCCGCCGGCGCGGTGGTGCTCGGCGCCTTGCTGCTCGCAGCGGCCCGCGCTACTTGCCGCGCTTGAGCATCATCTGCGCGTCCTCGATCACCTTGAAGGGGCTCTTGCCCCAGAGGATCGCACCGAAGAAGAACTTCTCCAGCTTCGCCTCGGTGAGCGCGCGCCACTGGTACTGGTTCACCAGGATCACCTGCCCGGTCATGCCGAGGTCGCCGATCACGGTGAAGGCGCCTTCCTGAACCTCCTTGGCCGGCGGCTTGTTCCAGGCGACGGGGTCGACGCGCGACACCGAGCCGGGCTGCTCGCCGGGATAGACGTCGAAAGAGCCTTGGCTTCCGTCGATGGATTTCAGCGAGCAGGCGAGTCGGCTTCCGCGCGGCGGCATGGTTGTAGATATATTAATCGCATGCGTAGCCTTGTCGGCTGTCTGGCAGTCGTTTCTTTTGCCTCTTTCGCACAGCAGCAGGGCGACGTGGTGGTGACCGCCACGCGCGTGGACCAGCCGAGCCTCGAGGTTCCGGCGTCCATCGACCGGGTCTACGCGGAGGAAATCCGCGAAGGGCGCCTGCAGGTGAATCTCTCGGAGAGCCTCGGCCGCGTGCCCGG
>DASWBP010000403.1:0-7681 GCA_036390555.1 Burkholderiales bacterium | reverse complement strand
AGGCGCTCGGCCAGCCGATCCTCATCGAGACCAAGCCCGGCGCGGAAGGCATCATTGCCTCGCAGGCGGTGGTGCAGGCGGCGCCCGACGGCTACACGCTCTACTACGGCACGGCGACCGGCATGTCATTCGCACCCGCGGCGAAGAAGGTGCCGCCCTACGATCCGGTCAAGGACTTCACGCCGATCTCGCTGGTGGGCATCTTCGGCTTCTTCGTGTTCTCGCAGGCGAGCCTGCCGGTGAACACGCTCGGCGAGCTGGTCGCCTACGCGCGCGCCAATCCGGGCAAGCTCAACTACGGCACCGGCAACGCCACGAGCATCCTCGCCACGGCGCAGTTCGCCGCGCAGCAGAAGATCGACGTGGTGCACATCCCGTACAAGGGCGACGGGCCGCTCTCGCTCGACATGGTGGGCGGCAGGGTGCATTTCACGATCGCCACGCCCGGCACGATGGCGCCGCAGGTGAAGGAGGGAAAGCTACGCGCGCTCGCGACGCTGTTGCCGAGCCGCAACCAGCTCCTGCCGCAAGCGCCCACGTTGCCTGAGGCGGGCCTGGAGCCCGTGACCATCACGCCCTGGGGCGGTCTGTTCGGACCCGCGAAGCTTCCGCAGGAAGTGGTCGACCGCGTTGGGCGCGAGATCGCAGCCGTGCTGGCGAAGCCCGAAGTGCGCGATGCGTTCGGCAAGCTCGCCTTCGAGCCGCGCAGCTCGACCCCGCAGGAGCTGACCGCCTTCGTCGCCGAGCAGCTCGAGGCCTACCGGCGCGTGACGCGCCAGGTCGGGCTCAGCCTGGACTAAAGGGGTCGCCCCGCCGGCCGGTCGCCTTCAGGCGTGCGCGAGCGCGCCGGCCAGCGCTTCCGCCGGCTGCAGGTCCGGCAGGCTCCTCAGCCACGTGAGTTGGCGCTTGGCGAGCTGGCGCGTGGCGGCGATGCCTTTCTCGCGCAGTTCGGCCTCGCCGTATTGGCCCTCGAGAAAGCCCCAGGCCTGGCGATATCCCACGCAGCGCATGCTGGGCAGCGATGCGTGCAGGTCGTACGTCCGGCGCAGGCTCCTGAGTTCCTCCACCAGCCCGTCCGCCAGCATCCGGTCGAAGCGCTCGGCGATGCACCGGTGGAGCTCCGTACGATCCGCGGGCACCAGCGCGAAAGCATGCAGCGCGAATGGCAGGCTGCCGCGCGCGCCCGTCTGCAGCGCAGACATCGGCTTGCCGGAAAGCTCCCAGACTTCGAGGGCGCGCTGGATGCGCTGCGCGTCATTGGGCGCCAGGCGCGCGGCGGTGACTGGATCCACGCGCGCCAAGTCCGCATGCAGCGCCGGCCAGCCGTGGCGCGCGGCGCGTGCGTCGATCTGCGCGCGCAGGCCGGGCTCCGCCTGGGGGAGGGCGTCGATGCCCTGCGCGAGCGCGCGGTAGTAGAGCATCGTGCCGCCCACCAGGAGCGGAATCCTGCCGCGTGCGAGGATGTCCTGCACCGCGCGCAGCGCGTCCTCGCGGAAGCGGCCCGCAGAGTAGCTTTGCGCAGGATCGACAAGGTCGATCAGGTGGTGCGGCACGCGCGCGCGCTCCTCGCGGCCGGGCTTCGCGGTGCCGATGTCCATGCCGCGGTAGACCTGCCCCGAGTCCACGCTCACGATTTCCAGGGGAAAGCGCGCCGCGAGCGCCATGGCGAGCGCGGACTTGCCGCTCGCGGTGGGGCCGAGGAGGACGTAGGCGGCGGGCTCGCGCACCCGGCGAGTTTAAGGCGGCTGCTATGATCGCGCGCGTGGCCGAGCCGACCGCACGCCCGATCCTCGATGCCGAGCACGCGGCCTTCGTCCTGCTGCCGGGCATCTCGATGACTGCGGCCTCGCGCGCCGGTGCGAGCCTGCCGGAGGTCGGGCGCGTGCACGGCTGCCGCGTGTCTTCCGACCGCACGCGCGTCACAGTGCTCCTGCCGGGCGACCAGTACCCGGGACTCATTGCTGCGATCCGCGCCACGCGCGCGATTGCCGTGGTGTACAGCCTGCCGAAGACGCACCGCACGATCCAGCTGAAAGGCACCGATGCGGCCGTGGAGCCGCTCGCCCCGGGCGACGCCGGGCTCGCTGCGCAGGCCACGGACAGCTTCGCCGCCGGCCTGGGCGCGCTTGGCTACAACGAGACGATGGTGCGCGCGGCCGTCTGGTACGAGCCGGCGGCGCTGGTGGCGGTCGGCTTCACGCCCTGCGCCGCGTTCCAGCAGACGCCGGGCCCGCGGGCCGGCGCGCCGCTTGCCGCCTAGCATGCCGGCACACGCACCGCTGGCCGCCTAGCCGATGCCGACCTCGCGCATCACGGTGGACGCGATCCGCGACTGCCTGGAGGGCGTGATGCCGGCCATGGTCGCGACCTGCGCGGCCGACGGCACGCCGAACGTGAGCTACGTCTCGCAGGTGAACTACGTGGACGCGCAGCATGTCGCGCTCACCTTCCAGTTCTTCAACAAGACGCGCGAGAACGTGCTCGCCAACCCGCGCGCCGCGGTGCTGGTGGTCAATCCCAAGACGGCGGCGCGCTACCGCATGGAGCTGCAATACCTGCGCACCGAGACCGAAGGTCCGCTGTTCGAGTCCATGAAAGCGAAGCTCGCCGGCATCGCCTCGCATACCGGCATGACGGGGGTCTTCCGCTTGCGCGGCGCGGACGTCTACCGCGTCCTCGACATCGCGCCGGTGGCCGGCAGGGTGCTGCCCGCGCAGACTCCGCCGAGGAACCTGCTCGCATCGCTGCGCGCCTGCGCGCAGGTCTTCACCAAGAGCGCCGACCTCGCCGTGCTGCTGGAAGACCTGCTCGCCGCGCTCGCCGCGCACTTCGACATCACGCACGCCATGGTGCTGATGCACGACGCTCCGGGCAAGCGCCTCTATACCGTGGCGAGCCGCGGCTACCCGCAGTCGGGCGTCGGCTCGGAGATCGCGCTCGGCTGCGGCGTGATCGGCGTAGCGGCCGAGCAGAGGACGCCGATCCGCATCTCGCACATGACCGCCGAATACTCCTACGGCCGCGCGATGCGCGAGAGCGCGGAGCTCGCGGGCCTCGGCGCGCGCCTGGAGACGGCGATTCCACTCCCCGGGCTCGCCGACTCGCGCAGCCAGCTCGCCGCGCCGGTCGTCGCCGGCGGGGCGCTGCTGGGGGTGCTCTATGTCGAGAGCCCGCAGGACATGCGCTTCACCTACGACGACGAGGACGCGCTGGTGGCGCTCGCCGCGCAACTGGGCATGGCGATCCGCGCGCTGCAGGAGTCGGAAGCGGCGCCCGGGCCGGCGGCCGCTCCGGAGCCGAAGGCCACGCCCGCAGGCGGCGTGCCGGTGCAGGTGCGGCACTTCGCCGCCGACGATTCCGTGTTCCTCGGCGACGACTACCTCATCAAGGGCGTGGCGGGCGCGATCCTGAGGAAGCTCGTCGCCGACTACCTGCGCGAGGGGCGCACCGAGTTCACCAACCGCGAATTGCGGCTCGATCCGTCGATCCGCCTGCCGGACCTTTCCGACAACCTCGAGGCGCGCCTCGTGCTCCTGCACCGGCGCCTTGCCGAGCGCTCGGGCGCGCTGCTGCTCGAGAAAAGCGGCAGGGGCCGGTTCCGACTGCGCGTGAACCGGCCCCTGCAGCTCGTCGAGGTGCCCGCGGCGGGTGCGCGCGCGGGCTAGCCGGCAAGCCTAGTTCGCCTTCGCCTGCGGCTGGGGCGCCCTGGGCGCCTGCGGCACGAACACGAAGTACGGCGTGCGCGGCTCCTCGCCCGGCGGGACATAGGCGGGCGCGGGCTCTCCCGGTGCGCCAAGGCTCCGCACGTAGCGGTGGATGGCGCGCAGGTCCGAGTCGGTCATCTCTGCGAGGTTGAACCACGGCATCGGCGGGCGCATGCGGCCCGAACGCGCATCCGCGATGAACGCCTTTTCGGAGATGTGGGCGAAGTAGATGCGCAGGTTCGAGGGGTAGGTAGTGCCCCAGGGGCCGCGGAAGCCCACGCCGTCGCCTTTCAGCCATTCCTTTTCGGGCACCTTGCCCGCGCTCGGGATGAAGCCCGCCGTATGGCAGTCGTTGCAGCCGGCGGTGGCGACGAGGTAACGGCCGCGCTCGATGGATTTCTGCGTCGCGTCCTGCGGCGCGCGGTCGGCGGCGAAGCCCGCCACCGCGAGCCCGAGGCCCGCGGCGAAGAGCAGGGCTTTGGCGAATTCTTTCATGGTGCGTTCTCCCTTGGCGTTGATCAGTTGGACGAGGAAACAGGGCCGAGCGCGGCAGTGAGCTTCCCCCAGTCGCGCACGCTCAGCGCGGGCCGCAGGCCGGCGAGCAGGCCCGCGAAGGCGGCGGCAGGAAGCTTCCCCTGCAGCTCGGTCAGCATGCCGGCGCGCTCGGCCGCGTTCAGCGCGGGCAGCATCCAGTGCAGGGCGAGCGCGCGCTCGTCCGGCGCGATGCTCGCCAGCAGCGCGTCGTGGATGCCCGCCAGCTCGGCGTCCGAATAGGCCGCCCACAGGAGCGCGTTGTTCTCCGTCTCCTCGAAATGCATGTGCTCGAGGTTCTCGCCTACGAAGAGCGCGAGGCGCCGGTAGAGCAGCGTCGCCGCACCGGCACGCGCCGGCCTGTCGGCGCGCTCCAGCGCCAGGATCGCGCTGTGCAGCTCCTCGAAGGCGTGCTCGTGCTCGACGTGCTCGCCCGCGGTGCGCCGCGCGGCCCCGGGGCGGCGCGCCTCGAGCGCGGGGTGCAGGAACTGGTTCTCCGCGTGCATGTGCGTGCGCATGAGGCCGAGCAGCGCGCGCAGCTGGGCGAGGGTCTGCGCGACATCCTCAACGTCGGCGGCGTCCATGCGGCCCACGGCTTCGAGCGTGCGCGCCATGAACGTGCGCAGGCCCTTGTGGATGGTGGTGTAGAGGTCGACGCGCCGGCCTTCGGCGGCGGCCTGGATGCGCTCGCGGCGCTCCTCGAGTCTGACGACGGCTTGTTTCATGTGGTGCGCTCCCATTGGTTGAAAACTGATGGGCGCACTGTAGGCGCTGCGCGCGCTGCGCGTCGCTAAATGCTGCTTAAGGGAACCTTAAGAGTTCCTTAACCGGCCGCCGCGGCGCTCAGCGCCCGCGCAGGAAGAGCTTGTCGAGGTCGCCGAGCGTGAGCTGGTACCAGGTCGGGCGGCCGTGATTGCAGCTGCCCGAGCGCTCGGTCTCCTCCATCTCGCGCAAGAGCGCGTTCATCTCCGGCACCGAGAGCGCGCGGTGGGCACGCACCGCCGCGTGGCAGGCCATGGTGGCGAGCAGCTCGTTCTGACGCGCGGCGAGCACCTGCGCCGCGCCGTATTCGCGCAGCTCGGCGAGCAGCGCACGCGCGAGCGCCGCCACGTCGCCGCCGGCAAGCAGCGCGGGCGCGGCGCGCACCGCGAGCTCGTTCGGTCCGGCGACGCTCACCTCCAGCCCGAGGCTCGCGAGCGCCTCGCGGTTGTCCTCGGCGGTCGCCACGTCGATCGCCTCGGCGCGGAACACCACCGGGACCAGCAGGCTCTGGCGCTCGAGTGCCCCGGCGTCCAGCCGCAGCTTCAGCTTCTCCATCAGGATGCGCTCATGGGCGGCGTGCATGTCCACGAGCACGAGGCCCGCCTCGTTCTGCGCGAGGATGTACACGCCGTGCAGCTGCGCCAGCGCGTAGCCGAGCGGCGGCGCCTTCTCCGAGGCGGGCAACGGCGCGCGCGCTGCACCGGAGGGCATGCCGGGCCCCGCGCGCGGCGACAGGTCCTGCGCGCTGCGCCATGCCTCGGCCGCAGGCCTGTAGGACGCCACCGGCTCCGCCATGGCCAGCGTCGCCTGGATCGCGGGTCCTTGCGGAGAGAGGCCCGGGCCGCCCTGCGGTGACACGCTCGCGTAGCTCACCGGCGCCTCGGCGGCCGATGGCGCGAGCGCGCGCTGCAAGGCGTGGAACACGAACTGATGCACGGCGCGCGCGTCCCTGAAGCGCACTTCGGTCTTCGCCGGGTGCACATTGACGTCCACGCCGCGCGGGTCCAGCTCGAGGAACAGCACGTAGGCGGGCTGGCGCTCGCCGTGCAACGTGTCGCGGTAGGCCTCGCGCACCGCGTGCGCGAGGAGCCGGTCGCGCACGAAGCGGCCGTTCACGTAGAAGTACTGCGAATCCGCGCGGCTGCGCGCGGCCTGCGGCGTGCCCGCGAGGCCGAAGAGGCGCAGTGGCCCCGCGCGCTGATCGAGCGCCACCGAGGCCGCCGTAAACTCGCCGCCGAGCAGCGCGCCCGCGCGCGCGGCGAGCGGCTGCGGCGCGAGGTGCGCCGAGACGCGGCCGTTGTGCTTGAGCGTGAAGGCGAGGTCGGGTCGTGCGAGCGCGATGCGCCGGAACACCTCGTCGCAATGGCCGAACTCGGTGGCCTCGGTGCGCAGGAACTTGCGCCGCGCCGGGGTGTTGAAATACAGATCCTGCACGGCGACGGTCGTGCCCGGCGCGCGCGCCGCGGGCCGCAGCTCCTGTGCGGGCCCGCCCTCCGCCGCGACCGACCACGCATGCGCCGTGCCGTACGCGCGCGAGACGAGCTCCACGCGCGCAACGGCAGCAATGGAGGCGAGCGCTTCGCCGCGAAAGCCCATCGTCGCCACGGACTCGAGGTCTTCCAGCGTCGCGATCTTGCTCGTCGCGTGCCGCGCGAGCGCGAGCGGCAGGTCTTCGCGTGCGATGCCCGCGCCGTCGTCGTCCACCTGCACGCGCGTCGCGCCGCCCTCGGCGAGCGTCACCTGGATCTCGCCGGCGCCGGCGTCGAGGCTGTTTTCCAGCAGTTCCTTGAGCACCGAGGCGGGCCGCTCCACCACCTCGCCCGCCGCGATCTGGCTCACCAGCAGCTCGGGCATCGCGCGAATGGCGCTCATGCGCGGAGTATATAGAATCGGGTCATGGAGCTCGTTGCGACGCTGTGGGATTTCTTCCTCCATCTCGACAACCATCTCGCCGCCTTCGTCGCGCAGCACGGCGCCTGGGTGTACGGGCTGCTCTTCGTGATCGTCTTCTGCGAAACCGGCCTGGTGGTGACGCCGTTCCTGCCCGGCGATTCGTTGCTGTTCGTGGTCGGCACGCTCGCGGCGGCCGGCGGCATGGACATTGCGCTGGTGATGGCGCTGCTCGTCGCCGCGGCGCTCTCGGGCGACAACGTCAACTACTGGATCGGGCGGTGGGCGGGGCCGAAAGTGTTCCGGCAGGAGGATTCGCGCTGGTTCAACCGCAAGCACCTGGAGCGCACGCACGCCTTCTACGAGCGCCACGGCGGCCAGGCGATCATCCTCGCGCGCTTCGTGCCGATCGTGCGTACCTACGTGCCTTTCGTCGCCGGCATCGGCACCATGCCCTACGCGAAGTTCCTGGCGTTCAGCGTGGCCGGGGCGCTCGCGTGGGTGCTGTCGCTGTGCCTCGCCGGGTACTGGTTCGGCAACATCCCGGTGGTAAGAGACAACCTCGGCACCGTGATCATCGCCATCGTCGTCATCTCGGTGATGCCGATGGCAGTCGCCCTCCTGCGCGCGCGGCGCAGCCCCGGGACCTGAGGGCGGGCGCGCGCGGCTAGCGCGCGGCGAGGCGCGTCGCCGGCGGCGCGTCCGCGGCGGGCCCCTGCGGCCGCGGCGGGTGCTTGGCGAAGTAGCGCTTGATGCCCGCGAGGATCGCGCGCGCGAGCTTGTCCTGGTAGGCC
>DASWBP010000402.1:0-1500 GCA_036390555.1 Burkholderiales bacterium | reverse complement strand
TGCGCCGGCTCATCGCCGCGGACTCCTCCGGCGGCGGGCGCAGCCGCCGCCGGATCTTCGCCCAGATGCCGGTGAGGCCCTCGGGCGAGAACAGCACGAAGCCCACGAACACCAGGCCGAACCACAGCAGCCAGTTGCCGGTCCAGATCGAGAACAGCTCGCGGAACGCCACGTAGAACAGCACGCCCAGGGTCGGCCCGAGGAACTGATGCATGCCGCCGATCACCACCATCGCCAGCAGCTCGCCGGAGAAGGCGACCGACACCGATTCGGCGGACACGAGGTAGTTGAGGAAGGCCTGCAGCGCGCCGCCCAGGCCCGTGACCACCGCCGAGAGCACGAACGCGCCCAGGCGGTAGCGGTCGACGTCGTAGCCCTGGAAGGTGGCGCGCTGCTGGTTTTCGCGGATCGCCACCAGCACGTGGCCGAAGGGCGAGCGCGTCACGCGCAGCAGCGCGTAGAGCACGCCGAAGGCGACGAGCGCGATCAGGCCGTAGTAGACGGTGTGGTTGTCGAGCGGCAGCGCCTTGATGCCGCCGCGCGACAGGCCGCCGAGGCCGTCCTCGCCGCCGGTGAGCTCGGTCCAGCGGAAGGCCACCGTGTAGGTGAGCGCGACGAAGGCGAGCGTGAGCAGCGCGAAATACACGCCGCGCCGGCGCAGGATCAGCGCGCCGACGACGAGCGAGAGAGCCGCGACGAAGGCGATCGAGAACAGCATCGGCAGCACGATCTGCCCGGCGAACCAGTGCTTCTGCGAGATCGCCGCCGCATAGGCGCCGATGCCGAACCAGGCGCTGTGGCCGAAAGAGGTGAGGCCGGTGAAGCCCACCAGCATGTTCAGGCCCAGCACGGCGATGGCGAGCGTCACCATCTGCGAGGCCGTGTTGACCGACAGGCCGAGCGCGCGCATCACGAACGGCAGCGCGATGAGCGCGGCCCCGCCGATCAGCAAGGGCCGGTATTTCGCCTCGGTCCAGAACTTCCTCATTCGAACTTCTCGATGCGCTCGCCCAGCAGCCCGCGCGGGCGGAACATGAGGACGAGGAACATCAGGATGTACATCGAGGCCTCGCCCGCCGCCGGCACGAAGTGGATGGTGATGCCGCGCACCACGCCCACCAGCAGCGCCGCGAGCACCACGCCCCAGAAGCTGCCCAGCCCGCCGATGACGACCACCACGAAGGCGATGGTGATGATCTCGGCGCCCATCGCGGGGTGCACGTTGGTGATCGGCGCGAACAGCGCGCCGGCGAGCGCCGCCATGCCCACGCCGAGCATCACGATGGTGGTCATGTAGGGCTGCAGGCGGATGCCGAGCGCCGCCACCATGTCGGGACGCTGGATGCCCGCGCGCACCACGCGCCCGAACGAGGTGCGATGGATCAGGAACCAGATGCCCGCGAGCACCGCCGCCACCACGGCGAGCAGGAACAGGCGGTAGCGCGAGAAGAGAAAGTCGCCCAGGATCACGCTGCCCTTGAACGCCTGGGGCATGGCGAA
>DASWBP010000401.1:0-3331 GCA_036390555.1 Burkholderiales bacterium | reverse complement strand
GGCGCAGGGCCTTGAACTCGTCCTCCGAGAGCTGGCCGGCGAGGAAACGGCGCGTCTGGTCGCGGAACTGGGCCACCCGTTCCTCCACCAGGCGCTGGTCGATGGCGTCGTACTGGTACACGGTGCGATTCTCGACCGTGTCCTTATTCTATCAAAGACTAATATGTTAGGATGTTATACATATACAGAATATGAAGCTCCAGCAGCTCCGCTGCCTTGTCGAGGTCGCCCGCCGGGGCCTGAACGTGTCCGAGGCGGCCGAAGCGCTGCACACCTCCCAGCCGGGGGTGTCGAAGCAGATCCGCGCCCTCGAGGACGAGCTGGGGCTGGAAGTGTTCGTGCGCCACGGCAAGCGCCTGGTGGCGGTGACCGAGCCCGGCAAGGCCGTGGTGGCGATCGCCGAGCGCATCCTCGCCGAGGCGCAGAACCTGAGGCGCGCGGGCGAGGAGTTCGCCAACGACCAACTCGGCACCCTCACCATCGCCGCCACGCACACCCAGGCGCGCTACGCGCTGCCCAAGGCCGTCGCCGCCTTCAAGCGGCGTTACCCGCGCGTCGAGCTCCTCATCCACCAGGGCAACCCGACACAGATCTGCGAGCAGCTGCTCGCGGGCGAAGCCGACATGGGGGTGGCGACCGAGATGATCTCGCTCTACCCCGAGCTCGTCTCGCTGCCGGTGTACCAGTGGAACCGCTGCGTCGTGGTGCCGCCCAAGCACCCGCTCCTCAAGGAGCACCCGCTCACCCTGGAGAAGCTCGCCGAGCACCCGATCGTGACCTACGACTTCGCCTTCGCCAACCGCTCGCTGGTGCAGAAGGCGTTCGAGGTCCGCGGCCTCAAGCCGCACGTGGTGCTGAGCGCGCAGGATTCCGACGTGATCAAGACCTACGTCGAGCTCGGCCTCGGCGTCGGCGTGCTGGCGAAGATGGCGTTCGACCCGAAGCGCGACCTCAATCTGCGCGCGATCGACGCAGCCCACCTGTTCGAGTCGAGCACCACGCGCCTGGGCATCAAGCGCGGCGCGTACCTGCGGCGCTACGCCTACGAGTTCATCGAGATGTTCGCGCCGCAGCTCGCGCGCTCAACCGTCGAGCGCGCCGTGCGCGGCGAAGAAGGCTCGCGCTACGACGTGTGAAAGAGGCGGGAGAAAAACCGGGGTCTGACCCCGGTCTTGCCGGTTGGGGTCTGACCCCGGTTTTCTTCCGAATGCTTGCGGATGAAGTCCCGCACCCGGGGATAGATGATCTTGCGCCAGCGCCGGCCCGAGAAGATCCCGTAGTGCCCGACGCCCGGCGCGACGAAGTGCTCGCGCCGCTCGCGCGGGATGTTGAGGCAAAGGGCGTGCGCCGCCTCGGTCTGGCCGTTGCCCGAGATGTCGTCGAGCTCGCCCTCGATCGTGAGGAGCGCCGTGTCGCGGATCGCCTGCGGCCGCACCAGCTCCTCGCGCACGAACATCCGGCCCTTCGGCAGCGCGTAGTCCTGGAACACCGTCTTGACCGTGTCGAGGTAGTACTCGGCCGGCATGTCGAGCACGGCGTTGTACTCGTCGTAGAAGCGCCGGTGCGCGGCGGCCGATTCGCCGTCGCCCAGCACGAGCTTGTGGTAGTAGTCCCAGTGCGCCACGAGGTGCCGGTCGGGGTTCATCGCCACGAAGCCCAGGTGCTGCAGGAACCCGGGATAGACGCGGCGCATGTAGCCCGGGTACTTCGCCGGCACGCGCTCGATCACGTGCTGCTCAAACCAGGAGTACGGCTTGCGGCGCGCCAGGTTGTTGACCGCGGTGGGGCTGCGCCGCGCGTCGATGGGCCCGCCCATCATCACCATCGTCCTCGGAGTCACTTCGTCATGGGAAGCGAGAAGCGAAACCGCGGCGAGCACCGGGACCGTGGGCTGGCACACCGAGATCACATGCACATCCGGGGAAAGAAGCCGAATCCAGTCGCGCACATAGTCCACGTAATCGGCGAGGCCGAAGGAACCGGCGGTGAGCGGCACGAGGCGCGCGTTCACCCAGTCGGTGATCCACACCTCGTGCTCGGGCAGGAGCGCGCGCACGGTATCGCGCAGCAGCGTCGCGTGGTGCCCTGAAAGCGGTGCGACCACCAGCACCTTCGTCTTCTTCGGCTCGCTCTGCTTGAAGTGCACGAGGTTGCAGAAGGGCCTGGCATCCGCCACTTCGGGCACCGCCTCGGCGATGTGCCACTGCGGCTTCTCGTAGCGCTCGGTCACCCGCAGGAACAGTTCGCTCGACGCCGCGACCCGCTTCGCGAGCGGCATGTAGATGAGCGGGCTGAAGGGGTGTCCGAACCAGCCGCGGGACAACTCGGCCCAGTAGCGCCAGGGCGCGAGGGCCATGTGCTGTGCCTCGTAAAGGCTATAGAGCATCAAGTGCTTATAGCAGAATTGCCGCAGTGCCGCATCGGCACGAAATCACACTGTTATCCTGCGTCAATGCGCCGCGCGCTGCGGCTTTGCGCCGCCTTGCTCCTTCTCGCAGCGATTTCCGTAGCTGCCGCATACCTCTACCTGCGCCAATCGCTGCCGCAAACCTCGGGACGCATCGAGCTCGCCGGCCTCGGCTCCGAGGTCGAGGTGTTGCGCGACCGCCACGGCGTTCCGCACATCTACGCGGCGTCGCTCGAGGACGCGCACTTCGCCCTCGGCTTCGTGCACGCGCAGGACCGGCTGTGGCAGATGGAGATGAACCGCCGCATCGGAGCGGGGCGGCTCGCCGAGATCCTCGGCGCCGGCGCGCTGGAAGCCGATCGTTTCATGCGCACGCTCGGGCTGCGGCGCGTGGCGCAGGCCAACCTCGAGCGCTACGACGCCGAGACGCGGCGGCTCCTCGACGCGTACGCGGCCGGCGTGAACGCGTTCCTCGCCGGCAGGCCGGTGCTGCCGCCGGAGTTCTGGCTGCTCAATGTGACGCCGGAACCGTGGAGCGCGCTCGACTCGGTCGCGTGGACCAAGGTGATGGCGTGGGACATCTCCGGCAACTGGCGCAGCGAGCTCCTGCGCATGCGCCTGTCGCGCACGCTCGCGCTCGAGCGCATCCAGGAGCTGCTGCCGCCCTACCCCGGCGATTCGCCACCGCGCATCGCCGATCTCAAGGCGCTTTACTCGGGGATCGAAAAGACGCCCGCTCCCGCTCCAGTCTTTTCTGAAGGCATCTTTCCCGGAGCCTCGAACAGCTGGGCGGTCTCCGGCGCGCGCAGCGCGAGCGGCAAGCCGCTGCTCGCCAACGACCCGCATCTCGGCCTGACGGCGCCGCCGGTGTGGTACCTCGCGCACCTGCACGCACCGGGGATGGATGCCATCGGCGGCACGCTG
>DASWBP010000400.1:0-2141 GCA_036390555.1 Burkholderiales bacterium | reverse complement strand
GGTGGCCACGGTGATCGAGGGCTGCGTGGGTTGCGGCCTGTGCGGCGAGAACGCGCACGCCGCGACGCTGTGTCCCTCCTTCTACCGCGCCGAGGTGATCCAGAACCCGACGCTGCTCGACCGCGCGCTGCGCGGCCTGCGCAGCCTCTTCGTGCCCGCCTGATATGGAGCGAGCGTTCGCGGCCGAGATCGAGAGCCTGAAGCTCGGCGACGGGGACACCTTCCGCGGCGAAGGCATCCTCGCGGTCACCAAGGCACTCCTGCAGTCGGGCGTCTCCTACGTGGGCGGCTACCAGGGTGCGCCGGTCTCGCACCTGCTCGACGTGATGGTGCAGGCACGCGACTACATGGACGAGCTCGGCGTGCACGTCGAGGCCTGCACCAACGAGGCCTCGGCAGCCGCCATGCTCGGCGCCTCGATCGCCTATCCGGTGCGCGGCGCGGTGACATGGAAGTCCATCGTCGGCACCAACGTCGCCGCCGACGCGCTCTCCTACCTTTCTACCGCCGGCGTAATGGGCGGCGCGCTCATCATTGCGGGCGAGGACTACGGCGAAGGCGCGAGCGTCGCGCTCGAGCGCACGCACGCCTTCGCGCTCAAGTCGCAGCTCTGGATGCTCGACCCGCGCCCGGACCTGCCGACCATCGTGCGCATGGTGGAACGGGGCTTCGAGCTCTCCGAGGCCTCGAGCACGCCGGTGATCGTGGACCTGCGCATCCGCGCCTGCCACGTGCAGGGCGAGTTCGCGGCGCGCGCCAACCGCGCGGCGGCGCTCTCAGCGCGCCACCGCGGCGCGCCCGCGACCTTCGATTACGAGCGCCTCTCGCACCCGCCCGCCACCTTCCGGCAGGAGAAGCACAAGATCGAGGTGCGCCTGCCCGCCGCGCGGCGCTACATCGCCGAGCACAGGCTGAACGACGTCTTCGCGGGCGACCTGGAGGGGGTCGGCGTCATCGTGCAGGGCGGCCTGTACAACAACCTGCAGCGCGCGCTGCAGCTGCTCGGGCTCGCCGACGCGTTCGGCATCAGCCGCCTGCCGGTCCTGGCGCTCAACGTCGTCTATCCGCTGGTGCCCGAGGAAATCGCCGCGTTCTGCGCCGGCAAGCGCGCGGTGCTCGTGATCGAGGAAGGCCAGCCCGAGTTCATCGAGCAGGACATCGCCACCACCCTGCGGCGGCGCGACGTGCAGGCGAAGCTCCACGGCAAGGACCTGCTGCCCAGCGCCGGCGAGTACAACGCCGAGGTCATCGCGCAGGGACTGCAGGAGTTCCTCGCGCAGCACGAGCCGCGCCTCGACCTCGCGCCCGGCAGGCAATGGATTGCGCACGCCGCCGCGCTGCGCAGGCAGGCCGCCGAGATCCTCCGCGCGCCGCTGCCCGCGCGCCCGCCCAACTTCTGCATCGGCTGCCCCGAGCGGCCGGTGTTCGCTGCGCTCAAGATCGCGGAGAAGACGACGGGCCGCCCGCACATCTCGGGCGACATCGGCTGCCACGCCTTTGCCACCTTCGAGCCCTTCTCCATGGGCAACTCGATCCTCGGCTACGGCATGAGCCTCGCCTCCGCCGCCGCGGTGGGGCCGATGATGGCGAGGCGCCCGCTCGCGGTGATGGGCGATGGCGGTTTCTGGCACAACGGTCTGCTCTCGGGCGTCGCCTCCAGCCTGCTCAACCAGGGCGACGCCGTGCTGGTGGTGATGAAGAACGGCTACGCCTCGGCGACCGGCACCCAGGAGCTGCTGTCCTCGCCGCCCAAGGGCGCGCGCGACGCGAGCGGCCAGAGCGCGGCGCACGCCGACCGCCACATCGAGAACGCGCTCGCGGGCCTCGGCGTGAAGTGGGTGAAGACGGTGCATACCTATCATGTCGCCGAGATGCAGAAGACGCTGGCCGAGGCGCTCACCACCGATGAGGGCGGCCTCAAGGTGATCGTGGCGGAAGGCGAATGCCAGCTCGAGCGCCAGCGGCGCGCGAAGCCCGAGGCCGCGAAGCGCCTCGCGGCGGGCGAGCGCACGGTGCGCGTCAAGTACGGCGTGGACGAGGACACCTGCACGGGCGACCACTCCTGCATCCGGCTCTCCGGCTGCCCCACCCTCACGGTGAAGGACAACCCCGACCCGCTGCGCAAGGACCCGGTGGCCACG
>DASWBP010000399.1:0-14317 GCA_036390555.1 Burkholderiales bacterium | reverse complement strand
AAAGTCGCCGAGCGCGCCAAGAGCCTGAAGCTCGATCTCGCCTATTCCTCGTGCCCGGTGGTGTTCTGGGACGTGAACGGCGAGGGCGGCCACCCGGTGCGCGCGACGGTCTCCGACATGGGCCCGCTGCTGCTCTCGCGGCTGCTTGGACTGAACGACACGCAGGAGGGCGTGCTGAACCTGGTGTTCAAGATCGCCGACGACAACGGCCTGCTGCTGCTCGATGCGAAGGACCTGCGCGCGATGCTGCAATTCGTCGGCGACAACGCGCAGAAGTTCACCACCGAGTACGGCAACGTCTCGGCCGCTTCGATCGGCGCGATCCAGCGCGGCGTGCTGGCGCTGGAAGCCCAGGGCGCGGACCGCTTCTTCGGCGAGCCGATGCTGAACATCGCCGACCTGATGCAGGTCGAGGGGAGTAAGGGGGTGGTGAACATCCTCGCCGCCGACAAGCTGATGCACTCGCCCAAGCTGTACGCCACGTTCCTGCTGTGGATGCTGGCCGAGCTGTTCGAGCACCTGCCCGAGGTGGGCGACCCGGACAAACCGAAGCTCGTATTCTTCTTCGACGAGGCGCACCTGCTGTTCAACGACGCGCCCAAGGCGCTGCTGGAGAAGATCGAGCAGGTGGTGCGCCTCATCCGCTCCAAGGGCGTGGGCGTGTACTTCGTGACGCAGAACCCGCTCGACATCCCGGAATCGGTGCTCGGGCAGCTCGGCAACCGCGTGCAGCACGCGCTGCGGGCCTTCACGCCGAAGGACCAGAAGGCGGTGAAGTCCGCCGCCGAGACCATGCGGCCGAACCCCAAGCTCAGGATCGAGCAAGTGATCACCGAGCTCGGCGTGGGCGAGGCGCTGGTGAGCCTGCTCGACGAGAAGGGCCGGCCGGGCATCACCGAGCGCGCTTTTGTCGTTCCGCCCGGCAGCCAGCTCGGGCCGCTCTCGGAGGCCGAGCGCAAGGCGACGGTGTCGCGCTCCGCGCTCGCGGGCCACTACGAGAAGACAGTGGACCGCGAATCGGCCCACGAGCTGCTCTCTGCGCGCGCGCAGCAGGTAGCGAAGGAGAAAGCGGCCGTGCAGGCGCCGCAGCAGTCGGGCGCGGGCAGCCTCGCCTCGGACATCCTCTTTGGCAAAACCGGCCCGCGCGGCGGCAAGCAGTCGCAGGGGCTGATCGAGGCGATGGCGAAGAGCGCCGCGCGCACGGTCGGCTCGCAGGTCGGCCGCGAACTGATCCGCGGAGTCCTCGGCTCGCTGCTCGGCGGCAAGCGGCGTTGACGCCCGCCGGCTATCGCGCCTGGGGGGCGCTGTTTGCCCTGGCGGGCACCATCGCCTTCGCCTTCCGCCCGGTCCTCATCAAGCTCGGCTACGCCGCCGCGCCGGTGAGCGCGACGACGCTGCTTTTCCTGCGCATGGCGCTCGCCTTTCCGTTTTTCGCCGCAGTGGCCTGGTGGCTGCGCAACGAGCCGCCCATCGCGCGGCGCGACTGGCTCGGCATCGTGGGGCTGGGGTTCCTCGGCTACTACCTCGCGAGCCTGCTCGATTTCCTCGGTCTGCAGTACGTACCCGCGGGGCTCGGGCGCCTGATCATGTTCCTGTACCCCACGCTGGTGGTGATCCTCTCGGCGGTCTTCCTTTCCAAGCGCCCCACCGCGCGCGAGCTCGTGGCGCTCGCGCTCACCTACGCCGGCATCACGCTCGTGCTCTCGCACCAGCTCGGCGCGGGGCCGGAGCACCGGCTGTTTCTCTTCGGCGCGGCGCTCGTCTTCGGCTCAGCCATGTGCTACGCGGTGTACCTCGTCACCGGCAGCCAGCTCGTCAAGCGCGTGGGCTCGATGCGCTTTACCGCCTACACGATGTTGATCTCCACCGTACCGGCGGTCATCCAGTTCGCGCTGCTCGAGGGCACCGCGGCGCTCAAGCTGCCCGGCACGGTGTGGATCTACGCCATCCTGCTCGCCACCGTCTGCACGGTGCTGCCCGTGTTCCTCGTCGCCGAGTCGCTCAAGCGCATCGGCGCCAACCATTTCGCGCTCATCGGCGCGCTCGGGCCGGTCACCACCGTGCTCGCGGATTTCGTGCTGCTCGAAGGCGCGCTCACGCCGCTGCAGGTCGCCGGCGGGGCGCTCGTCATCGGCGGCGTACTGCTCGTCACACTGAAGAAAGGCTGAACACCATGGACCTCGGCATCAAGGGCAAGAACGCGCTCGTGTGCGCGGCATCGAAGGGGCTCGGCAAGGGCTGCGCCATGGCGCTCGCGCGCGAGGGCGTGAACCTGGTCATCACTGCGCGCGGCAAGGATGCGCTGGAAGCCACCGCGGAAGAGATCCGGAAGAGCACCGGCGCGAAGGTGGTCGCCGTCGCGGGTGACATCACCACGCCGGAGGGCCGCGCGCAGGCGCTCGCCGCGTGCCCGGGCCCGGACATCCTCGTCAACAACGCGGGCGGCCCACCGCCGGGGGATTTCCGCAACTGGTCGCGCGAGGACTGGATCAAGGCGGTGGACGCCAACATGCTCACGCCGATCGAGCTGATGAAGGCCACGATCGACGGCATGATCGCAAAGAAGTTCGGCCGCATCATCAACATCACCTCGGGCGCGGTGAAGATGCCGATCCCGGAGCTGGGCCTCTCCAATGGCGCGCGCACGGGCCTCACCGGCTTCGTCGCGGGGCTCTCGCGCCAGGTGGCGCAGCACAACGTGACGATCAACGGCCTCCTGCCCGGCCCCTTCGACACCGACCGGCTGCGCGGCAACATGGAGTTCAACGCGAAGAAGATGGGCACCACCGCCGCGGAGCTCGCCAAGCAGCGCGCCAGCGCCAATCCGGCCAAGCGCTTCGGCACCATCGAGGAGTTCGGCGCCGCCTGCGCGTTCCTCGCGAGCGTGCACGCCGGCTACATCACCGGCCAGAACCTGCTGATGGACGGCGGCGCGTTCCCCGGGACGTTCTAGGCGCCGCGCAGGCCCGTGAGCCTCGTGTGCCGGGGCCCTTCGTCCACGACATCGATCCGATCATCGGGTCGGTGGGCGGCGTGCACCTGTGGTGGTACGGCCTCGCCTACTCGCTCGGCTTCCTGACGGTGTTCCTCGCGCTGAGGGCCAAGCGTGCGGCGCTCGGCTTCTCGGTGCGCATGGTCTACGACCTCTCGATCCTCGCTGCCATCGGCGTGCTGATCGGCGGACGCTTCATCGAGGTGGTGTTCTACGAGTGGCCGTTCTACCGCGAGCACCTGCACCTCATCCCTGCCTACTGGCTGGGCGGCATGGCGACGCACGGGCTGCTGCTGGGCGGCATGGTGGCGGTCGTGCTCTTTTGCCGGGCCCACCGTCTGCCGATCCTGACCCTGACCGACGCACTCGCCGTGCCGGTCGCCTTCATCCTGGGCTTCGGGCGCCTCGGCAACTTCATTGACGGGCAGATCGTCGGCAGCCCGACCGACGGCTGGTGGGGCGTGAAGTTTCCCGACGCCGAGGGATACCGCCATCCGGTCGTGCTCTACGACGGCCTGAAGAACTTCCTCCTCGTGCCGGTCACGATGCACATGAACCGTCTGCGCCTTGCGCCCGGGGCGACGACGGGAATGTTCCTCTTCCTCTACGCCTTGCTGCGCGTGTTCATCGACGTGTTCCGCGAGTACCCGACGACGCTTCTTGGCCTCGCCACTGGCCAAGTGCTCAACCTCGCCATGAGCGCCGCCGGCCTCGTTCTCTTCATATGGGCGATCGTGAAAGGGCGACGCTCCGTGTCAGGGGCCGCGCCAACGGCAGATGCCCCCGCCGTGCAGCGCGCCCCGGCCAGCGCAGGTGCCTGGCGCCCCGCCTTCTTCGCCGCGCTCCTTGTCGTGTCGCTCGTGATTCCCAGCGACTGGACGCAGGACATTCCCGAGCGCTACGGCAAGCGCCATCCCGGGCTGCAGCACTCGGCGTTCTATCCTGCCTTCCCCACGCCGCCTTAGAACGGATATGGCGTTGCCTTGTCCTGGATCGTGACCCACTGCCACTGGGTGAACTCCTCCCAGTTGGCGACGCCGCCATGGCGGCCGCCGTTGCCTGACGCGCCCCTGCCGCCGAACGGGACCCAGGGCTCATCCGACACCGTCTGGTCGTTGATGTGCACGATGCCGGTCTTCAGCTTCGCGGTGAAGTTCATCGCGCGCTCCACCGACTGCGTGATGACGCCGGTGGAGAGGCCGTATTCGGTGCGGTTGTTGAGCGCGATCGCCTCCTCGTCGGTGTCGAACTCGATCACCGCGAGCACCGGGCCGAAGACTTCCTCCGAGTAGACGCGCATGTCGGGCCGCACGCCCTCGAGCACCGTAGGCTTGTAGAAGAGGCGGTCGTAGGTACCGCCGGCGCGCAGCACCGCGCCCTTCGCGATGGCGTCCCTGACGATGCCGTCGATGCGCTCGATCTGGCGGCCGTTGATGATCGGCCCGAGCGCGCACGGTCCCGCGCTCGGGTCGCCCACCGGGAGGTTCTTCGCCTTCGCGACCAGGCGCTCGGTGAGGTCGCGCGCGATCTTCCTCTGCGCGAGCACCGTGCCCGTGGCCATGCAGATCTGCCCCTGGTGCAGGTAGGCGCCCCAGGCGGCGCTCGAGGCGGCGACGTCGAGGTCGGCGTCGTCGAGCACGATGGTCGAGTTCTTGCCGCCGAGCTCGAGCGTCACGCGCTTGAGGTGCTCGCTCGCCAGCTGCCCGACGCGCTTGCCCGCAGCGGTCGAGCCGGTGAAGGAGATCATCGCGATGTTCGGGTCCCTGATCATCGCTTCGCCGACCGTCGCGTCGCCCGGCAGCACGTGCAGCAGCCCTGCAGGAAGCCCCGCCGCCTCGAAAAGGCGCGCGAGCATGAAGCCGCCGCTCACCGGCGTGTTGGGGTCGGGCTTGAGCACCACTGCGTTACCGAGCGCGAGGGCAGGCGCGACCGCGCGGGACGAGAGAATGAGCGGCGCATTGAAGGGTGAGATGACGCCCACCACGCCGTGCGGCACGCGCCGCGCGAAGCTCATGCGCTTCGGGCCCGAGGGCAGCATCATGCCCGGCGGCTGCGTAGCGATCGCCGCGGCCTCGAGCAGGATGCCGGTGACCATGTGCAGCTCGAAATCCGCCTTCGGCGGGATCGAGCCCGTCTCGCGCACGATCCAGCTGCGCATCGAGTCGGCGTGCGCTTCGAGGAGTTGCGCCGCGCGGCGCAGCACGGCGGCGCGCTGCTCGGCGGGCGCGTTCGCCCACTCGACCTGCGCCGCGGCGGCGGCGCGCGCGGCGTCGGCGACGTCCTCGGCGTCCGCGAAGCCGACCTCGGTCAGCACCTTGCCGGTGGCGGGCTCCAGGACTTCGCGCGTGCCGCCCTTTGCCAGCTGCCAGCGGCCGGTGAAAACCTTGCCCTTCCAGGCATTCTCGGCGGCAATCGCCACCGCAGTCGTCTGCTTCTCGGCCATGAACAGGCCTCCTTTCCACGTCAATGTTCCGGGTTTCGTTTCGGCGCCGAGGTAGGCCGCGCGCAGGCGCTCGGACTTGAGCAGCTTGCCTGCCTGGCCCTTCATCACCACCGCGCCGCGCTCGATCACGTAGGCGCCTTCGGCGATTGCCATCGCCTTGGCCACGTTCTGCTCGACGAGCAGGATGGACACGCCGTCATCGCGTATCCGGCGCACGATGCCGAGCAGCTCGTCGATCATCTTAGGCGCGAGGCCGAGCGAAGGCTCATCCAGCATCAGCAGCTTCGGCTTGCCCATCAGCGCACGCCCTACGGCGAGCATCTGCTGCTCGCCGCCCGACATGGTGCCGGCGAGCTGCTCGCGCCGTTCCGCCAGGCGCGGGAAGAAGTCGAATACGCGTTCCAGGCGCGCGGCGCGCTCGCCCTTGGGCAGGAGGTAGCCGCCCAGCTCGAGGTTTTCGCGCACGGTCATCTGCGGAAACAACTGCCGCCCCTCCGCCACCTGGGCGAGGCCGCGCTGCACGATGACCGAGGGCTGCGCGGGCAGCGCCTCGCCGTCGAACAGCACCTCGCCCTCGCGCGGGATCAGGCCCGAGACTGCCTTCAGCAGCGTCGTCTTGCCCGCGCCGTTGGGCCCGACCACCACCGTGATCTCGCCGCCCGGTGCTTCCAGATCGATGCGGTCGAGCACCTTGATCGGGCCGTAGCCCGCCGAAAGACCCTTGATCGTCAGCCCTGCACTCATGAGAGCAGTGGGGCCGGGCCCCTTCCGGTTGGAACGCTCGGCGCCTTCCCGGCCCCCCCGCAGCCCCCCGGTCGCTGCTTCGTAGCGCGTCTCATGCGGCCATCCTATCCGGTTCGCCCTCTTCGCCGAGGTAGGCCTCGATCACCGCGGGGTCCTTCGCCACCACGCGCGGGTCGCCGTCGGCGATCTTGCGGCCCTGGTGAAGGACAGCGACGCGCTCCACGTAGTTCATCAGCACGCGCACCGCGTGCTCGATCCAGATCACCGCAAGGCCGAGCTCGTCGCGCACGCGGCGGATGAGCTGCGCGGTGGCATCCACCTCGGCGTGCGTGAGTCCCGCCGCGACCTCGTCGAGTAGCAGCACGCGCGGACGCGCGCCGAGCGCCATGCCGATTTCGAGCAGGCGCTGGCGCGCGGGCGTGAGGCCGCCTGCGGGAACCTGCGCCACCTCGGTGAGGCCGAGGAACTCGAGAATCGAGTCGGGCTCGTCGAAGGCGTCGTGCTGGTGCTTGCGCGTGCGTCCGGCGAACTCCAGGCCGAACCTCACGTTGTCGATCGCCGGCATCTCCTTGAAGACGCGCGGCGTCTGGAAGGTGCGCGCAATGCCGTGCTGCGCGAAGGCGTACGGCGACTTGCGGGTCAGGTCGTCGCCGGCGACGAGCACGCGGCCCTCGTTGGGCACGAGCACCCCGGAGAGGGTGTGGAAGAACGTCGTCTTGCCCGCACCGTTCGGGCCGATGATGCCCACGAGCTCCCCGCCGTGCACGTCAAGGTCCACGCCATCCACGGCAACCAGGCCGCCGAAGCGCACGCGCACGCCCCGCGCCGAGAGGAGCGCCTCAGGCATCGCTCTTCCTCCAGCGCAACAGTCCCGCACCCACGCGCTCCGCGAGGCGCCAGCGCGATATCAGCGACGCGAGCCCGCCCGGCAGGTAGAGCACCAGCAGGATGAGCAGCAGCCCCAGCAGGATCAGGAACAGGTAGGGGAACTGCAGCCGCAGGAACTCGGTGAGCAGGCTGAAGAGCACCGACGAGGCGATCGGGCCGATCACCGTGTGTGCGCCGCCCACCATGGCGATCAGCACCGTCTGGAAGCCGATGAACGGGTTGAACACCGTAGGCGGGTCGATGTACGTCCAGCGCACCGCCATTGCGGCGCCAAGCGCGCCCGCAAAGAACGCCGACAGCGCAAAAGCCGCGATCTTCGCGCGCCGTGCGTTCACGCCGAGCGTCTGCGCGCGCTCCTCGTCTGCGCCGATGCCGCGCAGCGCGAGGCCGAGGCGGCTCGCGCGCACCGCCAGCGCGGCGATGACCGCCGCGGCCGAGAGCAGGAGCACGGTGTGATAGATGGTGGTCGCCTCGGGCGGCTCGGCGATCACGCGTCCCACCGTGCCCTGGAAGGCCTTCTCGAAGTAGGTGACGGCGTGGCGCACGAGCTCGGCGAGGCCGAAGGTGATCACCGCGAAATAGGCGCCGCGCAGGTGCAGGACGGCGGCGCCGATCACGGCCGCGAAAGCGGCCGCCGCCAGGCCGCCGAGCATCACGGCGAGGCCGTAGGGCAGGCCCTCCGCGCCCCAGGCCGTGATGTAGGCGCCCAGGCCGAAGAACGCGGCGGTGGCGAGCGAGAGGTAGTTCGTCGCCCCGCAGAACATCGCCCAGCTCACCGCAAGGCCCGCGTACATGAGGCAAGTGAGCGTGAGGGAGAGCGCGAAGTCCGACAGCAGCCATGGCATCGTGGCGAGCACGAATGCCGCGGCGAGCGTGGCGAAGATCGAGTCGCGCAGCTTCATCGCGCGCTCATTTGGCGAACAGGCCCTTGGGCCTGGCGAGCAGCACCGCGATCAGCACCGCATAGGAGAGCAGCATCTTGAGCGAGGGGTTGGTGAAGTGCATGCCGAAGGTCTCGACCAGGCCGAGGAGAAAGCCTCCCAGCAGGCAACCCACCGCGCTGCCCAGGCCGCCCAGCACGATGACGATCAGCGCGGTGATCGTGTAGGGCTCGCCCATGCCCGGCGAGATCTCGTAGACCATGGAAAGCAGCGCCCCGGCGACGCCGGCGAGCGCCAAGCCCGCGCCAAACACCACCGGGTGCAGGAAGCGCGTGTCGATGCCCACCAGTTGCGCGCCGATGGGCGATTGCATCATGGCGCGCACCGCCTTGCCGATCAGCGTCCAGCGCAGGATCGCGAGGAGCGCGAGGCTCGCGCCCACCGCGAAGGCGAAGAGCACCAGCCGGTTGGTCATCAGCCGCGCGCCGCCCACGTCGATCGCCTCGGTGAGGAAGGAGTAGCCGCGCAGGTCCGCGCCCCAGGCGAGGTAGGCGAGGTTCTGCACGAGGAACATGAGGCCGAAGCCTACGAGCAGGCTCCGCGCCTCGATCACCTCGACCGCCGGCGCGGTGCGGATGATGCGGCGGAAGCAGAGCCAGTAGACGCCCACGCCGATCGCGAACAGCACGAGCGCCACCACCGGCAGGAACACGAGCGGGTTCGCCTGCAGCACCGTGTAGCCCAGCCAGGTGAGATAGGCGCCCAGCATCAGGAACTCGCCGTGGGAGATGTTCATGATGCGCATCAGCCCGTACTGCAGGTTGAGGCCGAGCGCCACCAGCGCGTAGATGCCGCCGGTGATGAGGCCGGTCGCTGCGAGCTCGAACCAGTAGGCCATCGCGGAGACGAAAAGGCCCTGCGGTTACCCGCAGGGCCCGTTGAGGCACTGCCCGGTTACTTCCAGGGCTGCTTGGGGAAGTACGCCGGCGACGTGGCGTTCTGCGGCGGCCACACCACTTCGAACTCGCCGCTCTGCCACTGGCTCACCACGCCCGGCGTCGAGATGTTCTCGCCATTGCGGAACTTCATCTTGCCGATGATGGTGTTGAACTCGCCGCTGGCGATCGTGTCGCGCAGCGCCTTGCGGTCGAGGCCCGCCTTGGCCACCGCCTGCTCGAGGATCTGCAGGCCGGCCCAGGCGTGCGCGCTCGCCCAGCGGTCCGGCTCCTTCTGCCAGCGTTTCACGTGCGCGTCGAAATAGGCCTTCGCTTGCGGGCTCGATTTCGGGTTCCACGTGCCAAGTCCCATGACGCCTTCGGCCGCCGGGCCCATCTTGTCGCGGTACACCGGGAAAGCGGCGCCCACCGCGGCGTAGAACAGCTTCGGGTTGAAGCCGAGCGCGCGCGCCTGCCCCGTGACAAGGAACGTGTCGGGCGGGTAGGAGAGACTCACGAACGCATCCGGGTTCTTCGACTTGATGTCGCTCAGCACCGGCTGCAGGTCCTTCACGCCGATCGGGTAGCTCTTCTTCTCGATGATCTGGATGCCCTTTTCCTTGAGCGCCAGCTCCAGCGCGCCCATCTGCTCCAGCCCGAAGAGCTCGTCCACGTGGATCACCGCCACGGTCTTCACGCCGCGCGCCTTCATGAACTCGGCGAGCGCGTTCATCATCACGTCGGGCTGCTGCAGCAGCGCGAAGAAGTACGGGTTCTTCATGCCCAGGAGCTTGCGGCCCGTCGCCGTGGGCGAGAGCATCGGGTAACCGTGCTTCTGCGCGAGCGGCATCACGGCGAAGTTGTTGCCGGTGCCCCAGGGCGGCAGGATCAGGTCCACCTTGTCGCTCGTCATGAGCTTCTCGTAGGTGCGCACCATGGTCTCGGGCTCGCTGCGGTCGTCGAAGCCGATCAGCTCGACCTTCCTCTTCTTGCCCTTGACGTTGAGGCCGCCGGCGGCGTTCACCTGCTCGGCCCACATGATGTAATTGGGCTCCTGCGTGATCTGCGCGCCCGCGGCGAACGGCCCGGTGCGCGAGATTGCGTAGCCGATGCGCACCGGCGCGTCCTGCGCGAAGGCCGGCGCGACGGCGGCGGCGGCGAGCAGGCCCAGCGCCGCGCGCCGGATGAAGGTAGTGGCTCCCATCGTGTTCTCCTTTGGTTGGGCCGGCTCTATGTGGCCGGTCGTTGGTTTTGTCTTGTTTCTTAGTACTTTATGGTTGATCGACGGTTCGCGCAAGGCTGCGCTGGGGAAGGCCGTGCCCGGGCGCCGATATGGTAGAAAGGATCCCCGGCCCGGACTTGTCCGGGAGCGCATGCCTTGACCGCCCAGGCCCTCCTCACCACCAACGCCGCGCCCGCGCACGAGCGCGTGGGCTATTGGGGCGATCTCGTGCAGCGCTCCTTCGGCCGGCTGCGCTCGCGCACCTACGGCGATGAGCGCTTCCACGGCGAGATCCGCCGCTTCCAGCTGGGCGAGCTGCGCCTTAGCCGGCTGGAGGCCTCGCGCCATGCGGTCGAGCGCACCACCGGCGCCGCTGGCGCGAGCGATCCCGGCGACCTGAAGATGGTGGTGCAGCGCCGCGGCTGCAGCGTCTTCGAGCAGGGCGAGCGCCTGCGCGAGCCCGGCCTGGACATCGAGGCAATCGCGGGCGCCCTGCAGTGCTCCAAGCACGCACTGCACAAGGCCTTCGAGGACCGCGGCGACACGCTGCACCGCTCGCTCTGGCATTCGCGCCTGGAGCTCGCGCGTCGCCAGATCGAGGACCCGCGCGAGGCCGCGCGCTCGATCACCAGCATCCTGCTCGGTGCCGGCTTCTCGAGCGCCGCGCATTTCAGCCTCCTCTTCCGCCAACGCTACGGCGCGAGCCCGCGCGAGTGGCGGGCGCGCGCCGCGGCCGTCCGGAGCGCCACGTGACCGCTACGCTGCAACGGCCGGCGCTGCGCCGCCTCGAGGACCTGCCTTCCCCGCGCGGCCTGCCGCTGCTCGGCAACATGCACCAGATGGACGTCGGCCGGCTGCACCAGATCCTCGAGCGCTGGTGCGCCGAGCTGGGCACGCCTTTCCTCATGCGCTTCGGGCGCATGAAGATCTTCGTCAGCGCAGATGCCGAGCTGTTGCAGCGCGTGCTGCGCGAGCGCCCCGAGGGCTATCGGCGCGTGCGCTCGATCGAGTCGGTGCTCTCCGAGCTCAGCGCGAACGGCGTGTTCTCGGTCGAGGGCGAGGCGTGGCGGCCGCAGCGCAAGCTGGTCATGCAGGCGCTCAACGCCACGCACTTTCGCGGCTTCTTCCCCACGCTGCAGGCGATCACCGCGCGCCTGCACCGCCGCTGGCAGCGGGCGGCGCAGCGCGGCGAGACCGTGGAGATGACGGCCGACCTGGTGCGCTACACGGTGGACGTCACCACCGCGCTCGCCTTCGGCGAGGATCCGAACACGCTCGAGCAGGAGGGGAACCTCATCCAGGAGCACCTCGCCCTGGTGTTCCCTACGATCAACGCGCGCATGAATGCGCCCTTCCCGTACTGGCGCTACGTGAAGCTGCCAGGCGTGCGGCGCTTCGACCGGGCGATGGCGGCGATCAACCAGCACGTCGAGCGCCTGGTCGAGCGCGCGCGGCAGCGCATGCGCGAGCAGCCCGCGGCGGCGCCGCGCAACGTGCTCGAGGCGATGCTCGCCGCGGCCGATGAGCCGGGCTCCGGCATTACGGATGCCGAGGTGCGCGCGAACGTGCTCACGCTGTTGCTCGCGGGCGAGGACACCACCGCGCACACGCTCGCCTGGACGATCTACTTCCTCGCGCAGGACGCCGCGCGCCAGGCGCGGCTCGCCGAAGCGGCGCGCGCCGTGCTGGGCGATTCTCCGGTCTGCCCTGCGTTCGAGGGCGTGCGCGAGCTCGATGCCTTCGAGGCGCTCGCCAACGAGGCGACGCGCTTCAAGCCGATCGTGCCGCTGCTGTTCCTCGAGCCGCTAGCCGACGTGGAGCTCGCGGGCGTCGCGGTGCCGCGCGGCACGCCGTTGTTCTTCGTGCTGCGCCCGGCGATGCTCGACGACCGTCACTTCGCGCATGCGGCCGAGTTCCGCCCGGAGCGCTGGGCGGCGGGCCACGAGCTGCAGCCCCACGACATGCGCGCCTATGCGCAGTTCGGCGCCGGACCGCGCGTGTGCCCGGGGCGCCACCTGGCGGCGGTGGAGATCCGACTGGTGCTGTCGATGCTGACGCGCAACTTTTCCATGCGGCTCGCCGTAGACCCGAAGGCGGTCCGCGAAGTACTGGCTTTCACCATGATGCCGAGCGCTGTGCCGGTTCGGCTAACCGAGCGAGGACTGACATGAACGCACCCACCCGCGCCGGACTCCCGGCGCTTCCCTTGAAGGACCCGAAACTGTTCCGTGAGCAGTGCTACCTCGACGGCGCCTGGGCCAATGCCGCGAGCGGCAAGACCTTCCCGGTGCACAACCCGGCGAGCGGCGTGCCGCTCGGCGTCGTGCCCGACATGGGCGCCGAGGAGACGAAGAAGGCGATTGCGGCGGCCGAGGCAGCGCTGCCCGCCTGGCGCGCGAAGACCGGCAAGGAGCGCGCGGCGATCCTGCGCAAGTGGAACGACCTGATCCTTGCGAACCTGGAGGACCTCGCCCTCATCCTGACGAGCGAGCAGGGCAAGCCGCTCGCCGAATCGAAGGGCGAGATCGCCATCGGCGCGGCCTACGTCGAGTGGTTCGCCGAGGAAGCCAAGCGCATCTACGGCGACACCATCCCCACGCCCTGGGCCGACCGAAGGATCCTGGTGGTCAAGCAGCCGGTGGGCGTGTGCGCGGCGATTACGCCCTGGAACTTCCCCCACTCGATGATCACGCGCAAGGTCGCCCCCGGGCTCGCCGCGGGCTGCACCGTGATCCTCAAGCCCGCCGAGCAGACGCCCTATTCCGCGCTCGCGCTGGCGGAGCTTGCCGAGCGCGCGGGCTTCCCGAAGGGCGTGCTCAACATCATCACGGGCGATGCGCCCGCGATCGGCGGCGAGCTCTGCGCCAACCCCACGGTGCGCAAGATTTCGTTCACCGGCTCCACCGAAGTCGGACGGCTGCTGATGAAGCAGGCGGCGCCCACGGTCAAGAAGATCTCGCTCGAACTGGGAGGCAACGCGCCCTTCATCGTCTTCGACGACGCGGACGTGGACGCCGCGGTCGAGGGCGCGATGGTCTCCAAGTACCGCAATACCGGGCAGACCTGCGTATGCGCGAATCGGCTTTTCGTGCAGGACGGCGTCTACGACAAGTTCGCCGAGAAGCTCGCGCAGAAGGTGAAGGAGCTGAAGGTCGGCGCGGGCACCGAGGGCGGCGTGAACCAGGGGCCGCTCATCGACAACAACGCCCTCGCCAAGGTCGAGGAGCACGTCGCGGATGCGCTCGCCGGCGGCGCCAAGGCGCTCACCGGCGCGAAGCGCCACGCGCTCGGCAGGACCTATTACGAGCCGACGGTGCTGACGAACGTGAAGCCGACCATGAAGATCTTCCGCGAGGAGACCTTCGGGCCGGTGGCTCCGCTGTTCCGCTTCAAGACCGACGCCGAGGTGGTGGAAATGGCCAACCGCACCGAGTACGGCCTTGCGGCGTACTTCTACAGCCGCGACATCGGCCGCGTCTGGCGCGTGGCGGAGGCGCTCGAGTACGGCATGGTGGGCGTCAATAGCGGCCTGATCACCACGGAAGTCGCGCCCTTCGGCGGCGTGAAGCAGTCCGGCCTCGGGCGCGAAGGCTCGAAATACGGCTGCGAGGAGTTCGTAGAGGTGAAGTACATCTGCATGGGCGGGGTCTAAGCCGCCGTGCAATCAGCTGGCGGGGCGGGCCATCGGCCCGCCTTGTGCCAGCTAGCGCAGCAGCAACCTCATCGCCAGCATCGCGGAGTCGCGAAAGCCGGACTTGCGGTAGAGCGCCTGCGCGCTGTGGTTGTCCCCGTCGGTAAGGAGCATGACGCGCAACGCACCCTCGGCGCGCGCCTGCTCGATGACGTACTCGAGCAGCGCCTTGCCGAGCCCCTGGCGCCGGCGCTCCGGCCGCACGATGCAGTCCTCGAACCACGCGACCTTGCCGCCTTCGGCGGTGCTGGTGGTGAAATGCAGCGCCGCCATGGCGACGATGCGCTCGCCGTCGCGCGCCACGTAGATGCGCGCCCGCGACGCGTCAGCGAGGATGATCTCCAGCGCGCGGCGCTGCTTTTCGGGGTCGGGTTCCAGCTCGGCTTCCGGCGTGAACAGGATCCCCAGCAGCTCGACGAGCGCGGGGATATCGGCGGCGGCCGCCGTGCCGAAGGCAGGCTTCACACGTTGAAGCGGAAGTGCATGACGTCGCCGTCGCGCACCACGTAGTCCTTGCCTTC
>DASWBP010000398.1:0-3378 GCA_036390555.1 Burkholderiales bacterium | reverse complement strand
ACGCCCTTGGGCGGGATCGCCGTCAGGAACCACTTGTTGTAGATGCCGTTGATCGCGCCGCTCTTGTAGGTGTTGACCATCGCCGCATCCACCACCTTCTTGAAGGCGACGTCGTCCTTGCGCACCATGATGCCGTAGGGCTCCACCGACAGTGCGTCGGGCGAGATCTCGTACTCGCCAGGGGTCTTCGAGGTCGCCACCAGGCTGTAGAGCAGGATGTCGTCCATGACGAACGCGCCCGCGCGCCCCGTCTCGACCATCAGGAAAGCCTCCGCGTGGCCGTTCGCCGAGACGATGCTCGCGCCGAGGTTGCGCTGCGCGTTGAGCTCGGTGATCTGCTTGATGTTGGTCGTGCCCGCGGTGGAGACCACCGTCTTGCCCTTGAGGTCCTCGAGCTTGCGCAGGTTGGAGGAGCGCTTGGACACGAAGCGGTTGGCGGTGACGAAGTGGGTGATGGTGAACCACACCTGCTTCTGGCGGTCGAGGTTGTTGGTGGTCGAGCCGCACTCCAGGTCGATCGTGCCGTTCGCCATCAGCGGGATGCGGTTGGCGGAGGTGACCAGCTGGTACTTGATGTCGATCTTCGGCATCTTCAGCTCGGCGCGCACCGCGTCGACGATGCGATGGCACAGGTCCATGGCGTAGCCGATGGGCTGCTGCTTGTCGTCGTAGTAGGAGAAGGGGATCGAGGCGTCGCGGTGGCCGATGGTGATCGAGCCGCCGTCCTTGATCTTCTTCAGCGTGCCGTCCTGCGCAAGGGCGGGGGCGGCAAGGGCGGCCGAGGCGGCGAGCGCCAGGGCAAGGCGTGCAAGGGTCATGAGGGGAATGCTCCTTTCGTGGAGCGGCCATTCTCGGCACCCGGAGAGCGGCGTGTCAAGCAAGCGGGCGGCCCGCCGGGGCCGGCGCGCCGCCTGCCGTGCGTGAGGCCGGAGCGCGCTCGGGCGATAATTCGCGCATGCCAAGCCGCATCCAGCCCATCTGGCAGCCGTCGCAGGAGGCGATCGAGCAGGCGCAGATCACCCAGTTCGCGCGACACGCCGTGCGCAAGTACCGGCTCGACCTGAACACCTATCCGGAGTTCTACCAGTGGACGGTGGACAACCCGGAGGACTTCTGGAGCGAGGTCTGGGACTGGTGCGGCGTGCGCGCCGCGAAGAAGGGCTCGACCGTGCTGGTGGACGGCGACAAGATGCCCGGGGCCAAGTGGTTTCCGGAGGCGCGCCTGAACTTCGCCGAGAACCTGCTGCGGCGCGGCGACCGCGGCGACGCGATGGTGTTCTGGGACGAGCGCGGCCCCCAGAGGCGCGTGTCCTACTCCGACTTGACCAGCGATGTGTCGCGCGCCGCGCAGGCGCTCGCGCAGCTCGGCCTGCGCGCGGGCGACCGCGCGGCGGCCTTCATCCCCAACCTGCCCGAGACGGCGATGCTCGCGCTCGCCGCGCTCTCGCAGGGCGTCGTCTGGTCGTCCTGCTCGCCGGACTTCGGCGTGGACGGCGTGCTCGACCGCTTCGGCCAGATCGAGCCCAAGGTGCTGTTCGTCGCCGACGGCTACATCTACAACGGCAAGCCGCACGACGTGCTGCAGCGCGTGCGCGAGATCGCCGAGGGCTTGCCCTCGCTGCGCAAGGTGGTGGTGGTGCCCTATCTCGATGCGCGCCCCGACGTTGCGGACATTCCCAAGGCGGTGCTGCTGGAAGAGTGGCTGCGGCGCCACACGCCGGGCGAGATTGCCTGGGCGCAGCTGCCCTTCGACCACCCCATCTACATCCTCTTCACCTCGGGCACCACCGGCAAGCCCAAGTGCATCGTGCACGGCGCGGGCGGCACGCTGCTCTCGGGCCTGAAGATGTACAAGCTGCAGTTCGACGTGCGCCCCGGGGACCACTTCTTCTACTACACCACCACCAACTGGGTGATGTGGAATCTGCTCTTCTCGGGGTTCTGCGCCGAGGCGGCGGTGATGCTCTACGACGGCTCGCCCTTCGCGCGCGACGGCCGCATCCTCTTCGACTACGCGCAGCGCGAGCGCTTCAGCCACTTCGGCACGTCGGCGAAGTTCATCGATGCCATCGCCAAGCGCGGCGTGAAACCGGTCGAGACGCACCCGCTGCCCGGGCTGCGCATGATCCTGTCCACCGGCTCGCCGCTGGTGCCCGAGAGCTACGAGTACGTCTACCGAGACGTGAAGAGAGACGTGTGCCTGTCGTCCATCTCCGGCGGCACGGACATCATGGCGGCCTTCGCCGATGCCAACCCGGTGCTGCCCGTGTACCCGGGCGAGCTGCAGTGCCGCTCGCTCGGCTTTGCGGTCGAGGTCTACGACGAGGCCGGCAACGCCATGGTGGGGCAGAAAGGCGAGCTGGTCTGCACCAGGCCCTTTCCCTCGATGCCGCTCGGCTTCTGGGGCGACCACCGCGGCGAGAAGTACCACGCCGCCTACTTCGCCAAGTACCCGAACGTGTGGTGCCACGGCGACTGGTGCGAGCTCACCGAGCGCGGCACGATGATCGTCTACGGCAGGTCGGATGCCACGCTCAACCCGGGCGGGGTGCGCATCGGCACCGCGGAGATCTACGGCCAGGTGGAGAAGGTGCCCGAGGTCGAGGAGTCGGTGGCGATCGGCCAGCTCTGGCCGCCCGACAAGCCCACCGACACGCGCGTGGTGCTGTTCGTCAAGCTGCGCGAGGCGCTGCGCCTCGATGCCGCGCTCGAAGAGAAGATCCGCCGCCAGATCGGCGAGCACACCACCCGGCGCCACGTGCCCGCGAAGATCGTGCAGGTGCCCGACATCCCGCGCACCAAGAACAACAAGGTGGTGGAGCTCGCGGTGAAGGCCGTGGTGCACGGCATGCCGGTGCCCAACACCGACGCGCTCGCCAACCCCGAGGCGCTCGAACTCTATCGCGACATGCCGGAGCTACAAACCTAGGAGTATCGATGATCGTCGTCCATCACCTGAACAATTCCCGCTCGCAGCGCGTGCTCTGGATGCTCGAGGAGCTCGAGGTCCCTTACGAGATCAAGCGCTACCAGCGCGACGCGAAGACCATGCTCGCGCCGCCCGAGCTCAAGTCGGTGCATCCGCTGGGCAAGTCGCCGGTGATCCAGGATGGCCCGGTGACGCTCGCCGAGTCCGGTGCGATCCTCGAGTACCTGGCCGAGCGCCATGGCAACGGGCGCTTCACGCCCGCCGCCGGCACGCCCGAGCGGCTGCGCTACACCTACTGGATGCACTTCGCCGAGGGCTCGGCGATGCCGCCGCTGCTCCTCAAGCTCATCTTCGACCGCATCGAGAGCGCCCCCATGCCGTTCTTCGCCAGGCCGATCGCGCGCGCCATCGCGCGGCGCGCCAAGGAAGGCTTCGTGCTGCCGAACCTC
>DASWBP010000397.1:0-15796 GCA_036390555.1 Burkholderiales bacterium | reverse complement strand
AAGCAGTTTGGCAAGAAGGCCGCCTGACCTGATCGAGATGGGCCGCCTCGCCGGTTCCTACGGCGTGCGCGGCTGGGTCAAGGTGGCGCCGCAAAAGGGCGTCGCCCAGGCCCTGGCGGCGGCAACGGAGTGGTGGCTCGGCGAGGAAGCGCGCCGGGTCGAACAGGCGAAGGTGCATGGCGCGACGGTGGTCGCGAAGCTCGCCGGGATTGAATCCCGCGAGCAGGCCCTGGAATACAAGGGGCGGAAGGTCGCGGTGGCGCGAAGCGCGTTGCCCGACGCGCCGGACGGGCGCTACTACCTCGCCGACCTGGTCGGCCTGGAAGTGGTGAACGGGCAGGGCGTGAAGCTCGGCACGCTGCGGCGGTGGTTTTCGAACGGGCCGCAGGACCTGATGGAAGTGGCGGGCGAGAAGACGCGCCTCGTGCCCTGGGTGGCGGCAGTGGTGAAGCGGGTGGACCTCGAGGCGAAGTTGATCGAGGTGGATTGGGGAGCGGACTGGTGATCCGCTTCGACGTGGTGACGCTGTTCCCCGAGATGTTCGCGGCGGTGACGGCAAGCGGCATCACGAGGAGGGCGCTCGAGGCGGGATTGTGGCGCCTCGGGACGTGGAATCCGCGCGATTTCACGACGGACAACTACCGGACGGTCGACGACCGCCCGTACGGCGGCGGGCCCGGCATGGTGATGCTGGCCGAGCCGCTGGAGAAGGCGCTGGATGCGGTGCGTGCGGCGGGCGGGGGCGCAGTGATCTACCTCTCGCCGCAGGGCAGGAAGCTCGATCACGCGAAGGTGATGGAGCTGGCGGGCCGCAGCGCGGTGACGTTGCTCTGCGGCCGCTACGAGGGTGTGGACGAGCGGCTGCTCGCGCGCCGCGTGGACGAAGAGCTGTCGCTCGGGGACTTCGTGCTCTCGGGCGGGGAGCTCGCGGCGATGGCGGTGATCGACGCGGTGGTGCGCCAGTTGCCCGGCGCGCTGGGCGACGGGCAGTCGGCGGTGGAAGAGTCGTTTGCCGCGGGGCTGCTGGATTGCCCGCAGTACACGCGCCCGGAGACGCACGCGGGCGAGAAGGTGCCGGAGGTGCTGCTCTCGGGGCATCACGAGCAGATCCGGCGCTGGCGGTTGAAGCAGGCATTGGGCAGGACGTGGCTCAGAAGGCCCGACCTGCTGGCGGCGCGGCAGCTGAGCGCCGAGGAACTGAAGCTGCTTGAGGAGTTCAAGCAGGAAACGAGGAACGGAGCGCAAACATGAACCTGATCCAGAAACTCGAGCAGGAAGAGATCAAGCGGCTCGCCAAGAACGTGCCCGACTTCTCCCCCGGCGACACGGTGGTGGTGAACGTCAACGTCGTGGAAGGCGACCGCAAGCGCGCGCAGGCCTTCGAGGGCGTGGTGATCGCCAAGCGCAATCGCGGCATCGGCTCGTCCTTCACCGTGCGCAAGATCTCCTCGGGCGAGGGCGTGGAGCGCACCTTCCAGACCTACTCGCCGCTCATCGCCTCGGTCGAGGTGAAGAGGAAGGGCGAAGTGCGCCGCTCCAAGCTCTACTACCTGCGCCAGCGCTCCGGCAAGTCGGCGCGCATCCGCGAGAAGACCGGCGCGGCCGAAGAGGGCGGCGCCGAGGAATAAGCGCGCTGGGCGCGGGCATCACGCACGGGGCCTTGCGGCCCCGTTTTCGTTTGCGCGTACGGCGCAATCGCGGAAGGGAGACGAGGGACATGGGACAGCTTGCGGGCAAGTGCGCGGTGGTCACCGGCGCGACGAGCGGCATCGGCCGTCGCACGGTCGAGCGCTTCGTCGACGAGGGCGCGCGCGTCGTGTTCTGCGGCCGGCGCGAGGCGCTGGGGGTCGAGCTGCAGGCGCAGCTCGGCCGAGAGCGGGCGCTGTTCGTGAAGGCCGACGTGACGCTGGAAGACGATGTCGCGCGCGTCATCGGCGCCTGCGTGCGCGAGTTCGGCCGCCTCGATGTGCTGTTCAACAACGCGGGCGGCCCGGCGCCGACCGGCGGCATCGAGACGGTCCCGGTGGCGGGTTTCGACGCCGCCATGGCGACCCTGGTGCGCAGCGTGATGCTCGGCATGAAGCATGCCGCGCCGCTCATGCTCGCGCAGAAAAGCGGCAGCATCATCAACAACGGCAGCATCGCCGCGCTGCGCGCCGGCTATTCCAGTTCGATGGTCTACAGCGCGGCGAAAGCCGCGGTGGTGCACCTGTCCACCTGCGTCGCGATGCAGCTGGGCGAGTCCGGCGTGCGCGTCAACTGCATCTCGCCCGGCGGCATCGCCACCGGGATCTTCGGCAAGGCGCTGGGGCTGTCGACGGCAGCGGCCGAGGAGAGCGCCGAGGCGCTGAAGGCAGGCCTCGCCAGGTTCCAGCCGATCCCGCGCGCCGGTCTTCCCGAGGACATCGCCAATGCGGCGGTGTTCCTCGCCTCGGATGCCTCGAGCTTCGTCAACGGCCACAACCTCGTCGTGGACGGTGGCGTGGTGGGCGGGCGCCAATGGTCGGCGCTGCAGCAGTCGCTCAAAGGCATGAAGCAGGCCTTCGGCCTCGAGTAGCGCGCGGCATATAATCTCGTCCATGCGCCGAGAGTCCGCCGCCATCAGTCCCATCGCCGACATCGTCGCCGACCTGCGCGCGGGCAAGATGGTCGTCCTGGTGGACGACGAGGACCGCGAGAATGAGGGCGACCTCGTCTTCGCCGCCGAGTTTGTCACGGCCGAGAAGGTCAACTTCCTCGCCAAGCACGGGCGCGGCCTGGTCTGCATGCCGATCACCGAGGAGCACGCGCTGCGCCTCGGCCTGCGGCCGATGGTCGAGCAGAACCGCTCGCGCCACGGCACCAATTTCACCGTGTCCATCGAAGCCGCCGAGGGCATTGCCACCGGCATCTCGGCCGCGGACCGCGCGCTCACCATCAAGGTCGCTGCGGCGCCGGACGCGAAGCCCGAGGACATCGTTCAGCCCGGCCACGTGTTCCCGCTCATCGCGCAGCCGGGCGGCGTGCTGGTGCGCGCGGGCCACACCGAGGCGTGCTGCGACCTCGCGCGCATGGCGGGCCTCGCGCCCGCCGCGGTGCTCTGCGAGGTGATGAAGGATGACGGCACGATGGCGCGGCTGCCGGACCTGCTGGAATTCTGCGCCGCGCACAGCCTGAAGATCGGCACGATCGCCGACCTGATCGAATACCGCAGCCGCCACGAGTCGCTGGTCAGGCGTGGCGTCGAGCGCGACATCGACACGCCGTGGGGGCGTTTCAGGCTGGTCGCGTTCCACGACCTGCCGACGCGCGCAACGCACCTCGCGCTGGTCGCCGGCGCGCCGCGCGCGGAGGAGGAAACGCTGGTGCGGGTGCACGAGCCGCTCTCGGTGATCGACCTGCTCGACGCCGCGCCGGGCACGCATTCCTGGGGCGTCGGCGAGTCGCTCGCCGCGATCGCGCAGGCCGGCACCGGCGTGATGGTGCTGATGAACTGCCACGAGACGCCGGCGGCGCTCGATGCGCGCCTGGCCAACTCGCGGCCCGCGCAACAGGGGCGCAGCGCCGACCTGCGCACCTACGGCATCGGCGCGCAGATCCTGCGCGAGCTGGGCGTGGGGCGCATGCGCCTGATGGCCGCACCGCGCAAGATGCCGAGCATGGCCGGCTTCGGCCTGGAGGTCACCAGCTACGCAGAGTCGCCCAGGCGGTAAGGCATGCGCTTGGGAATTGTCGCGAGCCGGTTCAACGAGGCGCTGTGCGCGCAGCTGCTCGAGCGCGCGCAGGCGGAAGCCACAAAGCTTGGCGTGCGTGACGTGGTCGTGCATCGCGTCCCCGGCGCGCTGGAGATTCCGCTCGCGCTGCAGTGGCTGGCGCAGACGGGCCACTTCGACTGCCTCGCCGCCATCGGCTGCGTGGTGCGCGGCGACACCTACCACTTCGAGATCGTGGCCAACGAATCGGCGCGCGGCGTGATGGACGTGGCGCTCGAGTCCGGCATTCCGGTGGCGAACGGCATCCTCACCACTGACACCGAGGCGCAGGCCGAGGCGCGGCTGGACAAGGGCGCGGAGGCGGTGCGCGTCGCAGTAGAGTTGGCGCGCCTGCGCGCCGGCATCACGGGCGCGCCCCGGTGAAGACCGCGCGCCGCCATTCACGCGAAATCGCGCTGCAGGCCCTCTACGCCTGGCAGCTCGGCGGCGGCGATCCGCTGGACGAGCTGCGTTCGCTGGACGAGGAAGGGCACGCCGACCGCGAGCTCGCCGAGGCGCTGGTGCGCGGCGTGATCGAGCGCGCGGGCGAGCTGCAGGCGCTCATCGCACCGTGCCTCGACCGCGACTTCGCGCGCCTCTCGCCGGTCGAGCGCGCGATCCTCTACATCGGCGCGCACGAGCTCTCCGCGCACCCGGAGACGCCCTTCAAGGTCGTGATCAACGAGGCGATCGAGCTGGGCAAGAGCTTCGGCGGCACCGGCGGCCACAAGTTCGTCAACGGGGTGCTGGAAAAGCTCGCGCTCACGCTGCGGCCCGACGAGGCCGCGCGCGGCAAGCAGCCGGCGTAGGCGGGCGCCGCGATGCGCGCCGACCGCGCACAGCGCGCCTGAGACGGCGATGCCGACCGAATTCGAGCTCATCCAGCGCTACTTCTCGCGGCCCGCGCGCCACGCGCTGCTCGCCGGCGGCGACGACGCCGCGCTGCTGCGGCCCAATGCGGGCGCGGAGTTGGCGGTGTCCACCGACATGCTGCTCGAGGGCCGGCACTTCGCCAGGGGCGCCGACCCGCGCCTGCTCGGCCACAAGGCGCTCGCGGTCAATCTCTCCGACATGGCAGCGATGGGCGCGACGCCGCGCTGGGCGACCCTCGCCATCGCGCTGCCGGCGGCCGACGAGGCCTGGATCGCCGCATTTGCCGACGGCTTTTATGCGCTTGCGGCGCGCTACGACGTGGATCTCATCGGCGGCGACACCACGCGCGGGCCGCTGACGTTGTGCGTCGCGATTCTTGGCGAAGTGCCCGCGGGCCTTGCGCTGATGCGCGGCGGGGCGCGGCCGGGCGATGACATCTGGGTCTCGGGCGAGCTGGGCGGCGCGGCGCTCGCGCTCGCAGAGCCGGGCAATGCCGCCGCCGCGAAGCGCCTGCACCAGCCGGAGCCGCGCGTGGAGCTCGGCGAGCGGCTGCGCGGCATCGCGCATGCCGCCATCGACGTCTCCGACGGCTTTGCGCAGGACCTCGGCCACATCCTCGAGCGCTCGGGCGTAGGCGCGCTGGTGCACTACCCGCTGCTGCCCAAGGTGCCTTGCGCAGACCCCGCCCTGCAGCAGCGCTGCGTGCTCTCGGGCGGCGACGACTACGAGCTGCTGTTCACGGCGCCCCAGGGCGCACGCGCGCAGCTCGAGGCGCTGTCGGCGGCGCTGCGCCTGCCGCTGGCGCGCGTAGGCTCGATCCAGCCCGGCGAGCAGAAGCTGCAGATTCTCGATGCCAATGGCAAGGCGATGACCGCCGAACGCGGCTGGGACCACTTCGCGTGATGGTCTTTCGGCCCAGTGCGCGCTTCGCCTTCACGCACCCGGCGCACTTCATCGCCTTGGGTTTCGGCGCGGGGCTCTCGCGCTTCGCGCCCGGTACCGTAGGCACGCTCGTTGCCTTTCCGATCTGGTGGGCGATCGGCCCCTACTACCCGCCGCTCGTGCTGCTCGGCGTGCTCGCCTTCCTGTTCGGCGTCGGCGTCTGGGCCTGCGAGCGCACCGGGCGCGACCTCGGCATCGGCGACCACGGCGCGATGTGCTGGGACGAGGTGGTCGCGTTCCTCCTGGTGCTCGCGCTTGCGCCGCAGGATCCGTGGTGGCAGGCGGCGGCGTTCTTCCTGTTTCGCGCCTTCGACGTGGTCAAGCCGCCGCCGATCCGCCAGCTCGAGGCGCGCATCAAGGGGGGCTTCGGCGTGATGTTCGACGACATCCTCGCCGCGGGCTACACGTTGCTGGTGCTCGCGCTCGCCAGGCGCTTCCTCTTCCCGTGAGGCGGCGCGCGCACCGATGATCGAGCTCTCGCAAAGCGTGGGCGCCGCGCTCAAGGCGCGCGGACTCAAGCTCGCCACCGCCGAGTCCTGCACCGGCGGCTGGGTGTCCATGGCGCTCACCGCGGTCGCGGGGAGCTCCGACTGGTTCGAGCGAGGCTACGTCACCTACTCGAACGCCGCCAAGCGCGAAGAGCTGGGCGTCGCCGAGGAGACGCTGCGCGGCCACGGCGCGGTGAGCGAGGAGACCGCGCGCGAGATGGCCGCGGGGGCGATCCGCAAGGCGGGCGTGCAGGTCGCGCTCGCCATCACCGGCGTCGCCGGGCCCACCGGCGGCACCGCCGCCAAGCCCGTCGGGACGGTGTGCTTCGCCTGGGCGCGCGGCGGTAAGATCTCCAGCGAGACGAAGCGCTTCGAGGGCGACCGCGAGAGCGTGCGCCGGCAGTCGGTACAGCACGCCCTGCAGGGACTGCTGCAGCGGCTGTAGCGGCGCCGCCTGGCCCGGGTCTTTCGGCGAGGCGCTGGCGCGGTCTTGCGAACTTGGGCGCTCGGCCCGATCTAAGGAACTATGGCTGCCATCAGACCTGCCGCGGTCGCCGGGACGTTCTATCCGCGCGAGGCGCGCGACCTGGAGCGCGAGGTCGCCGAGCTGATCGACGGCGTCGAGAGCCTGACGCCGCGCTTCGGCCACCCCAAGGCGCTGATCGTCCCGCATGCCGGCTACATCTACTCCGGGCCGGTGGCGGCGCGCGCCTACGATGAGCTCGCCGCCGCGCGCGGCGTGGTGAAACGCGTCGTGCTGCTCGGGCCCGTGCACCGCGTTCCGGTGCGCGGCCTTGCGCTGCCCGGCGTCGAAGCCTTCGACACGCCCCTGGGACGCATCCCCGTGGACACGGCGGCGGCGCGGGCGCTCGCGCCGTATCGCCAGGTAGTGACCAGCCCTGCGGCGCATGCGATGGAGCACTCGCTCGAGGTGCAGCTGCCCTTCCTGCAGAAGATGCTGGGCGAGTTCTCGCTGCTGCCCTTCGCCGTGGGCGAGGCAAGGCCGCAGGAGGTGGCCGAGGTGGTCGAGCGGCTCTGGGGCGGGCCGGAGACGCTGTTCGTGCTGTCCACCGACCTGTCGCACTACCACGATTACGAGAGCGCGCGCGCCATCGACCAGGCGACGCTCGCGCGCATCGCCAGCTTCGACACCGACCTCAACCATGAGGAAGCCTGCGGCGCCACGCCGCTGAACGGCTTTCTCGCCGCGGCGCGCGCGCGCGGCCTGTCCATCCGGTTGCTGGGGGCGTGCAACTCGGGCGACACCGCGGGCGGCAAGGATCGCGTCGTGGGCTACTCGGCGTTTGCGCTCTACGAGGGCGCGCGCGTGTCGCTGGAAGACGCGGGCGCGGCGCTGCTCGACATCGCGCACGGCACGATCAGCCACCGGCTCGGCCTTGCGCCGGAAGCGCCGCTCACCGACGCGGCGGCCTGGCTCACGCGCCCCGGGGCGAGCTTCGTGACGCTCATGCTCGAGGGCAGGCTGCGCGGCTGCATCGGCAGCCTCGCCGCGACGCGGCGCCTGGGCGAGGACGTGGCGCAGAATGCGCTCGCCGCCGCGCTGCGCGACCCGCGTTTTGCGCCGCTTGCAGCCGGGGACTGGCGGCGCTGCCAGCTCGAGGTGTCGGTGCTGTCGCCGGCGAAGCCCGTGCGCTTTGGCGACGAGGCGGAATTGCTGGCGCAGCTCCGCGTGGGAGAGGACGGCGTGATCCTCGAGCACGAAGGCCGGCGCGCCACCTTCCTGCCGCAGGTGTGGGAAGGGCTGCCCGAAAAGCGCCGGTTCCTGGAGGAGCTGATGCGCAAGGCCGGCATCCCGGAAAGCACGCGCCTGGCGCGCTGCAAGCTCTGGCGCTACCGCGTGATCAAGTGGAAGCGAGCCGCCCCGCACTAGAGTCCGCGCACCCGGGGCGCTGGTGGCACGCGCTGCCGGACGGCCGCATCCAGTGCGACCTGTGCCCGCGCGACTGCCGGCTGCACGAGGGCCAGCGCGGCCTGTGCTTCGTGAGGAAGATGCAGGACGGCCGCATGGTGCTCACCACCTACGGCCGCTCCTCGGGCTTCTGCGTGGACCCGATCGAGAAGAAGCCCCTCAACCAGTTCTACCCGGGCACCTCGGTGCTCTCCTTCGGCACCGCGGGCTGCAACCTCGCCTGCAAGTTCTGCCAGAACTGGGACATCTCCAAGTCGCGCGAATTCGACCGCCTGCAGGACGCGGCTTCCCCCGAGGCGATCGCGCAGGCAGCGGTGCAGCTCGGCTGCAAGTCGGTCGCCTATACCTACAACGACCCGGTGATCTTCGCCGAGTATGCAATGGACATCGCGGATGCCTGCCGCGCGCGCGGCGTAAAGAACGTGGCGGTGACCGCGGGCTACATCCACCCGGAGGCGCGCCGCGAGTTCTACGCGAAGATGGACGCAGCGAACGTGGACCTGAAGGCCTTCACCGAGGACTTCTACTTCAAGCTGTGCGGCGCGCACCTGCAGCCGGTACTCGATACGCTGGTGTACCTCGTGAAGCAGACGCAGGTGTGGACCGAGATCACCACGCTGCTGATCCCGGGCAAGAACGATTCGGACGCGGAGCTCGAGGCGATGTCGCGCTGGATCCTCGCCAACCTCGGCGCGGAGGTGCCGCTGCACTTCACCGCCTTCCATCCCGACTGGAAGATGACCGAGGTCGAGCCGACGCCGCCCGCGACGCTGGTGCGCGCGCGCGACATCGCGCGTCGCGTCGGGCTGCGCTACGTCTACACCGGCAACGTGCACGACGAAACGGGCGGCAGCACCTACTGCCCGTCGTGCGGCGAGGCCGTCATCCTGCGCGACTGGTACCACATCCGCGGCTACCACCTGACCGAGGAAGGCAACTGCACGCATTGCGGCACGCGCCTTGCCGGGCGCTACCAGAAGTTCGGCAAGCCCTTCGGTCCGCGGCGCATCCCGGTTCGCCTTTCCGCGCCCTCCTGACCGCGGCGCCCCCTGCTCCTACAGCACGGCGAGGCCATACCACCAGGCCGGCAGGGTGAGGAAAGAAAGCGGGATGCCGATGCCCACCATCAGCGTGGTGAGCTCGGGGTCGAGCTTGTGCTGCGCGGCGACGATCGCCCCGCCGATCATCGGCGCCATGGCCGCTTCGAACACCGCGACCTGCATGGCGGGACTGTCGAGGTCGGCCAGCATGGCGAACACCGCCAGCACGGCGAGCGGGCCGGCCACCAGCTTGAACCCGAGCCCCGCGGCGAGCGGCCGCCAGCGATCGCGCACGGCGGCGAAGCGCAGCTGAAAGCCCACCGAGAAGAGCGCGAGCGGCGCGAGCGTGTCGCCCAGCCGCAGCAACACCGCGTCAACCCAGGCCGGCAGCGCCACCGGCGCAAGCGCCAGCGCGGCGAGCACGGCGAGGAAGGGCGGGAAGGTCAGGATGCGGTGTGCGACGGCGCGCGCCGTCAGCTCCCCGGCCGAGAGCGTGGCGGCGATCAGCAGCCCCACGGTGGAGAGCACCACGTAGGTGCCGAGCTGGTCGATGAGGATGCCAAGGCCCACGTGCTCGCGGCCGAAGAAGCACTCGATCATCGGCACGCCGACAAACGAGGTGTTGCCCAGCGCGCCGGTGAGGATCAGCGCGCCGGTGGTCGCCGCGGGCCAGCGGAAGATGCGTTGCGCGGCGAAGAAGAAGGCCACGCCGACGGCGAACAGCAGCCAGGCCATGGCGAGCGGCGCGGCGAGGCTGGCATCGAACTGCAGGTGGCGCAGGTGGTGCAGCGTGAGCGCAGGCAGCGACACGTGAACGATGAAGCCGTTCAGCGCCGCGGGCGCCGCCTCGGGCAGGCGCCCCGAACGCCGGAGCGCCATGCCCAGGGCGAAGCAGGCCAGCAGGAGCGCGAAGTTGCTCATTGCGGGGCCGGCCGGCCGGTCTCGGCCACCCAGTCGAAGCAGCGGCGCGCCGACTGCAGCGGCGCGCCCGCCTGCTTGCGCAGCGCGCACACCATGTAGCGGCCCACCGGCCGGCCACCGCGCGCGGCCATGTCGAACCAGTGCTCCGACGCGGCGAGGTCGCGTCCGATTCCCGGGAACATGGGGCCGCCGAAGCCGAACATGAAGCCGAGGATCTCGGCGGCACGCGCGTCGCCGTTCCTGGCCGCCGCGCGCAGGTGGTCGCGCGCGTGGATATAGTGGCCGCTTTCGAAGAACAGCATGGCCTTCTCCATGTCGTCCTCGGCGAAGGCCGTGCCGGCGGCGGCCAGCGAGGCCGCCGCGAGCGCTGCTGCAAGCGTGCGCTTCATGGCGGCCCTCCTAGTTGTGGAATTCGACGGTGGTGTCCACTTCGGCGTCATCGGCGACGCGCAGGCCGGCGAGGCTCGGGTCCTCGTAGCTCGACGCGGCGGAGGGCGCCTCGGTGGAGTCGGAATGCGTCTGGCCCTTGGTGGCGAGCGCGGCGCTGAAGCCCATCAGCGCCAGCACCACGGCGACGACCGCGATGACACCGCGCATTTCCAGATTGCGTTGCTGTTTCGCTTCCATGGCTCGATCCTTTCGTTGCGTTTGCGCCTGCGTCGCCCCATGCGGGCAGGCGGGATCGATGCTAGGAACGGGGTCGCCGCGCGGAAATCCCGCGAAGCCGGAGTCGGGCCGCGCAGCCGTCCCGCGATTGCGGGAGGGCGGCGCTCAGGCCGCGAATTCCGTCACGGATTCTTCAGGGGATAGGCGAGGGTGATGCGGGTGCCGCGCGAGTCGGAAGCGACCTCCAGCGCGGCGCCGATGCGCTCGGCGCGGCGGCGCATGCCGGAGAGGCCGCGCCCGGCGCGCGCGGGCGCGGCGGGATCGAAGCCGCCGCCGTCGTCGGCCACCGCGAGCACGAAGCGCGCAGGATCGCGCGTCAGCGACACCTCCACGCGCACGGCGCGCGCGCGCGCGTGCTTGAGCACATTGGTGAGCGACTCCTGCAGCACGCGCAGGATCTGCAGCGCGTCCTCCGCCTCGATGTCCAGGCGCTCGGGCAGGTCGCGGTAGGCGAACGCGAGCTCGATGCCGGCGGCGCGAAAGCGCGGCTCGAGGCGATACCTCAGGTTGCCGAGCGCCTCGAGCAGCCCCTCGCGCCCCGGCGAGAGCGTGTCGATGGCGAGGCGCATGTCGTCCATCGCGTCGCGCAGCACCTGCGCCATGCCCTTGGGGTCGAGCGCGCCGCGCTCCACCGCGGCCAGCGAAGTCAGCAGCTGCGAGCCCAGGCCGTCGTGCATGTCCTGCATGATGCGCTGGCGCTCGGCGGCCACCGCGCGCTCGCGCTCGTGGCCGCGCAGCTTCTCGTAGTTGGCGGCGAGCTCACGCTCCTTTTCGGCCACCTTGATGGCGAGCGTCGCGCTGGCCTGCTCGGCCGCGCCGAGGCTCTTCACGAACCGGTCGGCGAGTTGCAGGCCGACGACGAGCAGCAGCGCATCGGCGGCGAAGTAGAGCAGGAAGGGCTCCTCCGGGTCGAAGAACAGGCCCTGCGAGAGCAGGTAGTCGTGTATCGAGCCGCCCAGTCCGAGGAGCGCGCAGGCGAGCAGCGCGAATGCGGCCACCGAGCGCTGGCGCCACACCGCATAGACCGCGCCGGCGATCATCACCACGCCCATGAGGAGCAGGCCCGCCTGGTAGTAGCGGTCGACGAAGGCGTGCGCGGCGCTGCCGCCGATGGCGAGCGCGAGCGGTCCCGAGAGCCAGTAGGCCGCGAACAGGCGTGTCATGCCCCGCGGCCGGAAGCCTGCGAAACGCAGGTAGAACAGCGTGATCGACGCGGCGAAGCCGCCGGTGGCCGCGTAGCGCATGACGCGCCAGAACAGCCACCACGCATCCGGCACCACCTCGATGACGTAGTTCAGCGTGTGCAGCCCCCAGAACAGGCACGCCAGGCCGAACAGTCCGTAGTCGAGCTGCATGCGGCGCCGCCACCAGACCGTGAGCACGAACACCGCCATGGACAGCGTGATGGCGATGGTGATCTGCGCGGCGGTGTAGGCCCAGAAGAATCGCGACTCGTACATCGGCCGCACCTCGGCCTCCGGCCCGATCCAGACGGTGTTCATGGTCTTGTCCGCGCTCGCCACGTCGATGCGCACGTGGAACTCGTTCTCGCCGTCGCGCAGGTCGCTCGGCGGGATGACGAAGGCGTGGGGCCGCATCCAGCGCACCCAGGTGCCGCCGCCCGGCTCGCGTACGTTGGCGAGCAGCTGGCCGTTGACGAACAGCGCGCCGCCGTCGCGCAGCCGGGACAGGTAGACCATCCAGGGCTCGCCCTCCACGCGCCGCGCCTGGAACGGCACGCGATACCAGACCGTGCCGGTGATGCCCGGCCAGTTCTCCTTCCAGCGGTCGGGCAGGCTCACCGGCTGCCAGGGCAGGTGGGTCGGCGGCGTGTACGCGTGGCGCGCGAAGAGGTAGCCCGCCTCGCGATGGCGCCATTGCTCCGCGTCGGTCGCCGTCGCGGCGAGCGGCGCGGCAAGCAGCAGCCAGCCGAGGAGCGCGCGCGTGAGCATCCGCACGCGCGCCCCGCGCCTACTTGAGCAACCCGAGCTGCGTGGCCTCGAACACCGCCTCGCCGCGCGAGTGCACGGAGAGCTTGCGGTAGATCTTCTTCACGTGGGCCACCACGGTATGCGCCGAGATGCCGAGTGCCCCGCCGACGTCGGCGAAGGACAGGCCCTTGGCGATGAGCTGCAGGATCTCCGCCTCGCGCTCGGTGAGGGGCGAGGCGCCCTGCGGCTGCGCGGGCTTCTCCGCCGGCGCGCGCATGCGCGCGAGCAGCCGCCGCGCGATGCTCGGGCTGATCGGCGCGCCGCCCGCGCGCAGCTCGCGGATGCAGCGCGCCAGCTCGCCGGCCGGGCTGTCCTTCAGGATGTAGCCGGTGGCGCCCGCCTCGATGGCGTCGAGCACATGCTGGTCGTCGCCGAACACCGTCACCACCAGCACGTCGCAGTCCGGGCGCTTCTTCGCCGCCGCGCGGATGAGCTGCGTGCCGCTGCCGTCCGGAAGACCCAGGTCCACCACCAGGACGTCGGGCACGTCCTTGTCGATCACCGCCATGCCGGCCGCGAGCGTGCCCACCGCGCCGGCGAGGCGCAGGTCGGGCTCGCGCGTGATCGCCTCGCAATACTGGCGCAGGAACTCGGGCTCGTCTTCGACGACCAGGATGCTGGTGGTGGACATGAACCTCCCGCGATGGCGCGACGCTGTCGGGCTATTATGGCCGAAAGGCGCGGCGGGCCGGGTCCCGCGTACGCGGGATGCCATGGCGATGACGACGAATCCGGGTTCGGCCGGCTGGCTCGCGGCCCTGTGCGCGAGCCGCGTGCTCTCGGCCGCGTGGTTCGTCGCCTATTCCGCGGTGCTGCCGCTGGTGCGCGAGGACTGGGGCCTGTCGGCGCGCGACGCGGGCATGATCCAGGGAGCATTCCACCTCGGGTACCTGGCCTCGCTGTTCATCGTCGGCTTCATCGCCGACCACTTCGGCGCCAAGCGCGCCTTCCTCGTCACCGGGGTCGCCGGGTTCCTGAGCCCGATCGCCTTCGTGCTGTTCGTGGACGGCTTCTGGTCGGCGCTGTGGCTGCACGCGCTCACCGGCCTCACGCAGGGCGGCTACTACACGCCGGTGCTCGCCATGGTGAACGAGCACGTCGAGCGCGCGCGCCGCGGGCGCGCGATGGGGTTCATGATCGCGGCTTCCAGCGGCGGCTACGCGCTCGCGCTCGGCGTGGCGGGCCTGGTGGTCTCCTTCGCCGGCTGGCGCGCGGCGCTCGGCGCGGTCGCGGCGATGCCGGTGCTCTCATGGTTCATCGCGCTCGCGGCGATGCGCGCGACGCCGAACGTCGTGCACCCGCGCCCGGAGGGCCACACGGTGCTCGGCTCGATCCCGGCGGTGCTCGCCAATCGCAAGGGCATGCTCTCGGTGTGGGGCTACACCTTCCACAGCTGGGAGCTGCTCGGGCTGTGGGCCTGGATGCCCGCCTTCCTCACCGCGGCGCTGATGGCGCACGGGGCGGGCGCGGGCGAGGCGGCGGCGCTCGGGCTGTCGCTCTCGGCGCTCACCTACGTGGCGAACATCGGGGGCTCGATCGCCGGCGGCGTGATGTCCGACCGGTGGGGGCGCACGCAGACGATCCTGCTCTGGTCGAGCGTGAGCCTGCTCCTGTCGTTCTCGATCGGCTGGATGTTCGCGCTGCCGGTGGCGCTGCTCGTCGCCATCGCCTGCCTGCACAACTTCTCCGCGATCGCCGACTCCTCGGTGCATTCGACCGTGATCGCCGAGAGCGTGCCGCCGCACATCCTCGGCGCCGCGTACGCCGTGCGCTCGGTGGTCGGCTTCGGCACCGGCGTCATCAGCCCGGTCATCTTCGGCTGGGCGCTCGACCTGGCAGGAGGTGGCAAGGCCTCGGGCGACGCATTCGCGTGGGGCATCGCCTGGGCGACGCTCGGGCTGGGCGGATTGCTCGGCCCGCTGGCGAGCTGGAAGCTGCAGCGGCTTCAGAGATAATCACCGCCATGCGCGAGAACCCCGTGAAACAGAAGCTCGCCGCCGCCGGCACCGCCTTTGGCTCGATGATCTTCGAGTTCTTCACGCCCGGCATGCCGCGGCTGCTGAAGAACGCGGGCGCCGAGTACGCGATGTACTGCATGGAGCACACGGGCGCCTCCTATGAGACGCTCAAGCCGCAGTTCGCGCTGTGCCGCGCCCTCGGCATCGTGCCGCTCGCGCGCGTGCCGGGCACCGAGTACGACTTCATCGCGCGTGCGCTGGATTGCGGCGCGCTCGGCGTCATGGTGCCGCTCGTCGACAGCGCCGAGCAGGCGGAGTTCATCGTCTCCTGCACGCGCTATCCGCCCGCGGGCGGGCGCCGCGGCGCAGCCTTCGGCTTTGCGCACGACGACTACCAGGGGGGCGACGTCGCGCAGAAGATGCAGATGATCCACGAGAGGACGCTCGTCATCGCCATGATCGAGACGAGGTCGGGTCTCGAGAACGTGGGGGCGATCGCCGCGGTGCCGGGCGTGGACGTGCTCTGGCTCGGGCACTTCGACCTGTCCAACTTCCTCGGCATCCCCGGGCAATTCGACCATCCCATGTTCCGGGACGCGATCCGCCGCATCGTTTCCGCGGCGAAGAAGCACGGCAAGGCCGCGGGCTACATGGCGGCGAGCGCCGCGCTCGGCCGGGAATACCTCGGCCACGGCTTTCGCATGATCGCCACCGGCACCGACCAGGGCGTGCTGCAGGAGGCGACGCGCGCGATGCTCGACGGGATGCGCAAGCTGTGAGCGCCGTGTTCAAGGTGGGCGTGACGAGCGACATCCTCGACGCCAGGGGCGAGCCGGTGTTCGGCCGCGAGCCGCTCGAGGCACTCAAGGTGCCTGGCCTCGAATGGGAGTGGCTGCCCAAGGGAATCCGCGAGATCACCGCGGAGCACGCGGCGAAATACGACGCGCTCTACGTGAATTCGCCGCGCGTGCCCGCCGCCGCGGTGGCGGGCAAGGACTTGCGCCTCAAGGTCATCTCACGCCATGGGGTGGGCTACGACAGCGTGGAGGTGCCCGCGATGAGCGCGGCGGGGGTGCTGGTGTGCAATACGCCGAACGCGGTGCCGCGGCCGGTGGCGACCATGGCGCTCACCTTCGTGCTCGCGCTCGCGCAGAAGCTGTTCGCCAAGGACCGCATGACGCGCGAGGGGCGCTGGAACGATCGCGTGAACCACATGGGCATGGGCCTCACCGGGCGCACGCTCGGCGTGGTCGGCG
>DASWBP010000396.1:0-6548 GCA_036390555.1 Burkholderiales bacterium | reverse complement strand
CGCAGGCGCCCTGTCTGCAGGCGCCTGCGCGAACGCGGTACCCGAGGCGAGCAGGAGGAACGCGGCGAGGGTGCGCATCATGCGGGCACCGCCGCGGCGGGCGTCCCGGCGATTTCCTCGTCGTCGAGATAGCAGCCCGGGTCCTCGGCCCAGGGATCGCCCGTTACCTTCATCGCGCGCACGCGCGTGTTGCCGCCGCAGACGTCGAAGTAGCTGCAAGTGGCGCAGCGCCCCTTTACCTGGCGCGGCTGCGCCTTGAGGCCTGCCATGATCGGGTGGCGCGTGTCGCGCCAGATGTCCGAGAACTTGCGCGAGCGCACGTTGCCGAGCGTGCAGTCCCACCACATCGTGTCCGGGTGGACGTTGCCGAGGTTGTCGATGTTGGCGACGTTGACGCCCGAGGAGTTTCCGCCCCAGCCGGCGAGCACCGCGCGCAGCTTCGCCTCGCTGTAGCCGGGCAGCTGCGCGGGCAGGCGGCTCCGCGCCCAGTGCAGCAGGTAGACGCCGTCCGCGTCGTTGTTGCCGGTGACGAAGTCCTTCACCACGCCGCGGCGCGCCGCGTCCCAGGCGCGCGCGAACAAGAGGTCCAGCGCCTCGCGCGTCACGCGGAAGTGCGCGTCGCGCTTGCGGTTGACGTTGCCGCGCCCGGCGTAGTTGAGGTGCGAGAGGTAGAAGCGGTCGATCCTCTCGTCCTCGACGAGGTCGAGGAGCCCCGGCAGGTCCGCGGAATTGTCCTGCGTCAGCGTGAAGCGCACGCCGACCTTGACGCCGAGGTCGCGGCAGGCGCGCAGCGCGGCGAGGGACTTCGCGAAGGCGCCCTGCTTGCGGCGGAACCTGTCGTGCGTCGCTTCCAGCCCGTCGAGGCTGATGCCGACGTAGTCGAACCCGGTGCCGTGGATGCGCGCGGCGAGCGGCGCGTCGATCAGCGTGCCGTTGGTAGAGAGCGCGGTGTAGAAGCCGAGCGACTTGGCGCGCCCGGCGATCTGGAAGATGTCCTTCCTGAGCAGCGGCTCGCCACCCGAGAGGATGAGCGCGGGCACGCCGAAGGCCTTGAGATCCTGCATCACGCGCATCACGTCCTCGGTGCTCAGCTCGCCCGGGAAGTCGACGTCCGCCGAGATGGAGTAGCAGTGCATGCACGTAAGGTTGCAGCGGCGGATCAGGTTCCAGATGACCACAGGACCTGTCGGCCCGCCGCCCGCGCGCACCGGCGCAGGGTTGAGGATCGCATTCAGGGCGCGGGAGACGCGGAGCATGTCAGGCGAGCCTCAGTCCGGTTTTCTTGAGGATACGCGTGCTGTAGAGGACATCGTGCGCGCGCAGCGCGGGCGCGAGCAGCGCGCGGATCTCCTCCACGTGCGCGTCCGTCTCGGCGCGGCTCTTGCCGTGCACCATGGCGAAGAGGTTGTAGCGCCACTGCGGCAGGCGCCTTGGGCGGCGATAGCAGTGCGTGACGAAGGGCAGGGCCCCGACCTTCGCACCGAGCTTGTCCACCGCGTCGTCCGCCACGTCCCACACCGACATGCCGTTCGCCGTGTAGCCGAGCTTGTAGTGGTTGGGCACCGCGCCGATGCGCCGGATGCGCCCGTCGTTGAGCATCGCCTCGATGCGCGCGAAGAGCTGCGCCTGCGTGACGCCCGCGGCCTCGGCGACCGCGCGCCAGGTCTCGGGCACGAGCGGCAGCCCGGCCTGGGTGGCGCGCACGATGCGCTCGTCCAGCGCGTTCATGCGACGAGCCTCAGCTCGATGAAGTATTCCTGCTCGCGCGGCAGGTCGAGCACCGGGTAGCCGGTCTCGGCCTCGATCGTCGAGAGCAGCGGCGCGATCTGCGCGCGCGAGGACGCGGCGACCACGAACCACAGGTTGTAGCGGTGATCGCGCGCGTAGTTGTGCGCGACTTCCGCATGCGCGTTGACCAGCGCCGCGACGCGCTCGAAGTCCGCCTGCGGCACGCTCATCGCGCACAGCGTGAAGGCGCCACCCATCTTCTCCACGTCGTACATCGGCCCGAAGCGCGTGAGCGTGCCCTCGTCGAGCATCGCCTCGAGCTTCGCGATGAGCGTCGCCTCGTCGGTGCCGAGCGCCTTCGCCGCCTCGGCGAACGGGCGCTCGCTGAGCGGAAAGCCGCCCTGCAGGCGGTTGACGATCGCGCGCGCCAGGCTATCCATAGCGGGCGGCGCGCTGGCTGAAGCAGCGCTTGCTGAAGAGCACTTCGCGCGCGCAGTGCGCGAGGCCGTGGCGCGCGCCGAGGCGCTCGATCGCCTGCGTGACGCTCGCGCGCTCGCGCCCGTGCACCATGCAGTAGAGGTTGTAAGGCCAGTCGGGCAGGGCCCGCGCGCGCTGGTAGCACAGCGTCACCGCCGGATCGGCGGCGAGGCGCCGGCCCGCGGTGCCGGCCTCGGCGTCGGGCACGTCCCACACCACCATCGCGTTCGCCTCGTAGCCGAGGTGGCGATGGCGTACCACCGCGCCGATGCGGCGCACGACGCCGGCGTCGAGCCAGCGCTTGAGCGTGCCGATCAGCTCCTGCTCGGGCACGCCGAAGCCGGCGAAGGGCCGCGCCTCGAGCGGCAGCCCCGGCGCAAGGCGCCCGGCGAGCTGGCGTTCCTCCTCCGCGAGCGGCGCCACCGGCGCCTGCTTTGCGGCGCGCGGCACCGAGTGGTCCTCCAGGTCGAAGCCGAGATCGATGTGGAATTCCTCCACGAGCGGCAGGCGCAGCACCGGCAGCCCGGTGTCGTGCTCGATCGCCGACAGCGTGCAGGCAAGCGCCGCTTCCGAGGGCGCGGTGGCGACGAACCACAAGTTGATGCGGTTCTCGCGCTCGTAGTTGTGATTGACGCCCGCGTGCGCGCTTACCTGCGCGGCGACCGACTCGAGGCGCGCGGGCGGCACCGCCATCGCGGCGAGCGTGCTCGCGCCGGCGGTGTTGGGGCGGAACACCGGGCCGATGCGGTCGATGAGGCCACGGCTCTTCAGCTGCCCGAAGCGCTGGATGACGTCGTCCTCGTCCAGCCCGCAGCTCTTCGCGATCGCGGCGAAGGGCCGCGGCTCGAGCGGAAAGCCGCGCTGCCAGGCGTTGAGCAGGCGATAGCTTGCGGCGTCGAGAATTCCGGTCATCGCTCAGAAGCCCGTCATCGCGCCGCGCGAGGTGAGGAAGATGCCGCTTGGGCTCTCGGCGGGCAGTCGCGCGAGCTCGGCGAAACTCGCCGCGTCGTACACCACCACGCGGCCGTCGTCGCGCGAGGAGATCCAGGCCTGCTCGCCGCGCGGGGTGAACTCCATGTGCAGCACCGCGCGCCCGGGCTTGAGGTCCTTCACCACCTTCATCGCCGCGACGTCGATCACCTGCACCACGCCGTTGTCGGGGAAGGCGAAGTTCACCCACACCTGCCGCGCGCCCGGCTGCGCGATCGCGAACACGGGCTGACCGTGCACCGCAATGCGCCCCGCCTCCTGCCAGGTGACGCTGTCGAGCACCAGCACCTCGTGGCGGCCGATCGCCGGCAGGAAGATGTAGCGCCCGGCGACCGCCCAGCCGCGCAGGTGCGGCATCTTGTAGACGGGCAGCGGCTCCTGGCCTCTGCCGTAGCCGTCCAGCACGCGTCGCGCGCCGCCCTCCGGGTTCCACAGGTCCACGAGCGCGAGGCCGTCCTCGCCGAACAGGCCCGCGATGTAGTGCCGGCCGTTCGGCGTGATGAAGCCGTCGTAGGGTTGCCTGCCGATGCCCGGCAGCTTCTTCACCTGCGGGCGGCGCGGATCGGAAGCATCCACGATCCAGATCTCGCCCGCCTCGAACAGGCTGAAGACGAAGCGGTTGCCCGGCGCGTCCGCGATGCCGACCACCTTCGAGCCGGTGGGCACCTGTGCGAGCGGCTCGAGGGTCGACGCATCGAACAGGCGGATCCCGCCTGGCGTGTAGTTCGCCACCGCGACGGTGCGCCCGTCCTGCGAGATTGCGCCGCCGATCGAGTTGCCGGCCTGGATCACGCGTTTCTCGATCCTTGCGCGCAGCAGGTCCACCTTGGTGAGGCCGCCGTCGCGCCCGAAGACATAGGCGTAGCGCCCGTCGCGCGAGAACACCGCCGCCGCGTGCGAGAGGTCGCCAAGGCCCTCGACGCGCGCAAGCGCCGTGCGCCCGCTCGTCTCGATCAGCATCACCCGGCCCGCGGCGCGCTCGATCACCAGGCCCATGTCGCCCGTGCCGCGCGGCTCTGGCGTGGCGCAGGCGCAAAGCACGAGCGCAAGGAGGAGCGTCGCTGCCAGTCTCATTGGGGAAGGCCCTTCTTCAGCTGCTCGACGATCCAGCGTGCCTCCGCTTCCGACAGGAAGCGGCTCCACGGCGGCATCGCGGTGCCGCGCCGTCCGTGCAGGATGACGAACTGCATCTGCTCTTCGTCCTTCTGCGCGAGCTCTGCGGGCAGCAGGGCCGGCCCGAGGCCGCCTTTCATCGTGAGGCCGTGGCAGGAGCCGCAGTCCTGCTTGACCATGTGCAGGAGCTCGGCGCGCCGCGCTGGCGCGGGCGCCTCCGCGGCGGCCGCGTGGGCCGCCAAGAGGGCCAGCAGGGCGGCCATTCGACGCATGGCGCAAGGTTGCCGTACGCTGGCGGGACGCCTTTAACTTAGATCAAAGCCACCGCCTGCAAGCCCAATAAAGTCAATGCCATGAGCATCGCGCCCTCGCCGGATCGCCCCTATTTCGCAGCGTTCCTCAACCTGAAGGACAAGCACGGCGTCGTCGTAGGCGGCGGCCCCGTGGCTGCGCTGAAGGCAGAAACCCTGCTGCGCTCGGGGGTAAAGGTGACGGTCGTTGCGCCAGAACTGTGCCCGCGGCTTGCCGAATTGACGGTGCTCGGCGCGTTGCGCCACGAGCCGCGGCGCTTCCAGGCGGGCGATCTCGTGGGCGCCGAAGTCGCCATCGCGGCGACCGACGACGAGACGGTCAACGAGGCAGTGGCGGCAGCGGCGCGCGCCCTGCGGATCCCCGTGAACGTCGCCGACGATCCCGCGCGCTCCAGTTTCATCATGCCCTCGGTGGTGGACCGGCCGCCGGTGCAGATCGCGATTTCCACGGCGGGGGCTTCGCCCGTCCTTGCGCGCAAGCTGCGCATGCTGATCGAGGGCGCGGTGCCGCACGCCTTCGGGCGCCTGGCGGCGCTCGCCGCGCGCTTTCGCGCCGCCTCGCGCCGCCGCTACCCCGAGCCCGAGGCGCGCCGGCGCTTCTGGGAGGAGGTGGTGGACGGCTCGGTCGCGGACCTCGTCTTCTCAGGCGCCGAGGCGGCCGCCGAGAAGCGTCTCGCCGAGAGCCTGGAGGGCGACGCCTCCAGGACGCCCGTGTCCGGGTTCGTGAGCCTGGTGGGCGCGGGGCCCGGCAACCCGGAACTGCTCACGCTGCGCGCGCTGCGCGTAATGCAGCGCGCGAACGTCGTGCTCTATGACCACCTCGTCGCCCCCGCGCTCGTGGACCTCGCGCGTCGCGATGCCGAGCGCATCTACGTCGGCAAGGAGAAGGACCGCCACGCCCTCGGCCAGGGGGAGATCAATGCGCTCATGGTGCGCCTCGCGCGCGAAGGCAAGCGCGTCGTGCGCTTGAAGGGCGGCGACCCGTTCATCTTCGGGCGCGGCGGCGAGGAGATCGAGGCGCTGGCTGCGCAGGGTATTGGCTTCGAGGTGGTGCCGGGCGTGACCGCCGCCGCGGGCGCCGCGTCCTACGCCGGCATTCCGCTAACCCACCGCGACTACGCGCAGTCCTGCGTTTTCGCGACCGGGCACCTGAAGGACGGCAGCGCCCAGCTCGATTGGCAGGCGCTCACGCGCCCGCGCCAGACTGTGGTGATCTACATGGGCGTGAGCGGCATCGCCAAGATCTGCGCGGGGCTCGTCGAGCACGGCCTCGCACGCGACCTGCCCGCGGCGCTCGTGGAAAAGGCGACCTGGCCCGAACAGCGCGTGATCGAGGGCACGCTCGGCACGCTGCCGAGGCTCGCGTCGGCCGCCGCCGCGAAGGCGCCCTCCCTGCTCATCGTCGGCGAAGTGGTGCGCCTGCGCAGAAAGCTCGGCTGGTACCGCGGCGAGAGCGCGCGCGCCGAGAGCCGGGCCGCCGCCGAGGAGTAGGGGGCGGGCGCCGCATGCCTGCGCGGACGGCCGCCGCGGCGCTGTCGCGTCTGTTTGCCCTGGTCGTCTGCACGTCGCTGCTTGCGAGCTGCGGCGCGACCCTCGTCGAGAAAGGCGCCGAGCTGCGCGATGCGCGCCCCTGCTGCGCGTGACGCTCACCCCGACAGCGAGCGGCGCACGGACCGGGTCCACCCGTTGAGCCGCACCGAGCCTCTGCCTGGGGGGCAAGGCCGGTGGCGCGCCGCTACTGGAATGGCTCGGCGCGCTTGATCAGCTCGTCGAGCCCCGGCTCCTTCAGGTTGCGCGGCTTGCCGGGATGGATGACGGCGACCTGGCAGCTCTCGGCCGCTTCGACCAGGTCGCGGAAGGTGCCGGCGTCCGGGTTGGCGATGTACGCCTGCTTGTTCTCGTTGTAGGCGAACATCGCGCCGTTCAGGT
>DASWBP010000395.1:0-1776 GCA_036390555.1 Burkholderiales bacterium | reverse complement strand
CGCGCGCTTGAGCGGTCGCGCCCCGTAGACCGGATCGAAGCCCGCCTTCGCGAGTTCGACCACCGCGCCTTCGGCGACCTCCAGCCCGTACTCCATCTTCGCCAGGCGCGCCTTGAGTACGCCGAGCTGGATGCCGGCGATGGACCGGATCTGGTCCTCTCCCAGCGCGTGGAACACCACCACTTCGTCGATGCGGTTGATGACCTCAGGCCGGAAATGCGTCTTCACCTCGCCCATCACCGCGAGCTTCACCACGCCGTAGTCGCTGTCCGCCATCTGCTGGATCATGTGCGAGCCGAGGTTCGAGGTCATGACCAGCACGGTGTTCTTGAAGTCCACGGTGCGGCCCTGGCCGTCGGTGAGGCGCCCCTCGTCGAGCACCTGCAAGAGCGCGTTGAACACGTCGGGGTGCGCCTTCTCCACCTCGTCGAACAGAATCACGGCGTAGGGCTTGCGGCGCACCTGCTCGGTGAGCTGGCCGCCCTCGTCGTAGCCCACGTAGCCCGGCGGCGCGCCGATGAGGCGCGACACCGAGTGCTTCTCCATGTACTCGGACATGTCGATGCGGATCAGGTGCTCTTCCGAATCGAAGAGGAACGCCGCCAGCGCCTTGCACAGCTCGGTCTTGCCCACGCCCGTGGGGCCGAGGAACAGGAACGAGCCATAGGGCCGGTTGGGGTCAGAAAGCCCCGAGCGCGAGCGCCGGATGGCATCCGCGACCAGGCGCACCGCCTCGTCCTGGCCCACCACGCGCTCGTGGAGCTTCTCCTCCATCCTCACGAGCTTGTCGCGCTCGCCCTGCATCATCTTGGAGACCGGGATGCCGGTCGCGCGCGAGACCACCTCGGCGATCTCCTCCGCGCCGACCTGGGTGCGCACGAGCTTCGCCTTGGTGCCCTGCGCCTCGCCCTTCTCCGCCTTCTTCATCTGCGCCTCGAGCTGCGGCAGCTTGCCGTACTGCAGCTCGGCCAGCTTGTCGTATTGGCCCTTCCTTTGCAGCTCGGCCATCTGCAGGCGCAGCTTCTCGATCTCTTCCTTGATGTGCTGGCTGCCCGCGACCTGTGCCTTCTCCGCCTTCCAGATCTCCTCGAGGTCGGAGTACTCCTTCTCCAGGCGCTTGATCTCGTCCTCGATCAGCCCCAGGCGCTTGCGCGAAGCCTCGTCCTTCTCCTTCTTCACCGCCTCGCGCTCGATGCGCAACTGGATGAGCCGGCGCTCGAGCTTGTCCATCGACTCGGGCTTGGAGTCGATCTCCATCTTGATGCGCGCGGCGGCCTCGTCGATCAGGTCGATCGCCTTGTCCGGAAGGAACCGGTCGGTGATGTAGCGGTGCGAGAGCTCGGCCGCGGCGACGATCGCCGGATCGGTGATGTCCACGCCGTGGTGCATCTCGTATTTCTCCTGCAGGCCGCGCAGGATGGCCACCGTCGCTTCGACGGAGGGCTCGCCCACCAGCACTTTCTGGAAGCGGCGCTCGAGTGCGGCGTCCTTTTCCACGTACTTGCGGTACTCGTTCAGGGTGGTGGCGCCGATGCAGTGCAGCTCGCCGCGCGCGAGCGCTGGCTTGAGCATGTTGCCGGCGTCGATGGCGCCCTCGGCCTTGCCCGCGCCGACCATGGTATGCAGCTCGTCGATGAAGACGATGGTATTGCCCTCGTCCTGCGCGAGCTCCTTGAGCACGGACTTCAGCCGCTCCTCGAATTCGCCGCGGTACTTGGCGCCCGCGAGGAGGGACGCCATGTCGAGCACCAGCACGCGCTTGTTCTTGAGCGTCTC
>DASWBP010000394.1:0-2308 GCA_036390555.1 Burkholderiales bacterium | reverse complement strand
ATGGTCGCGCTTCTCGCGACAGATCACAGTGCGGCTGTAGTCGCCTGCGAGGTAGACGATCCGGTAGTCGGCTTTCATCGGCCAGACGAACTGCATGCCCCAGACGGCGTTCGATTCGCGCTCGAGTACGTAGCCGCGCGGCGTGTAGCGCTTCTCGGGTCCGTCGAAGGCGCCGGCGCGGAACGTGAACGTGGTGGCGATCGTGCCGTCGCCGTCCAGCCGGTAGGACTCGACCGCGTTGTGCGCACCCTTCTCGAGGAAGGTCGGGATGTTGGCGATCACGTACCAGCTGCCCATGAAGCGCTCGAGCTCGACGCGCGGCACGGTCGGAAGCGGCGCGCGCGGCGTGCTCTGGCAGGCGGCGAGCGCGAAGAGGGCGGGAAGCATCAGGGCGGTCAGGCGCCGCATGGCAGTCCGGGCGTCGGTCACTGGATGAGATAGCGCAGCCGCCGGCCGCCCGCGACGCGCGACTCGAGCTGTACCCACTCGGCCTGCGCCGTGTACCAGAGGTCGATGCGCAGGCGCTCGGCCGTGAGGGCGTAGCGGCGCGCGCGCAGCGGCACGCCGCGCACGGTCAGCGTCTCCTCGCCGAGCGGCTCGACGCGCACGTCGGTAAGCTCGCCGGTCTGCGCGTTGAGCAGCTGCGTCTGCTGGAGCATGCGCGGGTTCCAGTACGCAAAGCTCATGACGCACCCTGGCGGGCGCGTGCGCACCGTTACCCGCTCGCCATTGTCATCGGTGCGCGCGTCGAGCTCCGAAAGGCAATCGCCCTGCCAGCGCTCGGTGGCCTGGTGCGTGTAGGCATAGGCGTCGAGGAACAGGAACCTGACGGTGAAGCGCGCATCGCTCGCCACGCGGCGCTCGCCATCGCGCTCGAGCACGCGGAACACGTGGGTGCCGACCTCGGACTCGTCGAGCATCACGCGGAAGCGCCACTCGCGCTCGGCGCTGGCGGCGGCGAGGCCGGGCAGGAGCACGGCCGCGAGCAGGCTGGCGAGAAGCTTCTTCAAACGAGCCCCCTCGGCGGCCAAGGGATGAACGCGTTGGTGCGCTCGACGTACGCGTGGTAATCCGGGCGCCGCTCGCCGATGTCCTTCTCGAGGAGCGCCACGCCCGAGACCTTGAGGAGCAGGATGGTCATGAGCAGCGGCGCGAACGCGGTCCAGGCGCCGCCCGTCGCCACCGCGATCGTGAAGTATCCCCACCACAGCAATGCCTCGCCGAAGTAGTTCGGGTGCCGCGTGTAGCGCCACAGGCCGGTGGCGAGCACGCGCCCGCGGTTCGCCGGGTCGGCCCTGAAGCGCGCGAGCTGCGCATCGCCGATCGCCTCGAAAGCGAAGCCCGCAAGCCATAAGGCGATGCCTGCGGCGTCCAGCGCGCCGAGCGATCCGCCGCCCGAGAGGGCGGCGAACAGCGGCATGGCGATGATCCAGGCGAGCGCGGCCTGCAGCCCGAACACGAGGTACACGCTCTTCCAGGCGAAGCCCGGCTCGTTGCGCGCGCGGATCGCCTGGTAGCGCCGGTCCTCGGGCTCTCCCCAGTTGCGCCAGGTGAGGTAGCCCGAAAGGCGCAGCGCCCACAGCGCGACGAGCGCGAGCAGCAGCCACGCGCGCGAGCCTTCGGCGCCGGCGAGGGCGGCGTACACGCCGGCGCCGAGCAGGAAGAACAGCGGCCACAGGCTGTCGACGACGCCCGCATTGCGCAGGCGCATGCTCAGGACCCAGCCGGCGACGGCAAGGATGGCGATCGCGGCAAGCGCGGCGAGGGCCGCGGTCCAGTCAAGCATGACCGGCCTCGAGCGTCATGGCCCTCGGGCCGACGAAGCCGTTGTAGCGGCGCGCGATGACGAGGAGCAGCGGCGTGAGCAGCGCCCAGCCGAGCGCGAGCGCGGCGATCGCCGGCAGCGGCTGCGGCATGGCGAGGGCGCCGAGCTTCTCGCCGCCGAGGTAGGCGAGCGGGCCGCCGAGCGCGCCGAACACCGCGGCGAGCGCCAGGCGGGGCTTGAGCCAGCCGAGGCTCACGTTGAGCGTGGTCGCGAACAGCATCCACAGCGCGATCATCCAGTGCGGCGCGGCGCCCTCGACCAGAATGCCGTCCGGAAACACGATGAGCCCGAGTGCCGCGAGCGCCGAGTCCCAGAGCGCGCCGATAGCGGCGGCGCTGAGCGCGAGCACCAGCTCGGCGTGCGGGCGCAGCGCGCGCCGCAGGTGCCAGGCCACGATCGCGGCCGCGACCGCGCTGCCGGCCCACGGCCAGCCGTGGGCGGCGCCGAGCACGACCGCGAACCAGCCGAGCTGGAAGGCGAGGA
>DASWBP010000393.1:0-10699 GCA_036390555.1 Burkholderiales bacterium | reverse complement strand
GGACTCCCGCGTCTCCGAGAGCGGGGAGAGCATCCGGCGCCGCCGGCGCTGCCTCGCCTGCGAGAAGCGCTTCACCACCTACGAGACCGTGGAGCTGCGCATGCCCCAGATCGTGAAGAGCGACGGGCGGCGCGCGGAGTTCGACCGGGAAAAGCTGCGCACCGGCTTCCAGCGCGCGCTGCACAAGCGCCCGGTGCCCACCGAGCTGGTGGACCAGGCCATCGAGCGCATCGTGCAGAAGCTGCTCTCCCTGGGGGAGCGGGAACTGCCCTCGCGCCGGGTCGGCGAGATGGTCATGGGGGAGCTGAAGAAGCTCGACGACGTGGCCTACGTGCGCTTTGCCTCCGTGTACCGCAGCTTCCAGGACGTGGAGGACTTCCGCGAGGCGATACAGGAGGTCGAGCAGTCCCGGCGGCGGCGGAAGAAAGCCTGAAGCGCGGCAACGCGCAGGCGCGTTATCGTCTTGAGTCCGGCACGTTTCGGTGTTTCGGTTTTTTCCTGCGTTTCCGCGGTGAGAATCCATGGCGGCACGCCCGCCTCCTGGAACAGGTTCTTCAGGCTGCGCCGGGGCCGCCGCGGGTCGGGGCGCAAACGCTCGCCGCCGGCACGCAGCCGGACGCGAAAGGTGCGTCCCGCGGCGCGCGCGGCGTCGATGCCCGCGCCGCGCGCGTGCCGGAAGCGCAGCTCGCCCTCGAGTTCGGCGATCGGCAGGCGCGCCTCGCCGTGCCAGTCGCGCGGCGAGAAGCGGGCCGGCGGCAGCGGTGGCGCCACCTCGACCTTGCCGCGATAGGCGCGCAGCTCCTTGCCGTCGTGGCGCATGCGCGTGCGTGCGCCGCGGCCGGTGAGCTGCTTGAGCATCTCGGCGAGCTTTGCCGAGCTCGGCGCGCGCATGCCGTGGCGCGCCAGGAACTGACGCATGGCGCGCTCGGCGCGCGCATCCGACGCGGCGAACAGGCCCGCGGCGCGCGCGAGGTTCTCGCGCCAGCGCGGGAAGCGCGCCTCGAGCAGCGGGCCCACGTGCAGGCGCAGGAAGTTGCGCGTGAGCGCGTCATCGCGGTTGGACTCGTCCTCGACCCAGTGCAGGCCATGCGCGCGCGCGTACGCCAGGATTTCGCGCCGCGGCACGGCAAGCAGCGGCCGCAGCAGTGGCTTCCTGCCGAGCCGGCCCGCGGCCGGCATGGCGGCGGCGCCGCGCGGGCCCGCGCCGCGCAGCAGGTTGAGCAGCACGGTTTCCGCCTGGTCGTCGAGATGGTGCGCGAGCGCAATGGCGTCGGCCGGCGCGCGCGCGAGCGCCGCGCGCCTTGCGATGCGCGCGCCAGCCTCGAGCCCCACGCCGCGCCGCGCGACGCGCACCTTGCGCACCGCGAGCGGGACGCTCCACGCCTTGCACAGCTTGCGGCAAAAGGACGTCCACGCGTCGGCATTCGGGCTCAGGCCATGGTGCACGTGCACCGCGCTGAGCCGGAAGCCCAGCTGCGGGGCGAGCGCGCGCAGCCGGTGCAGGAGCACCACCGAATCGACCCCGCCGGAAAGGCCGACCGCGAGGCGCTTGCCCTGCAGGCCGGGCAGCGTCAGGCGCAGGCCCGTGTGGCTAGCGCTCGACCGTTTCCTTGAACCTGCCATAGCTCATGAGACGCTCGAGGCGTTCCTCGACGAGCTCTTTGGGCTTTTTCTCGCGCAGCTGGCGCAGCGATTCGGCCAGCGCCTTCTTCAGGGACTGCGCGGCGGCCTGCGGGTCGCGGTGCGCGCCGCCCAGCGGCTCGCTCACCACCTTGTCCACCAGCCCCAGCGTCTTCAGGCGGTTCGCGGTGATGCCGAGCGTCTCGGCGGCCTCGGGCGCCATGTCGGCGCTCTTCCACAGGATCGAGGCGCAGCCCTCCGGCGAGATCACAGAGTAGGTCGCGTACTGCAGCATCAGCGTGACGTCGCCCACCGCGATGGCGAGCGCGCCGCCCGAGCCGCCTTCGCCGATGATCGAGACGATGATCGGAGTGCGCAGGCCCGCCATCTCGTACAGGTTGCGGCCGATCGCCTCGGACTGGCCGCGCTCCTCGGCGTCGATGCCCGGGTAGGCGCCCGGCGTGTCCACGAAGGTGAACACCGGCAGCTCGAACTTCTCCGCCATGCGCATCAGGCGCAGCGCCTTGCGGTAGCCCTCCGGCTTGGGCATGCCGAAATTGCGTGCGATCTTCTCCTTCGTGTCGCGGCCCTTCTGGTGGCCGATCACCATGCAGGGCACGCCGTCGAAGCGCGCGAGTCCCCCGACGATCGAGGCGTCCTCGGCGAACATGCGGTCGCCGTGCAGCTCCTCGAAGCCGGTGAACAGCGCGTTGACGTAGTCCAGCGTGTAGGGCCGCTGCGGGTGGCGCGCCACCTGCGCCACCTGCCAGGGGGTGAGCTTGGCGTAGATCTCCTTGGTGAGCGCCTGGCTCTTCTTCTGCAGCCGCTGGATCTCCTCGGAGATGTCCACCGCCGAGTCGTCCTGCACGAAGCGCAGCTCCTCGATGCGGCTCTCGAGCTCGGCGATCGGCTGCTCGAAGTCGAGGAAGGTGGTTTTCATCGGGCGGGAGATTCTACGACGCGGTTGCGGCCCGCGTCCTTGCCGCGGTACAGCGCCAGGTCGGCGCGCGCGACCAGCGCGTCAGCGGTCTCCTCGCGGTTGCGGCCGGCCACGCCGATGGTCACCGTCACCTGGTGTCCGGCGGGCACCCCCGGAAACGCGCCCTGCTCGACCGAGGCGCGGATGCGCTCGGCCACCGCGACGGCGCCGCGCGCGTCGGTGTCCGGCAGGATCAGCAGGAACTCCTCGCCGCCGAAGCGCCCGAAGACGTCCACCGCGCGCAGCCCGGTGCTGGCGAGCGTGGCGAAGTGCCGCAGCACGGCGTCGCCCGCGGCATGCCCCCAGTTGTCGTTGACGCGCTTGAAATGGTCGATGTCCATGAGGCACACCGCGAGCGGCGCGCCGACGCGCTGCGCGCGCGAGATTTCGCGCCGCAGCACGTCGAGGAGGTGCCGCCGGTTGTAGGCCCCGGTCAGCACGTCGCGCATCGCGATCTCCTCGGCGCGGTCGGCGGCTTCCTTCAGCTGGCGATTGCTGTCGCTCAGCCGGTGGCGCAGCTTGTTGACGTAGCCGCCCATCACCGCGAACCACGGCAGCACGATGGCCAGCGTCGCGAGCTGCGTCCAGGTCTCGGCCGCGGCAGGTCCGGCGAGCGCGCCCGTGAACACCATCACCATCGCATGCGCGGCGAAGGCGACGGCCGCGAGCGCGAGCAGCGGCGCCGTGCCGAGGCGCAGCGCACCGAACAGAAGCGCAACCGGGTAGAACAGGCTGAGCGCGCTGCGCGCCGGCCCGGCGTGCACCATCAGGTACGCGAGCACCAGCACAGCGGCGAGGATCATCTCCGCGGTCAGGCTCGGGTCGCGAAAGCGCAGGTTCAGACCCGAGCGGAACACCGCGTAGAACAGCACGACGAAGAAGCCGATCAGCGCGGAGCCGCCGACCGCGGTCTTCAGCGGCAGCAGCCCGAGCCATTGGCAGATGAACAGCGCCGCCGCCGCGAGCAGCGACGTGCTCGCCGCCATCAGGAAACGCTTCAGGCGCAGCGCCTGCCGCGCTTCGCGCTGCGGTGAATCCTGCGGCGACGCCTGTGGCGCAGCGCTTGCCTCCGGCGCAACCGGCCCCACCCAGCCGCCCCCCTTCATCTCAGTATTCTACCGGCAGCGGATCGAGCGACCGCCACAGGTACCAGGTGGCCACCGAGCGCCACGGCGCCCACTGCTCGCCGAGCCTGCGGATGCGCGCAAGCGGCACCTTGCGCCCGCGGAAGTAGGCAAGGCGCACCGCCTTGAGCAGCCCGAGGTCGCCGAGCGGATACACGTCCGGCCGCAGCAGGTTGAAGATCAGGAACAGCTCCGCCGTCCAGCGGCCGATGCCGCGCACCGAGACCAGCTCCGCGATCACCGCCTCGTCGTCCATCTCCGGCCAGCGATGCGGATGCACGGCGCCGTCGGCGAAATGGCGCGCGAGGTCGGCGATGTATTCGGTCTTGCGGTCCGAGAGCCCGCAGGCGCGCAGCCGCGGGCGGCTCACCGCCAGTACCGCGGCCGGCGTCACCGCCGGCGCGACCTCGAGCACGCGGTTCCACACCGACTGCGCCGCTTTCACCGAGATCTGCTGGCCGACGATGGCGCGCGCGAGCGTGTGAAAGGGCTCGCCGCGCGCCACCAGGTGCACGCGCGGATGCTGGCGCATGATGCCGGCGAGCACCGGGTCGCGGCGCCCGAGCGTGCGCTTGGCGCGGTCCCAGTATTCAGGCTTCATGCAGCGGCAGGCTGGTGAGCAGGTTCTGCGGCTTCATGCGCACCTCCTGCTCGGCATTGGCGGAGAGCGCGAGATACACGGTGCGTCCCGCGATGTCCGCGCGCATCGCCGCGGGCTCCTCGAACTGCATGCCGAATAGCGCGAGGATGTTGCGCATGCGCCCTTCCTCCACGGCGGCGCCCGACCAGAGCTCGTTGAGGATCGCCGTGGATTCCGCGTCCAGCCCGATGTGCCACGCCCAGCGCGCCTCCTCGATGCGGCGCAGCGGCCTCACCGCCACGCGCAAGCCGTGGAAGTGCGCGATCCAGGCTTCGACGACGCGCGCGAGCGCATCGAGCGCCGCGCGCCCGTAGGTGAGGCTGATGACGGTGTCGTGGCGCGACTCGCGCTCCCAGTAAAGCGCCGCGTTGCTGCGGTCGAGCACGTCGAGGTCCACCTTGCCGAGCGCGCCCTGCGCCTCGACGATCAGCCGGCCGATGCTGCCGTAGCGGCTGCCGGCTGCATGCATCTGCACGGTTTCCAGGTCGGCGAGCAGCACGTGGCCGTCGCGCAACGTGGCCTTCTGGTCGCGATAGAAGAGCTCCGCCGCGCGCAGGCGCAAGGGATCCTCGCAGCCCTCCAGGACGTTGCGCAGGATGACGTGCGCCATCTGGTCGATGAACATCGGCGGCACGTCGATCGGGCCCTTGAACAGGGCCATGTAGCAGCCTTCCACCGTGCCCGCCGCGAGCAGCCGGTCGCGGAACCCGAGCAGCAGCGCGTAGTTGTGGCGCGCGTCGGCGTCGGCAAGCGCCTCGATCTCGGCCTGCGGCACCGTGCGGCGCGGCGCCTGCATGAGCGCGGCGTGCAGCCGCCGCTCGGCATCGCAGGATTCCTCCACGGGATGCACTTCCGGGCGCAGGTAGTAGGCGCGCAGGAAGTCGTCGGTTACGCGCAGGCGGCCGGCCGCGTCCCGCTCGAGCAGGTGAAAGCCGCTATTGCGCCAAAAGTCCGGCAATCAAGCCGGCGCGACGACCAGCCGCGAGTGCGAGGCGACGTGCTGCCGCAGGAACTCCATCTGGTCGGAGAGGATGCGGCGGTTGGTGAGGATCAGGTACTCCGCCTTGTTCGGCACGTAGGGCGCATACAGCAGCTGCAGCCCCGACTCCTCCGGCAGGCGATTGCGCTTGCTGCCGTTGCAGTGGCGGCACGCGGTCACCACGTTCATCCAGGTGTCCCGGCCGCCGCGCGACAGCGGCGTGATGTGGTCGCGCGTCAGGCGGAAGTAGCTGAACTCCCCGCCGCAGTAGGCGCAGACGTGGCGGTCGCGGCGGAACAGCTCCCGGTTGTTGAGCGGCGGCACCTGGTTGAAGCCCTTGGCCGCCAGCGCCTTGCCGCGGATGGCGATGATCGAGTGCGCGGTGATGCTCGAGCGCTCGCCCGTCACGCGCGAGATACCGCCGCGGTACGTGAAGGTGCGCTCGCCGAGCGTCCAAGCGACCAGGTTCTTGGCGTAGTAGAAGCAGGCCTGCTGCCAACTGACCCAGCGATGCGGAACGCCGTGGCTATCCAGGGTAAGGATCAGCACGTTTTCCATGACCGGCACGATTTTGCCAAGCCTGATTGTGCTTTGCAATGTTTGCAAAAACAAAGGGCTGCGCGCCGAAGCTCGCAGCCCTTCGCGATTGCGGCCAGATGCTAGCGATTATCGACGCGGTCCTTGAAGCCCTGTCCCGCCGCGAACGCGGGGACGGTCTTGGAGTGAATGCGGATTTCCTTGCCATTCAGCGGGCTGCGGCCGCTGCGCGCCTTCCTCTTGCGCGGCAGGAAGGTGCCGAAGCCGACGACCGTCACGCGATTGCCTTTCGCCACGCTCGCCACGATCGCGTCGAACACCGCGTTCACCGCTTCGCCCGCGCTCGACTTGCTGAGGTTGCCCGCGCGCGCCGCCGCTTCGACGAGATCGGCCTTGGTGACGGATCGCATGATCTTTCTTCTCCCCCTTCGCGCGAACGAGCGTGCATCTTAATCAGATCAAAACGCGAATTCAATGCGCACGCGGAAATTTTTTCCTCAGCGCGCGAGAACAATTTCTTGCATGCAACTGAACGCGTCGCGGCAATCGCGCCATCATCCGATTCAATGGATTGCGCGGCGCATCGACGATGATTCAACGCGTTGCGCGACGCATTGAAGATGATTCAAAGCATTGCGCGGCGAATTGAAGAGACTCGTTGCGACGCAATGCGCGTTGCGCCGCCGCGCGGGCGCTAGCGCTTGCCCGCGAGCAATTCGACGAGGACCGTCGGCTCCGCGCCGCCGCGGCCCTGCGCGTCGAGCAGGCGATACAGCTCCGCGGCGGTGCGCGCCATCGGCAGGGGCACGCCCTTCTCCTTCGCCACCGCACCCGCGTTCTCCAGGTCCTTGAGCATGATGGAGACCGCGCCGAGCGGCGGCTCGAACTGCCGCGCCGCCATGCGCGCGCCAAATACCTGAAGCGGCAGCGAATCCGCGAACCCACCCTTCAATGCCGCGGGCAGCATCTTCGCGTCCACGCCCGCGGCCTCGGCAAGGCGGACGGCTTCGGCGATCACCGGAAACAGGCACCCTACGATCACCTGGTTGCAGAGCTTGGTCACCTGGCCGGCGCCGGCATCGCCCATGCGCGTGAAGCGCTGCGCAAGATGCGCCACCACCGGGCGCGCGCGCTCCACATCCTCGGGCGTGCCGCCCGCCATGATGGCGAGCGTGCCCTGCTCCGCGCCGACGGTGCCGCCCGAGACGGGTGCATCCACCAGGCCCATGCCGCGCTCGCGCGCCAGTCGCTCGGCGAACGCTCGAGCCGCAGCCGGGGCAATGCTGGAGAAGTCCACCACCAGCTTGCCCGGCGCACCACCCGCGACGATGCCGTCGGGCCCGAACAACACCTGTTCGGCGGCATGCTGGTCGGTGACGCACATGAGAATGATCTCGGAGGCGCGCGTCACAGCCGCGGGCGCATCTGCGGCCTGCGCGCCTTTCTCGATGAGCGGCAACATCTTGTCCCGGCTGCGGTTCCAGACCGTCACCGCGTAGCCGGCAGCCAGCAGGCGCAGCGTCATGGGCTTGCCCATCAGGCCCAGGCCGATGAAGCCCAGGCGCGGTCGATCGCTCATCGCTTGCCTCCGGAATGGGTGACGGCCCCGCGGTTCGCAGGACCCACGAGGCGTGCGTACTTCTCCAGCGCGCCGCCGATCGCCGCGCGACGCGGCGCCCGCCACGCCTTGCGCCGCGCCGCAAGCTTGCCTTTGCCTACGTGCAAGGTCGCGACGCCACGGCGCGCGTCGATCGTGATGCGGTCGCCGTTGCGCACCAGTGCAATCGCGCCGCCCGCTGCGGCCTCGGGACACATGTACCCCACCATCATGCCGCGCGTGGCGCCCGAAAAGCGTCCATCGGTCAGCAACGCGACCTTCTCGCCCATGCCCTGACCATAAAGGAGCGCCGTGATGCCCAGCATCTCGCGCATGCCTGGCCCGCCACGCGGCCCTTCATAGCGGATGACGAGCACGTCGCCCGGACGCACCCTGCGCGCGCGCACCTGCGCCGCGCAGGCCTCTTCGCTGTCGAAGACACGCGCGCGGCCGTCGAAGGCGAGCGACTTCAGGCCCGCGACCTTGATCAGCCCGCCCTCCGGGCAGAGGTTCCCCTTGAGCACGACCACGCCGCCGCTCGGCGAGATCGGCTCGCAGCGCACGACCTCGCCGTCGGGCCCGCGATGCGTGGCGAGCGCCTGCTCGAGCGTCCTGCCGGAGAGCGTCAGGCACTCGCCGTGCAGCGCGCCGCGACGCAGCAGCTCCTTCAGCACCGTGTAGACGCCGCCCGCTGCGTGCAGGTCCTTGGCGAGGAAGCGGCCGCCAGGCTTCATGTCGGCGATCAGAGGTGTGCGCCTTGCGACGCGTGCGAAATCGTCCATGTCGAAGCGGATGCCGGCCTCGTGCGCAATCGCCGGGATGTGCAGCACCGCGTTCGTCGAGCCGCCAGTCGCGGCCACCGCTGCGCAGGCGTTCTCGAGGCTCTTGCGCGTCACCAGCTCGCGCGGCAGCGGCCCGCCCTCGCGCAGGATGCGCATGACCGCCGCGCCGGCCTCGCGCGCGAGCGCGAGACGCCCCTCGTCCACCGCGGGCAGCGTGGCGCTGCCGGGAAGCGCGAGCCCGAGCGTCTCCGAGACCATCGCCATGGTATTGGCCGTGAACTGGCCGGGGCAGGATCCCAGCGTGGGCAGGCAGGCTGCCTCCAGCCGGTCGAGGTCCGCCTGTGCCATGTCGCCCGACATCACCGCGCCAACCCCCTCGTAGGTGTCGAGCACGGTCACATCGCGCCCTTGCCAGTGTCCGGGCAGCGCCGCCCCACCATATACAAAGACAGCCGGCAGGTTGAGCCGCACCATCGCCATCATCATCCCGGGCAGGGTCTTGTCGCAGCCCGCGAAGGTCACGAGCGCGTCGTAGGCGTGCCCGCGCGCCACTGCCTCCACCCCGTCGGCGATGATTTCGCGCGACACGAGCGAGTAGCGCATGCCCGCGTGATTCATGGACATCGAGTCGGCGACCGACGCCGAGGCGAAGTCGAAGGGCACGCCGCCCGCCTCGCGCACGCCGGCGCAGGCCGCGCGCGCGAATTCGCCGAGCAGCGCATTGCAGGGCGTGACGCGTCCGTCGGTGGAGGCGACGCCGACGAAGGGCTTGGCCAGGTCGGCGCCGGCGACGCCGAGCGCGCGCAGGAACGCGCGATGCGGGGCGCGATCGAGTCCCTCGACCGTCACCCGCGACGGCAGGATCGGGATGGTGCGTGCGCGGCGCGCCACGCGCAGATCGGCCCGGGCCGGCCTAGTCCACCTTGGCGCCGGAGGCTTTCACGACTTCGCCCCACTTGGCGATTTCGGAGCGGATCAGCGCGCCGAACTCCTCGGGCGTGCTCGGCGAGGGCTCGGCGCCGGCCGCCATCACCCGGTCGATGATCTCCTTGCGCTTGAGCGCCGCCACCAGCTCGGCGTTCATGCGGCCGACGATGTCGGCGGGCGTGCCGGCGGGCATCACCACGCCGAACCAGCCGGTGGCCTCGTAATCCGGCAGGCCCTGCTCCGCGAAGGTCGGCACCTCGGGCGCAGCGGGGATGCGCGTCCGGGTGGTCACCGCGAGCGCCTTGAGGCGACCCGCCTTCACCTGCGCGATGGCAGAGGCCACGTCAACGATCGCGAGCGGCAACTGGCCGCCCACCGTGTCGACGGCAGCCGGGCCACTGCCCTTGTAGGGCACGTTGACCAGCTGGATCTTCGCCATCAGCTTGAACAGCTCGCCCGAGAGGTGCATCGCCGTGCCGTTGCCGCCGTAGCCGAGCATCAGCTGGCCGGGCTTCGCGCTGGCGAGCGCCACCAGCTCCTGCAGGTTGTTCGCGGGAAGGGACGGATTGGCGATGAGAAAGAACGGCACGAACGCCACGTTGGACACGGGCGCGAAGTCCTTGACGGGGTCGTATGGCATCTTCGGGTAGAGGCTGACGTTCGCCGCCAGCGCGCCCGCCGCGCCCAGCCCCATCGTGTAGCCGTCCGGCGCCGCCTTGGCGACGAGGTCCATGCCGATGTTGCCGCCCGCGCCGGGGCGGTTCTCCACCAGCACCTGCTGGCGCAGGCGGTCGGAGAGAACGGGCGCCAGCGCGCGCGCGATCAGGTCCGAGCTGCCGCCGGGCGGGAAGGTGACGATGAAGCGGATCTGCTTGGTCGGATAGTTCTGCTGCGCCGCGGCCGCGGCAAGCCAGAACGTGGCGAGGGCGGCGCACAAGCCGCGGAAGAACAATTGCATGGAACCTCCTGTAGCGCCGGGCCGCGGCCCGCGGTTCAGCGGAACATCAGCCACCAGGCGGCAGCGAACGCCGGCGGGATGAAGAGAGCGAAGCGCGCCATGTTGGCGATGCGCCGGCGCTGGTCCTGATCCAGCTCAACGGCGCGCTTCAGGCGCTGCGCGCGCTCGTTCGCCTCCTTGCGCTGCATATAGTACTCGGCACCAAGCAGGACCGCCGCCAGGGCGGCGCCGATGAGCAGACCTTCAAGCGCAGCGTGCATTGCAACTCCCGCAATCGCCCCGACTCAAGAAGAAGTGCGCCGAATCAAGAGGCTGCAGCGCGCGGCGATCTTACACGAAAGACGCGTCCGCCGCGGCGCGCCGCCGACCGCGCGTCGCGAGCGCTCATGACTGCGCGAAGGAGACCAGGATCTTGCCGGAACGGCCGCCGCGCGCCGCGTGCGCCACCGCTTCCTTGATCCTGCGGATCGGGTAGACGGCTTCCACCTCCACCGCGAGGGTGCCGTCCGCCACCCTAGACGCGAGCTCGCGGTACAGCGCCGCGATCTGCGCGGGC
>DASWBP010000392.1:0-8021 GCA_036390555.1 Burkholderiales bacterium | reverse complement strand
CGCGGCGTGGCGCTGCCCGGATCGATATCGTAGGCGTTGATGAGGAAGACGAAGTCGCGGTCCACGCGCATGAACGACGGCTCCTTCGGGTGCACGACGAGGAAGCCCATCATGCCCATTGCCATCTGCACCATCTCGTCGGCGTGCGGGTGGTACATGAAGGTTCCGGATTTCTTCATCTGGAACTCGTAGACGAAGGTTTTGCCCGAGGGAATCTGCGGCTGCGTGAGCCCGCCCACGCCGTCCATGCCGCTCGGCAGCAGGATGCCGTGCCAGTGGATGGTGGTGTGCTCGGGCAGGCGATTGGTGACGAAGATCCTCACCTTGTCGCCTTCGACGCACTCGATCGTCGGGCCCGGCGACTGGCCGTTGTAGCCCCAAAGGTGCGCGGTCATGCCCGGCGCGAACTGCCGCTGCACCGGCTCGGCGACGAGGTGGAACTCCTTCCAGCCGTCCTTCATGCGCCAGGGCAGCGTCCAGCCGTTCAGCGTCGCCACCGGGTTGTACGGTCGCCCGTTCGGCGGCGCGAGCGGCGGCGCCATGTCAGGCTTGTCCATCACCGGCGCTTCGGGGAGCGTGGCAGCCTGCGCGCGCGAGACGAGCGCGGCGCCGAACAGGCCCGCCGCGGAGGCGCGCAGGAAATGTCTGCGTGTGGTCATGAGCTCCACTCCTCAATGGCCGCCGCCGGCAGGCGCGGCTGAGATCGCGGCTTTCAGGACGCTGGCGACTTGCCCCGGCGTGCCGGTGGTAAGCGCCATCTGCAGGTCCGCGTCCGCCTGCCAGAAGTCGCGCTGCGACTCTACGTAGGCGTTGACGCTCGCCACCGTTTCGCGCACGTCGGCAAGGAGCTCGAAGACGGAGGAAAGCATGCCGTTGTAGCGCAGCAGCATCTCCTCCGAGATGCGCTTCCTGAGCGGCACGATCTCGTCGCGGTAGTGCCGCGCAAGATCGTGCGCGGTGCGATAGGCGCCGTAAGCCTCGCGCACCTCGGAGCGCGCGCGCACCGCGGTGTCGGTGGCGCGGTTGACCGCCTGCATGTACTCGTGCTCGGCGCGCGCCACGCGCGCGCCGCCGAAATCGAAGATCGGGATGCGCAGTTCGAGCTCCCAGCCGCGCTGCGTCTCTGCGCCGGCTTCGGAGTTGCGCAGCGCGCCGACCTCGATGAGGTTCACGTAGCGCGTCACCCTGGTGAGCTTGAGCGAAGCGGCAAGTCCTGCCGCATCGCGGCGCGCCGCCTGCACATCGAGCCTCTGGCGCAGCGCCTGCGCCTCGAGCTCCAGGCTCTCCTTCACCGTCGCCGGCGGCTCGGGCAGCCGTTCCGGCAGCGTGAACGCGGCTTGCCCGCCCCACAGGCCCATCAGCCGCGTGAGCCGCTCGCGCGCCGCGACTTGCCCCTGGCGTGCGCGCGCGAGCTGCGCGGTCGCATCCGCGTAGAACGCCTGCTCGCGCGCCTGGGTGAGACGCGGCCAGTTGCCGACTTCCGCCATGCGGCGCGCGAGCTCGGCACTCGCTTCCGCGGCTTCCTTCACGTCCTGCAGGTAGAGCTCGGCTTGCTGCGCGGCGACTGCGCCAACCCAGGCCTTGCGCGTATCGAGTGCGAGCCGCAGCGTCTCTTCCGCGGCGCGGTGTTTCGCCGCTTCGAAGCGCTGGCCCTGCGCTTTCGTCGAGAGCGGGATCGAGATGAGGCCCAGTACGTCGAAGAACACGCTCGCCTCGCGCTCGATCTCGTCGCCGCGGCGCAGGCGTGCGAACGACAGCGTGGGGCCGCTCCAGCGGCTCGCCTGCACGAGGTCCGCTTCTGCGATGCCGAGCTCGGCATAGCGCGCCTGCAACGCGGGATTGTTGAGCAGCGCGATGCGCACCGCGTTGTCCGCCGAGAGCGGGCCGGCGAGCAGCTCCTGCACGCGCGCGGCCACCGAATCGGCCTCGTCCTCGGCGCGCACCCACTTTGCGCCCTGCACGCCGCGGTCCGCGACCGCTTTCTCCACGCTGCCGAAGCCGCCGTCGTCGGTGAAGGAAACGCAGCCGGTGAGCAACGCGATCGCTGCCAGCGCGGCGGCCCTCATGGGCGTCCCCGCGGCGACTTCGCGTCCTCGGGTGCGGCTGGCGCGGCCTGCTGCGCGGCCCCGGCGCCTGCCGCGGGCGCCTGCAGGCCGCGCGCGGACGGATCGCGCACGACGCCGACGTGCCCGCCGATGCGGCCGACTTCATCGTTGGCGTCCCGCCAGGGGACCTGCCTCGACAACTCGTGCTTGCGATAGTCCTCGAAGGCCGACCGATAGGCGGTCTCCGGCACCCGCACGGCCGGATCCGCGGGATCCGGGCGCGCGGCGGACTGCGCTCCTGCATTGCCCGCGGCCAGGGCCACGAGCCATATCCAGTGTCTGTGCGGCATGCTCGCTCTCTTCGCAATGGGTGATGCGCGCGCGGCGATGCGCCGCGGCGGCTCAAGCCGAAGCGAAGCTAGGCGAGCGGAGGCCGGTCGAGCTGGTCGGGAAAGAAGGCTGGCGCCGCGCGCACGTCGTCGCTCGGGCTCGCCTCGGCGGCTGCGGGAACCGCAACCGCCTGGGCTGCGCCGCCCGGCGCGAATGCAGCGCTCGAGCAGTGCTCGACGCAAATGCTGCAGGTCGGCGTCACGGGCTTGGCCGGCTGAGCGTCATCGCCGTGATGCGCGCTCGCCGCGTGGTGGTCGTGCCCCGCGCGCGCGTCGTGCCCGCCGTGTTCCCCATGCGCAGCGTGGTTGCCGTGCGCGAGAAGAGCGGCTGCCGGCCGCTCCTGATGGCCGTTGGCGCAATAGCCGGTCACCACGCCCGCCACTGCCCGCAGGGGCAGCAGCACGGCGAGGACCAGGACGAGCAGCGTTCTCGAAGCGCGCGCCATGAGGCGATTATGACACGCCCCCGAGAGGGCCGGTTCCCCTCGGCGCGTTCGCCTAATGATGCGCGTGAACGACCGCATGACCCCGGCCGCGCGCAATCAGCCAGCGGTTCACCGGAAACGCTGCGACCGCGGCGATCGCGAGGGCGACGCCTAGGCTGCCCCAGAAGAGCAGGCTGTCGAGCGGCGCGTCCATGGCCCCCGGGATGCCGAGCATGATCAGGTTGTCCACGATCTCCATCACGGCGATCGAGGCGGTGTCGGCCGCGAGCGCGAGGCGCGCTGCGGCGCGCAAGCCCATGCCGTCGCGCAGCAGCGGGCGCATGGTGAGCGCATAGCCGAAGAAGAACGCAAGCACCACGGCAAGCGCGATGGTCTGCAGATTGCCCCAGCCGAGCGCGGTGCCGATCACCATGCCGAGTACTTCGCCGATGGCGCAGCCGGTGAGGCAGTGCAGCGTCGCCGACCAGGCGAGCGCGTTGAGCGCACTCGCCGCATTGCCGGGCGCCGCGTGCGGCGCGTGATTGCCGTGGTGCATGTGTGCGTGGTCCATGTGACCTCCCAGAGGTGAAAGACCGCGCCAGTCTCATCTCTCCTATGATGGGAGGGTCAAGCGCTCAGGCCTTCGCGAGGTCCTCGAGGATCGGGCAATCCGGGCGGTGGTCGCCGTGGCAGTGGTCGCTCAGGTGCTCCAGGGTCGCTACCATTGACTGCATCTCCGTGATGCGCCGCTTGAGGCCCTCCAGATGCCCGCTGGCGATGCGCTTCACCGCCGCACTGGGCCGCGACTTGTTCTGCCAGAGCGACAGGAGCTCGCGGATGTCCTCGATGGAAAAACCGAGCGAGCGAGCGCGCTTGATGAAGCGCAGCGTGTGCACGTCGTTGGCGCCGTAGACGCGGTAGTTGGCGTAGGTGCGCGCCACCTTCTTCAGCAGGCCAATCGCCTCGTAGTGGCGGATCATCTTGACCGACACGCCGCTCGCCTTGGCGGCGCGCCCGATGTCCACCAGGCCGCGCCCGAGGGCGTCGGCATGTTCGAGGAACGGCTCGATCCTTCTCATCTCGGTCTCCCCTCTCAGTCGCCGGGCCGCCAGCGTTTCAGGAGCAGCGCGTTGGTCACCACGCTGACGCTGGAGAGCGCCATCGCGGCGCCCGCCACCACGGGGCTCAGGAGTCCCAGCGCCGCGAGCGGGATGCCGACGACGTTGTAGAAGAAGGCCCAGAACAGGTTCTGGCGGATCTTGGCGTAGGTGCGGCGCGAGATGTCGATCGCCGCCGCCACCAGGCGCGGGTCGCCGCGCATCAGTGTCACCCCCGAGGCGTGCATCGCCGCATCCGTCCCGGAGCCCATGGCGAAGCCGATGTCGGCCGCCGCCAGCGCCGGCGCGTCGTTGATGCCGTCGCCCACCATAGCCACCGTGCCGTGCGACGCGCGCAGTGCCTCCACTTCGTGCGCCTTGTCCTCGGGCAGCACTTCGGCGCGCACCTGGGTGATGCCGACGCGCGCCGCGATCGCCTCGGCGACCACGCGGCTGTCGCCGCTGATCATGACCGACTGCACGTTGCGCCGCGCAAGCTCGGCGACTGCTTGGGCAGCTTCGGGCTTGAGCTCATCGCCGATGCCAAGGAGCGCCAGTACGCTGGGCGCGGCGCCGAGCTCGGCGAGCCAGGACGTTGTGAGCCCTTGGCGCTCTAGCACCGCCTGCCGACCGGCAAGCGGCGACAGGTCCACGCCGAGCTCGCGCATCCAGCGGCTCGAGCCGACGGCAAGGCGCCGCCCGCCGACTCGCGCCTCGATGCCGCGCCCCGGCGTCACCTTGACGTCGGCGGCCGCGGGCAGCGTGACGCCTTCATTCTTCGCGGCCGCCATCACCGCCTTGGCGAGCGGGTGCTCACTGCCGGACTGCACCGCGGCAGAGAGCGCAAGCGCGGCGGCGCGCTCACCGCTTGCGGGCTCGAGCGCGACGAGCGCCGGCCTGCCCACCGTCAGCGTGCCGGTCTTGTCGAAGGCAACCACGCGCACGCGGTGCGCGACCTCGAGGGCTTCCGCGTCCTTGATCAGCACGCCGTGCTTCGCGGCGACGCCCGTGCCGGCGATCACCGCCGCGGGCGTGGCGAGGCCGAGCGCGCAGGGGCAGGCGATCACCAGCACCGCCACCGCGTCGAGCACCGCGCGCTCCCAGTCGCCCGTGCCGATCCCCCAGGCAAGCAAGGTCAGCGCGGCGATGCCGAGCACCACCGGGACGAACACGGCGCTCACCTGGTCCACCAGGCGCTGGATCGGCGCCTTGCGCGCCTGCGCGGTCTCGACCATCTCGATGATGCGCGCGAGCACCGACTGCGCGCCGACCGCGGTGGCGCGTACGACGATCAGGCCTTCGCCGTTTACCGAGCCGCCCGTCACGCGCTCGCCGGGGCCCTTTGCAAGCGGCAGTGATTCGCCGGTCATGAGCGACTCGTCCACGTGGGTGGCGCCCTCCACGATCTCGCCGTCGGCAGCGATGCGCTCGGCGGGACGCACCACCACCAGGTCGCCCGCCTTGACGGACTCGACCGCGACTTCGATCTCCCTGCCGTCGCGGCGCACGCGCGCGCGCTCGGGGCGCAGGGCCTGCAGCGCGCGGATCGCCTCCGTCGCCTGGCGCTTGGCGCGATGCTCGAGCCACTTGCCGAGCAGCACCAGCGTGATGACGGCGGCGCCCGCCTCGAAGTACAGGTGCGGCATGCCGTGTTCCCAGTGCTTCACGAGCAGGTACACGGAAAGCGCGTAGGCCGCGCTCGTGCCGATCGCCACCAGCAGGTCCATGTTGCCGGTGCGCGCCAGGAGCGCCTTCCAGCCGGCCCGGTAGAAGCGCGCGCCGAGCACGAACTGCACCGGCGTGGCGAGGATGAGCTGCGCCCAGCCGGGCAGCGCCCAATGGATGCCGAAGGGATCGAGCGCCATCGGCACGAGGAGCGGCAAGGTGAGCGCAGCCGCGGCGACGACCGGCCACCAGGAGCGATCCGCCGCCGGCGCCTGCGGCGTGGGCTCGAGGTGCGTCTCGTAGCCCGCCTTATGCACCGCCTCCACCAGCGCCTCGGGCCGCGCCCCGGCGGCGAGCGTCACGGTCGCGGTCTCGGTGGCGAGATTGACCTCCGCACCGCCCACGCCGGGAACCTTCTTCAGCGCCTTCTCCACGCGGGCGACGCAGGAGGCGCAGGTCATGCCCTCGATGGGCAGGCGGATCTGGATGCTGGTTTCCACGGCAGGGCCTTTCAGGTTCGCGTTCAAGCCGTACAAGCTAGAGTCTGCCATCATTGGAGGGTCAAGGCGGCAGAAAGGTTCGCGCGCCTTTGAGGTGGGTCAAGGGATTGACCCTCACCCTGTGGGAGGGTGGAGCCTGTGCGCGAGGCTCCGGTTGGCGGAGCCCCTGACCAAGGAGCGCAAGATGATCGAACTCAAAGTCCCGGACATGACCTGCGGCCACTGCGCCAGCACCATTACCAAGGCGGTGAAGGAGCTCGACGCCTCGGCGAAGGTCGAGGTGTCGCTGCCGGAGCACAAGGTGCGCGTACAGAGCACGGCGTCGAAGGAAGATGTCGCGCGCAGCATCGCCGAGGCCGGCTACACCCCAGAGGCCGTTTGACGGCGCACTGACGATCGCGGCGGCCGCCCGTCGGCCGGTTGCGCCTGCCCTGCGCCTGGCTGTCAGCCCGGCATGCGCCGGCCGAAGTCCCGCAATACCTCACGCGCGCAGTTGTGGCCAGGCGCGCCGGTGACGCCGCCGCCCGGATGCGCGCCCGAGCCGCAAAGGTAGAGCCCCTTCACTGGCGTGCGGTAATCGGCGTGGCCGAGCACCGGGCGCGCAGACCACAGCTGGTCGAGCGTCAGCTGCCCGTGGAAGATGTCGCCGCCGACGAGGCCGAATTCGCGCTCCAGATCCGCGGGCGACAGCGCGCTGTGCGCGATGACGCTGGCCCTGAAGCCGGGCGCATGTGACTCGACGACGTCAAAGATGCGCCCGATCGCTTCCTCCTTGCGCGTTGCCCAATCCGCGTCCGGCGCGAAGTGCTGGCAAAAGAGGCTAGCGACGTGCGCGCCCTTGGGCGCAAGCGTGTCGTCCAGCGTGCTGGCGATCACCATCTCGACGATCGGCGCGCGCGCCATGCCCTCGGCGCGCGCATCGAGATAGGCGCGCTCCATGTAGCCGAGCGACGGCGCCATGATGATGCCGCTGGCGTGGTGCGGCCCCGGTTCCGGCAGGCAGGCAAAGCGCGGCAGGGCCGAGAGCGCGACGTTCATGCGGAAGGTGGCGGAAGCGCACTTGTAACGCTCGATGCGCACACGGAAGTCGCGCTCGAGCAGCGACGGCTCGACCATCTTCAGGAACAGCAGCTTGGGATTGACGCAGGCGACGACGGCGCGCGCCGCGATCTCACGGCCGTCTGCGAGCGCGACGGCACCCAGTCGCACGTTGGCCACCGCCGCCTCGCACTCGATCTCTACGCCGAGGCGGCGCGCCTCCGCCGCGAGCGCCTCGCTGATCGCGCCCATGCCGCCGATGGCGTGGCCCCACTGGCCGCGCTTGCCGTTCACCTCGCCGAAGCAATGGTGCAGCAGCACGTACGCCGTGCCCGGGTGGTAGGGGCTCGCGAAGTTGCCAACCACGGCGTCGAAGGCAAACGCGGCCTTCACCGGCTCCGACTCGAACCAGTCTTCGAGCCACTCCGCCGCGCCCCGCGTGAAGAGGCCCAGCAGGTCGCGTCGCGCCGGCATGTCGAGGCTCTTCAAGCGCCGGCCAACCTGGAAGGCGGCATAAGCGTCGCGCAGGCCGCCGCCGACGTTGGGCGGCGTCTCGAGCACCGCCGCGCGAAGGACGTCGGCGACACGCTCGAGCTTCGCCCAGTAGGCGGGCAGCCGCTGCGCGTCGCGCGCGGAGAACCTCGCGAACTCGCGCTGCGTCGCCTCGAGCCCGCCGCCAACCTTCAGGTAGCCGCCCGCGAGCGGCAGGAAGTTGGCGAGCGGCCGCTCGACGATGCGCAGGCCGTGCTCGGCGAGGCGCAGGTCGCGGATCACTTTCGCCTGCAGCAGGCTCACCGTATAGGCGGCCACCGAGTTGCGAAAGCCCGGGTGGAACTCCTCGGTCACCGCCGCGCCGCCCACG
>DASWBP010000391.1:0-3751 GCA_036390555.1 Burkholderiales bacterium | reverse complement strand
TCCGACAGCACTTCGCGAATCGCGGCAGCGAGTCGATCGCAGCGAGCCGGCCCGAGGCGTCTCGCCGCAACCTTGGGGTTGATGCCCGCACGAAACAGGCTCTCCGATGCATAGATGTTCCCCACGCCGACCACGACGTCGCCGGCCAGCAGGACCTGCTTGATGGCCGCCGACCGGCCGCGCGTGCCGCGATAGAGCCAGGCGCCGCCGAACCGTGGATCGAATGGCTCGATCCCCAGGCTGGCGAGCAGCGGGTGCGAGTCCACGGGGCCGTCGTCCGACGGGTGCCACAGCAACGCGCCGAAGCGCCGCGGATCGGTCAGGCGAAGGCAGTCTTCCGCGAACAGCAGGTCGGCATGGTCGTGCACACCCGCGGCAGGAACGCCGCGGCAGCGAGGCAGGACGCGCCAGACGCCGGACATGCCGAGATGGGAGATCAGTACCCCGGCGGGCAGTCGCCACAGGAGGTACTTTCCGCGCCGGTCGATGCGCTCGACTCGCTGGCCGACGAGGCGGCTCGCGAGATCAGCGGGAACCGGCCAGCGCAGCCGCCGGTCGCGGATCACGATGTCTTCGATCACGCGGCCTTCCGCGTGCGGCGCAAGGGCCCGCCGGGTGACCTCGACCTCGGGCAGCTCAGGCACGCCGGGCCCCGCAATCCGCCTTGCATCGTTCTGTTACTGTGCAACGTATCTTCATCGCCCCTCGCCACCGGCCGGGCTTCGCCGCCGTGGCCGTCCTGATGCCCGCATCCCAGCTTCACCCGGTGCCGTTCGTCGTCCGCTGCGCACGCGTCCTCGCCACTGCCGTGGTTCTTGCGATTCTAGGTTGCGCGAGCGCCGGATCCCGCGCGAGCGACGGCGGCATGGTCCTTGCGCAGGTGGCACCGGCACCCGCCGCCCCGGTTGAACCGGCAGGAGCCGACGGCATTCCTGACATCGACCTGTCCGGCGCGCTGCTGTACCAGTTGATGGCCGCGGAAGTCGCGGCCCAGCGCGGGGAACTGGGCGCGGCGTACGCCGTGTACCTCAAGCTTGCCCGCGACACGCGGGATCCGCGGCTCGCGCGACGCGCCACCGAACTCGCGCTGCAAGGCCGCGCGCTCGGCGAGAGTCTGGAGGCGGCGAAGCTGTGGCATGAACTCGCACCGCGCTCGAGCGACGCGAGCCAGACGGTGGCGATGCTGTACGCCGCCAGCGGCAAGTTCGACGATGCCCATGCGATCTTCAGCGAACAATTGAAGGCGGCGACTCAGCCCGCGGAGGAACTGGGGCGCATCCAGCGGGCGCTGACGCGCAGCCAGGATCGCGCAGGCGCCTTTGCGTTGCTCGAGCGGCTCGCGCAGCCCTACGGCAAGACGGCCGAGGTGCGGCTGGTGCTCGCCAATGGCGCTCAGGCGGCCGGGAAGAACAGCCGCGCGATCGAGGAGGCGAAGACCGCTGTCGAACTCGCCCCGGATTCGGAGCGCGCCGCGCTGACCGCCGCACAGTTCATGCAGGCCAGCGATCGCCGCGGCGCCCTGGAGGTGCTGGCGCGCTACCTGGAACGAAACCCGAAGGCGACCGATCCGAGGCTGGCGTATGCGCGCCTGCTCATCGCCGACAAACAGTACGCAGCCGCGCGCGGTCAGTTCGAACGCCTGCTGCAGGCGGACCCGAAGAATCCGACGCTCGTGTACTCGATGGCGCTGCTGTCGATGCAGGGCAACCTCAAGGCCGATGCGCGCACCTACCTGCAGCGGTATCTCGCGCTGCTCGCGGAGCCGGGCAACGAGGAGCGCGATGCCGACAGCGCGTACCTGAACCTCGCCCAGCTCGCCGAAGAAGACCGGCAGTACCCCGAGGCCCTGATGTGGCTGCGCAAGATCGAAGGTGGCGAGGAGTACCTGCCGGCACGCCTGCGCGAAGCTTCCGTGCTCACGAAGATGAACCGGCTCGAGGACGGCCGGAAGGTCCTGCGCGACATCAAGCCGCAGTCGGACGACGAACGCGTCCAGCTCGTGATCGCGGAGGCGCAATTGCTGCGCGATGCGAAACGCAACGAGGACTCCTACGCGATGCTCGCGGAGGCACTCGCGAAGAATCCGGACAACCTGTCGCTGCTCTACGACACGGCGATGGCGGCTGAGCGCACCAACCGGCTCACTGAAATGGAGCAGCAACTCCGGCGCGTGATCGAGCTCAAGCCGGACTATGCGCACGCCTACAACGCGCTCGGGTACTCGTTGGCCGATCGGAACATGCGACTGCCGGAGGCGCTCCAGCTGATCGAGAAGGCGCACGAGCTCAGTCCCTCCGATCCCTACATCCTCGACTCGCTCGGATGGGTCTACTTCCGTATGGGCGACCTGAAGAAGGCGCGCGAGTACCTCCAGCGCGCCTACGACGAGAAACCGGAGGCCGAAGTGGCAATCCATCTCGCGGAGGTGCTGTGGGCGTCCGGCGACCAGAATGGCGCGCGCAAGCTGCTGCGCGAGGTGCGATCGCAGGAACCGGGCAACGAACTGCTCAAGTCGACCATCGCCCGCCTTCGCATAGGTCTGTAGCGATGGCAGCATCGTGGCCGCCACGCGACGAGGGTGTCGCACGATCGGCGGCCGTGCGCTGGGTGGCCGTTCTGGTGGCCACGCTCCTGACGGCCTGCGCCACCACACCGGAGACAGCTCCCGACCGAGTCCACACCGGGCGCTTCTCAGCGGTCGCCAGCCAGGGCGAAAGGCGAGAAAGCGTTTCGGGACGATTCAGCATGGAGGTGCGCCGCGATCGCCGGCGCATCGATCTCGCGACACCGCTTGGCACGACGGTTGCGCGCATCGAGATCGGCCCGGAGGGAGCAAGCGCGAACGGCCCCGGGATGCAGGAAGCGCGCGGGCCCGATGCCGATGCGCTGGCCGAGCAGCTGCTCGGATGGCGTCTCCCGGTCAGCGGCCTGCCCGACTGGATCGAGGGCCGGCCCGTGCCATCCCGCCCCGCCCGGGTGGAACGCGACGGAAGCCGGTTGGTGCTGATCGAGCAGGATGGCTGGACCGTGCGGCTTGCCGAGACCTTCGCAACATCCGAGCGGCCACGTCTCATCATCCTCGAACGCGCCGCCTCACCGCATGCTCCGGGAGTGGTACTGCGGCTCGTCGTCGACGATCCTTCCGCCTAGACCCGAGGCAACGGCCATGCCGGGCCGAGGCCCCGTGCCGTGAACTCGTGACCGCTCGGCCGCTAACATGAGCGCATGGAGTCCGCGCTCGGCCTGCCCGCCCCCGCCAAGCTGAACCTCTTCCTGCACGTGACCGGCCGTCGCGCGGACGGCTATCACACGCTGCAGACCGCGTTCCAGCTGATCGATCTAGCGGACTGGCTGGATTTCGAGCGACGTGGCGACGGGCAGATCGTGCGCGAAGGAGCCCTGAGCTGGGGCGCCGGCGACGACCTGGCCGTCCGCGCGGCACTTGCGCTGCGGCAGGCGACCGGCTGCCGCCTCGGCGCTTCGATCCGGGTGACGAAGAACATCCCGACTGGCAGCGGCATGGGCGGCGGATCGTCGGATGCCGCCACCACGCTGATCGCTCTCAACCGCCTGTGGGGACTCGGCCTCGCCCGCCCCGACCTTGCGGCGATCGCGCTGCCGCTGGGCGCGGATGTGCCGTTCTTCCTGCACGGCACCAACGCGTTCGCCGAAGGCGTTGGCGAGGAATTGCACACCGTGACGACTCCGCCCGCGTGGTATGCGGTGATCTGGCCTCAAGTGCATGTTTCCA
>DASWBP010000390.1:0-2533 GCA_036390555.1 Burkholderiales bacterium | reverse complement strand
CAGCGGATTGGCGCCGATCTGCTCGACCGGATTCTGCGTCGCGATGACGAAGAACGGCTCGGGCAGCTTGCGCGTCTCGCCCTCGGTCGTGACCTGATGCTCCTCCATCGCCTCGAGCAGCGCGGACTGGGTCTTCGGCGTCGCGCGGTTCACCTCGTCGGCGAGGATCACCTGCGAAAAGATCGGGCCGGGGTGGAACTTGAACGAGCCGCTGTCGCGCTCGTAGACCGAGACGCCGATGATGTCCGCCGGCAGCATGTCGCTGGTGAACTGGATGCGCTGGAAGTGAAGCCCGAGCGTGCGCGCCAGCACGTGGGCGAGCGTGGTCTTGCCCACGCCGGGCAGGTCCTCGATCAGCAGGTGGCCGCGCGCGAGCAGGCATGCGAGCGCAAGCCGCACCTGCGGTTCCTTGCCGAGAATCACCTGGCCCGCCGCCGCGATCAGGCGCTCGAGCGGCGAATCCGGGGACGTGGTTTTGAGCTGTGTTTTCAGCAGCATGGCTCGATTGTACAGGCGGACGCGGTATGATTCCGTGAAGCATGACCACGGCTTTTGTTACTCACCCGGATTGCCTGAAGCACGACATGGGCGCCTACCATCCGGAGCGTCCCGAGCGCCTCTCCGCCATCGAAGACCAGCTGATCGCTTCGGGCATCGGCCAGTATCTGGTGCGCTACGACGCGCCGCTGGCGAGCGACGAGGAGCTCGCGCGCGTGCATCCGATCGACTACGTACGCGCCATCCGCGACGCGGCGCCCGAGGATGGCACCGTGCACCTCGACCCGGACACGGCGATGAACCCGCACAGCCTGCGCGCCGCGCTGCGCGCCGCCGGCGCCGCGGTGCTCGGGACGGACCTGGTGATGCGCGGCGAAGCCGACAGCGCATTCTGCAGCGTGCGCCCGCCGGGGCACCATGCCTGCCGCGCGCGCCCGATGGGCTTCTGCATCTTCAACAACGTCGCCGTAGCGGCGCGCCACGCGCGCCATGTGCACGGCGTGGAACGCACGGCGATCATCGATTTCGACGTGCACCACGGCAACGGCACCGAGGACATCTTCCGGCACGACCCGCACGTGTTGATGGCCTCCACCTTCCAGCACCCGTTCTATCCCTACAGCGGCACCGAGGACCCGGCGCCGAACATGGTCAACATCCCGCTCGCCGCGGGCGCCGGCTCGCGCCAGTTCCGCGAGGCGGTGGCGGAGGGCTGGATGCCGGCGCTGGAGGCGTTCAAGCCGCAACTGGTCCTCTTTTCGGCGGGTTTCGACGCACACGCCGAGGACGACATGGCGATGCTGCGCCTCGGGGATGCGGACTACGCGTGGGTCACGCAGCAGGTGAAGGCGGTGGCCGATCGCCACGCCAACGGGCGCATCGTTTCAATGCTGGAGGGCGGCTACGCGCTCTCGGCGCTCGGCCGCAGCGTGGTGCAGCACCTGAGGGTGCTCGCCGGGCTCGCCGCCTAGCCGCGCGCGCCGGCTACCGAAACGCCAGGCCGCCTGTCCGGCCCGCGGCCGGACTCAGGCCGCTTCCTTGCCGCTGACTGCCTCGGGCGTTTCCTCCAGCAGGGCGATCACGCGCTTGGCGTGGCGATAGAGCTTCTCGCCTTTCTCGGTCGCGGACACGCCGCGCCGGTGCCGCTCGAAGAGCTGCACGCCGAGCGCGGCCTCGAGCCGCCGGATGCGTGCGGAGACGTTGGATTGCACGGTCTCGAGCAGGACCCCGGCGCGCGCAAAGCCGCCTTCCTCATACACGGCGACGAAGTAGCGGAGGTCCTTGATGTCCATGCTGTGGGCGACTATAGCAAAGGCCCCCAGCCATCTGCACAACAGCTAGCACGCGGCGTGCCAACTGCAAGGAATTGTCAGTCCGCGTGCCGAGTCTCGCAGCGTCCGCGGGAAGCAGGCGTCCCCGCTTCACGCAGCGACCGCCGCTACGCGTTCCGCGGCAAGCGTCCCCGCTAGCGCTGCGAACGCAGCCGCGTCGGGCGAGGACACGGGCAGCACGCGCGCGCGCGGCAGCCTGGCGAAGTTGGTCTGGGCCGAGCGCCGGTAGGCGGGGTCGTAGTGCTCCTCGAGCAGGCGCGCGGTCAGCGCATCCCAGCCGCCGCCGCGCGCGAGCGCCTGCCACTCGTCGATGCGCGCGCGCCCGTGCAGCGGGGCGAGGCATTCGAGCTGCGCGCACAGCGCCGCGGCGTCGTCGAAGAAGTGCCGGTACTCGTCCATCAGCAGCGCGACGCGCGTGGTGGCACTCGCCTCCAGGAGCAGGCACTCCGAGGCGCGCATGCGCGCGATCAGCGCCTCGGGCACCTGCAGCTGGCCGATCTTGCGGCTTTCGCCCTCGACGTAGACCGGGCGCGAGCGCTCGAGCGCCGCCAGCTGCGCGCGCAGGCTCGTCTCGAAGGCCTTCTGCGAGGGCTGCGGCCGGCCGGGCAGGTCGCCCAGCACCGAGCCGCGATGCGCGGCGAGGTCCTCCAGGTCGAGCACCTGCGCGCCGGCCTGCGCGAGGGCGCGCAGCAGCCGGCTCTTGC
>DASWBP010000389.1:0-6552 GCA_036390555.1 Burkholderiales bacterium | reverse complement strand
CAAGCCAGCCGTAGAGCCGCTCGCGGTCGCCGCGCGGCAGGTTCTGCTGCTCCTCGAGCAGCGCCTGCGCGCGTGTGAGCGCCTCGGCGTCGCCGCCTTCCATGACCTTGGTGCGCAGGTCGTTCAGCAGGCGTGCCTTCTTGCTGCCCATCTTCTTCACCGCCGCCTTGGCCTTGTCTTCGAAGCCCGGCTCGCGGCCATAGAGGTGGTTGAAGCGCCGCGCCACCTCGCGCGTCATCTCGACGTGCGGCACCTGGTCCTCGCCCACCGGCACGTAGCGCGCGCGGTAGATGAGGATGTCGGCCGACTGCAGCAGCGGATAGCCGAGGAAGCCGTAGGTCGCCAGGTCCTTGTCCTTCAGCTTTTCCATCTGGTCTTTGTACGTCGGCACGCGCTCCAGCCACCCCAGCGGCGTCATCATGGAAAGCAGCAGGTGCAGCTCGGCGTGCTCCTGGATGTGCGACTGCACGAAGAGGATCGCCTGGTTCGGGTCCACGCCCGACGCGAGCCAGTCCACCACCATCTCCCAGCCGTTCTGCTCGACGTTGCCCGGATTCTCGTAGTCGGTGGTGAGCGCGTGCCAGTCGGCGACGAAGTACAGGCACAGGTACTCGCTCTGCAGCTTTACCCAGTTCTTCAGCACGCCGTGGTAGTGCCCGAGGTGCAGCGCCCCGGTGGGGCGCATGCCGGAAAGGACGCGGGTCTCGAACATCTAGATCTGAAACATCGTCCCGATGATCCGGTACGACAGGCTGATCATCGGCGAGAGAATCACGCCAAGCGCACTGGTGAACAGCAGCAGCAGCAGGATCGGGAAGCCCCAGGGTTCGAGCTTGGAGTAGCGCCAGGCGAGCCGGCTGGGAAGCAGGCTCGCCACGATGCGGCCGCCATCGAGCGGCAGGATCGGCAGGAGGTTGAGCAGCATCAGGACCACGTTCACCTCGATGCCCGCCTTCGCCATCATCAGCATCGGCTGGGTGAAGTAATTGGCCGGCAGCACGTCCGCCGCCTTGAACACGGCAGCCCAGGCGAGCGCCATCGCCAGGTTCGCGCCGGGACCGGCGGCCGCCACCCACAGCATGTGCTGGCGCGGACGCCGCAATGCCGAGTAGTTGACGGGCACGGGCTTCGCCCAGCCGAACAGCATGCCCGCCCCGCCCGCGAGCTTGGTGAGCACGAGGATCGCCACCGGCACGATGATCGTGCCGACGAGGTCGATGTGCCGCGCGGGATTGAGGCTGATGCGCCCCTGCGCGTAGGCGGTCATGTCGCCGAAATGGCGGGCGACGTAGCCGTGCGCCGCCTCGTGCAGCGTGATCGCGAGCAACACGGGCAGCGCGTAGATCGCGACGGTCTGGACGAGCTGGCTGATGTCCATCTTGAAGCGGCGAAGTTTATCAGAGCGGCGTCGCGAGCCCGAGGCTCTCGAGCGATCCCTTGCCCTTGCGCAGCACGACGGGCGCTTCTCCCGTCAGGTCGATCACCGTGCTCGGCTCCGTGCCGCAGGAACCGCTGTCGAGCACCACGTCGAGCTCGCGCTCCAGCGCCGCACGGATCTCGCCCGCGTCGGCGAGCGGCGCCTCCGCGCCCGGCAGGATCAGCGTCGCCGAGAGCATCGGCTCGCCGAGCTCCGCGAGCAGCGCCTGCGTCACGGCGTGCGCGGGCACGCGCACCCCGATCGTCCTGCGCTTGGGATGCTGCAGCCGCCGCGGCACCTCCTTCGTGGCGCGCAGGATGAAGGTATAGCTGCCGGGCGTCGCCTGGCGCAGCAGGCGGAACTGCGCGTTGTCGACGATGGCGTAGGTCGCGATCTCGGAAAGGTCGCGGCACATGAGCGTCAGGTGATGCTTCTCGTCCATGCCGCGCACGCGCCGCAGCCGCTCCTGCGCGGGCGCGTCGCCGAGGTGGCAGCCAAGCGCGTACGAGGAATCCGTGGGATAGGCCGCAAGGCCGCCCGCGCGCACGATCTCCGCGGCGCGCCGGATCAGCCGCGGCTGCGGGTGCGTCGGATGGACGGCGAAGTGCTGCGCCAAGGGCTCAGAATCCCCAGTCGCGCCATACCGGGCGCAACGCCGGGTCGAGCGCGGGCAGGCTGCCGAACTCGGCGCCCTCCTCCGGCCCGTGGAAGTCGGATCCGCGCGATGCGGCAAACGCGTGCCTGGTCGCGAGCGCGCCGAACATGCGCATCTGCTCGGGCGAGTGGCTGCCGGTCACCACTTCGAGCGCCTCGCCGCCCGCGGTGCGGAATTCATTGAGCAGCGCCTCCATGGCGCCCGCCGAGAGACCGTAGCGGCCCGGATGCGCGAGCACGGCATGGCCGCCCGCGGCAAGAATCCAGCCTACCGCGTCAGTCAGCGACGCCCACTGGTGCGGCACGTAGCCTGGCTTGCCCGGCACGAGAAAGCGCCGGAACGCCTCGCGCAGGTCCGCCACCACGCCCGCCTCGGCGAGGTAGCGCGCGAAGTGCGTGCGCGCGATCATCGTCGGGTCTTCGGCGTGGCGCATCGCGCCATCGAAGGCGCCCGTGATGCCCGCCGCCTCCTCGAGCTCGCGCGCGATCTGCCGTGCGCGCTCGATGCGGCCGCCACGCACGCGCTCCAAGGCGCCCGCCAGCGTTTCGCTCGCAGGGTCAATGCGCAGCCCTACGACGTGGATGGTGCTGCCGCGCCAGGTGACCGAGATCTCCACCCCGTCCACGAAGCGCATGCCCTCGGCGCGCGCCGCCTCGCGCGCCTGCGCGAGGCCGCCGAGCTGGTCGTGGTCGGTGAGCGCCCAGACATCTACGCCCGCACGCGCCGCGCGGCGCGCCACCTCCGCCGGCGGCAGCGCGCCGTCGGAGACATTCGAATGGCAGTGCAGGTCGAAATTCATCAGGGGCTCCCGAGGAACTCCTCGACCAGGCGCGCGACTTCCTCGGGCTGGTCGTGGTGCAGCATGTGGCCTGCGCCCGGCACGGTGACGTAGCGCAGGTCGCGGAAGGCGGCGCGCCGCTCGGCGTATTGCGCGGGCGTCAGCCCTACGCGCTTGAGCGTCTCGGATTCCGAGGCATCCACCCACAGCACCGACGCGGTGACCTGCGACCAGCAGGCGCGCGCCTCCTCGTAACGGTACAGCACCGGGTTCACGATCTTGTGCGCAGGGTCGCCGCGCAGCAGCACCCGGCCGTCAACGGTCTCGCGGCCCCAATGCCGCGCGAGGAACTCGGCGCGCTCGCGCGCGAGCCGCGGATTGTTCTTCTGCAGCCGGTCGGCGAGCGCGCCGAAATCGGGATAGGGCCGGAAGCCGCTGTTCTGGTGCAGCTCGTCGAGCCACAGGCCGTAGCGCTGCGGGGCCTGCTCGGGCCTGGTCGGCGCCATGCCGAAGCCCTCGAGGTTCACCAGCCTGCGGATGCGCGCCGGGCGTATGCCCGCGTAGAGCGCCGCGACGTTGCCGCCGAGGCTGTGGCCCACGAGGTTCACCGGCGTGTCCGGCTGCAGGCGCTCGAGCAGGACATCGAGGTCGGCGACGTAATCCGGAAACCAATAACAATCGGACTTGCCCCAGTCGCTGAGGCCATAGCCGCGCCAGTCGGGCGCGTAGACGTCCCAGTCGCCCTTCAGCGCATCCACCAGGAACTGGAACGAGGCCGACACGTCCATCCAGCCGTGCAGCAGCACCATGCGGCGCGCACTGTCGCCTGGCCAGCGGCGAATGTGATAGCGCAACCCGCGCACGTCGTAGAACAGCGATTCGCTTTCTTTCATCGTCTCAATGAAAACGGAAATCGACTTCGGGCTTGCGGCCGGACACCAAATCGGCCAGCGCGCGGCCCGAGCCTGCAGCGAGAGTCCAGCCGAGCGTGCCATGCCCCGTGTTGAGAAACAGGTTCGCGATGCGCGTGCGGCCGATCACCGGCACGTTGGTCGGCGTCGCCGGGCGCAGGCCCGCCCAGTAAGTGATGTCCCTGGCCGCCGCGAGCGCCGGAAAAAGCCGGCCGACGCGCTCCACGATCGCCGCGCAGCGCGCCTCGTTGATCGTGGTGTCGTAGCCAGTGAGCTCGGCGGTGCCGGCGACGCGCAGGCGCTCGCCCAGCCGCGAGACCACGAGCTTGTGCGCCTCGTCGGTGAGGCTCACGCTGGGGGCATGCGCGGCGAGCTGCGGGGGCAGTGCGATGGTGATCGAGTAGCCTTTCAGCGGATATACGGGCATCGAAACGCCGAGCGGCCGCAACAGGCCTGGGCTGTAGCTGCCGAGGCTCACGACGAACGCATCAGCTTCCAGGCGTCCGCCGCCCAGGCGCGCGGCGACGGCGCGCCCGCCCTCCACTTCCAGCGTCTCGATCGTCGTCTCGCGCAGGAAGCGCACGCCGCGCGCCTGCGCGAGCGCCGCAAGCTGCACCGTGAAGGCGTGTGCATCGCCCGACTCGTCCTGCGGCGTGTAGGCGCCGCCGGCGACCGGCACCTCGGAGGCGCGCAGCGCCGGCTCGATCGCGAGGCACTCGGCCGCCGTCTTCACCTCGCGCGCGATGCCCAGGCGCCGCATCTCCTCGGCGTGCGCGGCGAGCGCCTCGAAATCCCCCTTGTCGGTGCAGAAGTGCAGGATCCCCTTGCCAAGGTAGTCGTAGGCGATACCGGTTTCCTGCCGCAGCGCGACGAGGCTCTCGCGGCTGTAGCGCGCCAAGCCCGCCAGCTGGCGCGTGTGGCGCTCGAAGCGGCCGGGCAGGCACTCGAAGGCAAAGCGCACGCCCCAGAGCCATTGCGCGAGGTCGGCGCGCGGCCGGAACAGCATCGGCGCGTCCTCGCGTCCGAGCCACTTCAGCACCTTGGGCACCACCGAGGGCTTCGCCCACGGCTCGGCGTGGCCCGCCGAGATCTGCCCGCCGTTGGCGAACGAGGTCTCCATGCCCGCCTCGGCCTGGCGGTCCACGAGCGTCACCTCGTGCCCCGCGCGCGCGAGGTACCAGGCGCCTGCCACGCCCACCACGCCTGCGCCCAGAACCGCGACTCTCATGCCGGGACTCCAGCCAGTATCATAGCGACCCGTTATGCCCCTCTATTCGATCGGCGACAAGCGCGTCGAGTTGCGCGGCGCGCACCACTACATCGCCCACGACGCAACGCTGGTCGGCGCCATCACGCTGGAGGCCGAGGCCAACATCTGGTTCAAGGTGGTGATCCGCGCCGAGAACGACGTGGTGCGCATCGGCGAGGCGACCAATGTGCAGGACGGTTCGGTGCTGCACGTGGACCCGGGCTTCCCGCTCACACTCGGCAAGCGCGTCACCATCGGCCACAAGGTCATGCTGCACGGCTGCACGGTAGGCGATGGCAGCCTTGTCGGCATCAACAGCGTGGTCATGAACGGCGCGCGCATCGGGCAGGGCTCGCTCATCGGCGCCAATACGCTGATTCCCGAAGGCAAGGAAATTCCCGACGGCGTGCTGGTGCTCGGCTCGCCCGGCAAGGTGGTGCGCGAGCTCAAGGCCGAGGAGCGCGCGCGGCTCCTGGAAATTGCCGCAGGCTACGTCGAGCGCGCGCGCCTCTTCAGGGACCAATTGCGCGAGCAACCGTTGCCATCGGCGGCGCGATGAACGGCGTTCACGGCGTCCGCTCCATCGCGCTGGCGTAAACCTGCGCGGCAACGCCGCGTCCGCGTTTACGCTTACTTCGGCGCCATGCGGATGGCGCCGTCCAGGCGGATGGTCTCGCCGTTCAGCATCTCGTTCTCGACGATGGCGCGCGCGAGCTGTGCGTACTCCGCCGGCCGGCCGAGGCGCGAGGGGAACGGCACCTGCTTGCCGAGCGACTCCTGCGCTTCCTTGGGCAGGCCCTGCATCATCGGGGTCTCGAACAGGCCCGGCGCGATGGTGCAGACGCGGATGCCGTTGCGCGAGAGGTCGCGCGCGATCGGCAGCGTCATGCCGACCACGCCGCCTTTCGACGCCGAATAGGCGGCCTGGCCGATCTGGCCGTCGTAGGCAGCGACCGACGCGGTGTTGATGATCACGCCGCGCTCGCCCGCGGCGTTGGGGCCCGCCTTCGCCATCGCCTCCGCCGCGAGGCGGATCATGTTGAAGGTGCCGATCAGGTTCACGCCGATGACCTTCGAGAAGCGCCCGAGGTCGTGCGGCGCTTCCTTGCCGATGGTGCGCTCGGCAATCGCGATGCCCGCGCAATTGACCAGAACGTGCAGGCCGCCGAACTCCTTGAGCGCCGTGGCCACCGCCGCCTTGCCGTCGGCCTCCGCGGAGACGTCGCACTTCACGAAGCGCCCGCCGAGCTCCCTGGCGAGCTTCTCGCCGCGCTCCGTCTGCAGGTCGGCGATCACCACCTTGCCGCCGTTCTCGGCGGCCATGCGCGCGGTGGCTTCGCCCAGTCCGGAGGCGCCGCCGGTAACCAGGAAAACGCTGTTCTTGATGAGCATATGACCCTCGGTGCGTGAAGAGGCGCGATTATAATTCACGCGCCCGATGACGCTGCAGCTTCGCTTCGGCCTTGCCTTCGACGATCTCTACGCCAGGGACGGGCTGCTGCGCGTGGACGCGGCATTCCTGCAGTTTCTTGCCGAAGCCGA
>DASWBP010000388.1:0-1909 GCA_036390555.1 Burkholderiales bacterium | reverse complement strand
TCTTCGGCAACCCGCCGCGCGCCGACGTCATCGAGCGCATCCAGGAGCTGGCCGACCGGAACATCCGCCGCTACGGACTGCTGGAAGCCGGAGGGACGGGCGCGTGATGCGCAAGCCTTTCGCCATCACGCTCGATCCGGGCTCGAGCCTCGCCAACCACACCGGCACCTGGCGCACCACGCGCCCGGAGTACGTGGACCGCCTGCCGCCGTGCAACGGCGCCTGTCCCGCGGGCGAGAACATCCAGGGCTGGCTGTTCCACGCCGAGTCGGGCGACTACGAGGCGGCGTGGCGGCTCCTGACGCGCGACAACCCGATGCCCGCGGTGATGGGGCGCGTCTGCTACCACCCCTGCGAATCGAACTGCAACCGCGCGCAGCTCGATTCCGCGGTGGGCATCAACTCGGTGGAGCGCTTCCTCGGCGACGAAGCGATCCGCCACGGCTGGCGCTTCGAGTCGCCGGCGGAGAAGTCCGGCAAGCGGGTGCTGATCGTGGGCGCGGGGCCCTCGGGCCTCTCGGCCGCCTACCACCTCGCGCGCCTGGGCCACGCGGTGACCATCCACGAGGCGGGGCCGGTCGCGGGCGGCATGATGCGCTTCGGCATCCCGAAATACCGCCTGCCGCGCGAGGTGCTCGAGGCCGAGGTGCGCCGCATCCTCGCCCTGGGCGTCGCGCTGCACCTCAACACCAAGGTGCAGAACGTCCTCGAGGCCATGAAGCAGGGCGGCTTCGACGCCGCATTCCTCGCCGTGGGCGCGCACATCGCCAAGCGCGCCTACATCCCCGCCGGCAGCGCGGCGAAGGTGCTCGATGCGCTCGCGGTGCTGCGCTCGATGGAGGGCACGGAAAAGCCGCTCCTCGGCCGCCGCGTAGTGGTCTACGGCGGCGGCAACACCGCGATCGACGTCGCGCGCACCGCCAAGCGCCTCGGCGCGGAGGAGGCGATCATCGTCTACCGTCGCACGCGCGAGAAGATGCCGGCGCACGACTTCGAGGTCGAGGAGGCGCTGCAGGAGGGCGTGCTGATCAAGTGGCTCTCCACCATCCGCCAGGCTGGCGACGCCACGATCACGGTGGAGAAGATGGTGCTCGACGCGCAGGGCTTCCCGCAGCCCACAGGCGAGCTCGAGACGCTCGCCGCCGACTCGGTGGTGCTCGCGCTCGGCCAGGACGTGGACCTGTCGCTGCTCGATGGCGTGCCGGGGCTGGAGAAGAAGGACGGCGTGGTGCAGGTGGGGCCGGACATGATGACCGGCCACCCGGGCATCTTCGCCGGCGGCGACATGGTGCCTGCCGAGCGCACCGTCACCGTCGCCATCGGCCACGGCAAGAAGGCCGCGCGGCACATCGACGCCTGGCTGCGCGGCGAGCGCTACGCGCCGCCCGCCAAGCACGAGCCCGCGACCTTCGAGCGCCTCAACACCTGGTACTACTCCGACGCCCCCAAGAGCGTGCGCCCCGTCCTCGACATCGTGCGGCGCCAGTCCTCTTTCGACGAAGTGGTCAGAGGCCTGGACGAGGGCAACGCCCAGTACGAAGCGCGCCGCTGCCTTTCCTGCGGCAACTGCTTCGAGTGCGACAACTGCTACGGCGTGTGCCCTGACAACGCGGTGATCAAGCTCGGCCCCGGCAAGCGCTTTCGCTTCAACTACGACTACTGCAAGGGCTGCGGCATCTGCGCGACCGAGTGTCCGTGCGGCGCGATCAAGATGGTGCCGGAGGAAATCTGACAGGGGTCAGACCCCGAATCTTCTCTTCCCTTGGGGTCTGACCCCGAATTTGAAGCCCGGCAGCGGCGCCTTCCCCAGCGCCGCGAAGGCCCCTCGCCTCAGTGCACGGTGCGTCGGGGGCCTGCGGAACTCGCCCTTCCTGCATCTACGTGCTCGGACAGTCCTCGGCCTGCTTCC
>DASWBP010000387.1:0-3723 GCA_036390555.1 Burkholderiales bacterium | reverse complement strand
TCGTGATCACCGCGACGGTGCTGCCCGCCTTCAACGGCAGCGAGATCTCGCTCACCGCGCGCATGCGCCAGTTGAAACCGCCGCCTTCCGGCATGCCGCGGCGCGAATACGCCCCACCCACCGGCGTTCACATGGCGATCGACAAGATGTGGGTGCGGATCGAGCAGACCCTCGGCGTCAAGGGCCGCCGTCTTTGAGCCCGGCGTACACCGCCTGCGTTTCCGGCGAAGGCGCCGCCTTGAGGCGCGCCGCGAGCAGCGTCTTCAACCGCTCGTAGGAGGCGCGCGCCTCCACCACGTCGCCCGCACGCTGGTAGCTGAGCATAAGGTTTCGGTACGGCGCCTCGAAGAGCGGATCGGCCTCGATGAGGCGCAGGTAGCACTCGGCGGCGGCTTCCGGGCGCCCTGCGTCCTCCAAGCGGCGCGCAAAGCGCGCCAGGCAGCGCAGCAGCCGCAGCCGCAATTGCTCCCGGCAGGCGATGTAGCTCGGCTGCTCCGACTCGTCGGGCAGGAATGGGCCGCGATACAGCGCGAGCAACTCGTCGGCAAGCGCATTCAGTCCCGCGTCCGAGGCGGTGGCCGCAGGCGCGCGCAGCGCCTCCTCGAGCGCGCTGCAGGCCTGCTCGAGCGCCCAGGCATCCACCCACACCAGCGCCGAGTTGAGCGACAGTCGGCCATCGCGCAGCAGCACCGCGTCGTCGTCGCCCAGCAGCTTTCTCAGCCGGTGCAGCGTCGCGGTGAAGGACTTGTGCGCGTAATCGGCGTCCACGTGCGGCCAGAGCGCATCTGCGATCTGGTCGGCGCGCACCTCCTGCCCGCCGTTCGCCAGCAGCACCTTGAGCAGCTCCATCGGCCGCCCCGGCCCCTTGCCCGAGAACTCGACCGGCAGCGCCTCGCGCAGCAGCTCGAAGCGGCCGAGCGAGCGCACGCGGAACGGCCAGGGCCACCCCGCGAGGCGTAGCGGCGGGACGCGCGGCACGAGACGCCGCTCGCGCACCAGCGCGCGCGCATAGTCGGTTTCGATGCCATGCCGCAGCGCAGCCGCGCAGAGCTCGGCCAGCGCCGATTTGCGCCACCAGGGCGCGTGCCGCAGGCCGTGCTCGCGCCCGAGGGCGAAGGCGCTGCGCAGCGCGTCGAGCATCGCGCCCTCCTCGCCGGCCTCGCGCGCGGCGTCGGCCGCGGCGAGCCCCGCATAGAACGACATCAATTCGCTGCGCGATCGCCCGGCGAGGTCGGCGGCGGCGCGCAGTTGCGCTTCGCGCCCGCGCCGGTCGGCCTCGCCCGCGGTCGCCTGCGCGAGCGCGGTACGTGCCAGGCACTCCACCCAGGGCGAGCCGCACTCGACAGCCAGCGCGAGGGCGGTCTTCGCCTCGCGGCGCGCGGCCGCGTCGTCGCCTTCCAGCATCGCCAGCCAGCCATGCAGGTAGTGCAGCAGCGCGCGGTCGCCGCGGCGCAGGCGCGGCGCGCCCTCGATCGCCTGCACCGCGAGCCGCGCGGCGTCGCGCTCGCCCGCCACCAGCGCGGCGCCGGCAGCCAGCATGCGCAGCCACGCATGCCAGCCGTGCAGGCCTTCGCTTTCCACGGCGGCAAGCCCGGTGCGCGCGGCCTCGGCCGCCTCAGCGTGCTCGCCGCCGATGAGTGCCAGCAACCCCTGCAGCAGCACGAGCGCCATGCGGCGCGGTGCCGGTAGCGCCTTCGCGTCGAGCCCCTCGAGCGCGGCGCGCGCCGCCGCCAGGTCTGCGCGCGTCATTGCCGCGACCGCGCGCGCGAGCGGCTCACCGCTGCGGGCAATCCAATCATCGAGCGCCGCGTTGCCGGGGTCGCGCGCGAGCAGCGCTTGCGCGAGCGTCGCCGCCGCCCGCGCGTCCGGCGAGCCCTGCGCCAGCGCCGCGCACCATCGATCGAGCGGCGCGAGGTCGTCGAATTCGGCAAGCAGCGCGCGAATCGCGCCGACGGCGCTGGAGGCCATCCCGCGCGCGTCCGCGGCGACGCGGAAACCCTCCCAGGCCTGCTCGAAGGCGTGCAGCGCCGCGCGGGGACTGGCGCGCAAGCGGCACAGGCCGGCCGCGTGCAGCAGCCGCGGGTCGCGCTGCAGGAACTCCGCGGGCAGCAGTTCCAGCCAGGCCTGGACCGTGGCGCTGCGCCCCTGCGACAGCAACGCGGGCGCCTCTTCGGCGGCGAGGCGCGCCACTTCCTGCCAGTCCCGGCTCTCGGTGAGCAGCGTGACGGCGTCCTCCGGCTGGCCTGCGCCGCGCAGCAGCAGCGCCGCGCGCTGCAGCCAGCGGTGCTCGAGTACCTCGGGGAGTTCCTGCGAGGCGCGCGCGCGCAGGAACTCGCGCAGCAGGCCGTGCAGCTGGAAGATGCGGCCCGCCTCCGACTGCACCTCGTTCACGAAGTAGCCGTTGAGCGCCAGATTGAGCAGCAGCCGCCCGCCCTTGTCGTCGCCAGTCAGCGCCTGCGCCACCTCGGCGTTCATGCGCGGCAGGCAGGCGATGCCGAGCAGGAACTTGCGCGTACGCGGCTCGAAGCTCTCGAAGATCTCGCCCGCGAGGTAGTCGAAGACCGCCTGCGGCGGCGCATCCCCCGGGAGCTCGGCGATGCGCCCGGAAACCCGGGCGTGCTCGAGCATAAGCACGAGGCCCGCCGCCCAGCCCTGCGTGCGCTCGGCCATCTGCGCGAGCGCCTCGCCCTTCAGCTCGTGGCCGCGCTGGCGCGCAATCTCGGCGAGCTCGGCGGGCTCCAGGCGCAGCTCGCTCCCACCCACGCACACCATCTCGCCCGAGACGCGCAGGCGCGCGAGCGCCGCCGGCGGCTCGTTGCGGCTGGCGACGATGACGCAGCAGTTCTTCGGCACCTGCGCCAGCCCGGCCTCGAGCGCGGCGTGCAGCAGGCTCTCGGCGGGCACGTCGTGCAGGTTGTCGAGCACCAGGGCGAAGGGCGCGCGCGCGCGCGCGAAAAGCTGGCGGAAGAAGCCGCGCGCCAGGGAAGCCAGGTCCGTGTCCTGCAGCGCGGTGGGACCGGGCAGCTCGAGGGGCGCCGCGCCGTCGAGCTTCCTCGCGGCGTGCCCGAGGTAATGGAAGAACGTGGCGACGTCGGCGTCGTCGGCGTCCACCTGGTACCACAGGCAGCGGTAGCGGCGCGCCTCGACGTAGCTCGCTGCAAGCGTGGTCTTGCCCGCGCCCGGCGGCCCGGAGATCCAGGCGACCCGGCGTCCGGGCGCGCCGTCCAGGCGCGCGAAGAGCCGCTCGCGCGGCACCGCCGAAGCGATGGCCGGGCGGGTGGTCTTGGCGAACGCGACGCTTTGCGGCCTCTGGTCCGGCAAGGCTGCAACCTCCCCGTCGGCCAGTGTCTCACGCCAGCTACCCATGCGGGCATGCTGCCGCGCCGCCGCGGCCGCGGCTACCTACAGATGGCTTACAGATCCCGCGCGCCCGCGCGCGGTGGCTAGCGCGCGCCGCGCACCGCGAGCAGGCGGTCGGGCCGGTCGGTCATGATGCCGTCCACGCCCAGCGCGATCAGCCGGCGCATGGCATCCTCGTCATTGATGGTCCAGGCATGCACCCGCAGGTTGCGGCTGCGCGCGGACGCGATCAGGGAAGGCGTGAGGACCTCGTAGTCGCCCAGGCGCTCGGGGACCTGCAAGGCGACCGCGTCTGGACTGGAGAGGGCTGCGAGGCGCAGGCGGCCCAGCGCCGTGAACGCCTGCGCTTCGCGCGTGCTCATC
>DASWBP010000386.1:0-11111 GCA_036390555.1 Burkholderiales bacterium | reverse complement strand
CTTGGTGACGCCGAGCAGCGCGTCGGGCAGCCAGGTGGCGATTTGCGGGAAGGCAATGACGACGATCAGCGCCACCACCATCATGACGAAGACAGGGATCGAGGCAAGGGCGACGTAGTTGGAGTCGCGCCCGCTCATGGTCTGCAGCACGAACAGGTTAAAGCCCAGCGGCGGGGTGAGCTCGGCGATCTCGACCAGGATGACGATGAAGATGCCGAACCAGATCAGGTTGAAGCCCGCGGCTTCCACCATCGGCAGCACGATCGAGGTGGTGAGCACGATCATCGAGATGCCGTCCAGCGCCGTGCCGAGCACCAGGTAAATGAGGGCGAGCACGGCGATCAGCCCCACCGGCGAGACGCCAAGCGAGGTTACCCACTCGGCAAGCGCGCGCGGGATGCCGGTGAAGGCCATCGCCGAGGACAGGAACGCGGCGCCCGCGAGGATGAAGAGGATCATGCAGGAAAGCCTGGTGGCGCCCATCAGGCTCGCCCAGAAGTTCTCGCGCGTGAGCGAGCGGCTCCAGGCGGCGATGGCGAGGGCGCCCAGCACGCCGAAGGAGGCGGCTTCGGTGGCGGTGGCGTAGCCGGTGAACATCACCGCCATCACGAAGACGATGAGCGCGAGGCAGGGGATCAGGTTCTTCGCGCGCCGCACGCGCTCGATGAACGTCATCTGTTCCACCTGCGCGGGCGTCTTCTCCGGGTTGAGGAGCGCCCAGACGATGATGTAGCCGGAGAAGAGCGCGATCAGCAGGATGCCGGGCAGCACGCCCGCGATGAACATCTTGAGGATCGAGACTTCCGCAGCCACGGCGTACACGATCATGATGATCGAAGGCGGAATGAGCAGGCCGAGCGTGCCTGCGCCGCAGAGCGACCCGAGGCAGGTCTTCTCGTCGTAGCCGCGCTTGATGAGCTCGGGCAGCGCCACCTTGGCGATCGTCGCGCAGGTGGCCGACGACGACCCGGAGACTGCGGCGAAGATGCCGCAGCCCAAGACGTTCACGTGCATCAACCGGCCGGGCAGCCAGCCGAGCCAGGGCGCGAGGCCCTCGAACATCTCGTCCGACAGGCGCGTGCGGAACAGGATCTCCCCCATCCACACGAAAAGCGGCAGCGCGGCGAGCGTCCAGGAGGCGTTCGAGCCCCAGAACGCCTGGAACAGATTCACCTCCGGCGGGCTGGTGGTGAAGAACTGCAGTCCCATCCAGGCGACCGCGCCCATGGCGATGGCGATCCACACACCGCCGGCGAGCAGGACCAGCAGCACCGCGAACAGGATGACGGAGACGGTGACGGCGCTCACAGGGATTCGCCGCAGCTCATAGCGTTTCGCTGAAGTCCTTGCTGGCGCGGCGCTGGTCCTCGGCGGCCTGGTAGGCCGGCGTGTCGCCGCGCGCGAGCACGACGAACTCATCCAGCACGGCGATCAGCAGAATCACCGCGCCCACCACGAAGCTCATCTGCGGAATCCAGATCGGGATCTGGATCAGCCCTTGCGCCACTTCGTTGAACTTCCAGCTCTCGTAGACGAAGCGCAGCACGGCGTACACCATGTAGCCGCAGAACACGACGGTGAGGCCAAGCGCGGCGAGCGCGAACTTGCGGCGCAGCCCGGCGGGCAGGCGCTCGATGAGCAGCCCCACGCGCACCAGCTCGCCCCGGCGGAAGGTGTGGCCGAGCGCGAGGAAGGCGCTCGCCGCGCAGAGCCAGGCGACGATATCGTCGGCGCCGCGCAGCAGCATGCCGAACTCGCGCATGCCGGCCTGCGCCAGCATCACGGCCGCGATGCTGGCGAGGCACACCGCCGCGAGCGCGCCGCTCGCGGCGTACAGGCGGTCGAGAAACCGCCTCAATCTACCTACGGTAAGCGCTGAGGATGGCTTGGCCGTCGGCGCCGGCGGTCTTTTCCCATTCCTGCGCCATCTGCGCGCCGACCTTGGCGAAGGCGTCCTTCATGCCCTGGTCGGGCGCGCGCACGGCAATGCCGTTCTTGGCGAGCGTCTCGTCGCCTTCCTTCTCGCGCGCCTTGGACATCTCCCAGCCCCGCGGCTCGGCCGCCTTGGCGGCGGCAAGCAGCGCGTCCTGCTGCGCCTGCGGCAACCGCGAGAAGCCGCGCGCGTTCACCACCACCACGTTCTTCGGGTGGAAGGCGCTCGTCGTGTAGTAGTTCTTGACGAACTCCCAGGCCTTGGTCGAGGTGCCGGTGGCCGAGGAGGTGATCATCGCGTGCACCGCGCCGGTGGCGAACATCTGCGGGATCTCGGGCACCTGGATCACCGTCGGGCTCGCGCCCAGCAGCTCGGCCAGGCGCGCGGTGAGCGGCGAGTAGGTGCGGAACTTCGTGCCCTTCAGGTCGGCGACCGACTTGAGCGGCTCCTTGGTGTAAATGCCCTGGCCGGGCCACGGCACGGAAAACAGCAGCTTCATGCCGCGTGCCTCAAGCTTCTTCTCCAGCAGGGGCTTCTGCGCCTGGTAGAACTTCCAGGCGTTGTCGTAGCCGGTGGCGACGAAGGGCACGTTGTCGGCGGCGAACACGGGGTCTTCGTTGCCGAACTGGCCGAGCAGGAACTCCGCGATGTTCACCTGGCCGGTCGAGACCGCGCGCAGGATGTCGGGGTGCTTGATGAGCGAGCCCGACGTGTGCAGGGTGATGTCGAGGCCGCCGCTGGTGGCCTTCTTCACGTCCTCGACGAAGGTCTTGATGTTGCGCGTGTGGAATTCGCCGTCGGAGTAGGGCGTGGGCATGTCCCACTTGGTCTGCGCCTGCGCGCTGTCATACGCCGCGAGCGCGAACGACGCCGCGAGCAGCATTGCGAATCTGGATTTCATTCTTTCCCCTGGATTGGATCGTTGAGAAGAGCCGCGACATGATCGGCCAGCGCGAGCGACGCTGTCAATCCCGGCGACTCGATGCCGAAGAGCTGCACGAGTCCCGGCACGCCGTGCGCGCGCGGCCCCTGGACGACGAAGTCCGGCGCCGGCGCGCCCTTGCCCGAGATCTTCGGGCGGATGCCGGCGTAGCCCGGCTCGAGCGCGCCGTCGGGCAGCCCGGGCCAGTAGCGCCGGATCGCCGCGTAAAAGCGCTCTGCGCGGCGTGGATCCACCGTGTAGTCGATGCTATCGATCCACTCGACGTCCGGGCCGAAGCGCGCGCGCCCGCCGAGATCCAGCGTGACGTGCACGCCGAGGCCGCCGGGCTCCGGCACGGGGTAGACGAGGCGCGAGAAGGGCGGGCGCTTCGCCAGCGTGTAGTAGTTGCCCTTGGCGTAGAACTCGGGCGGCGCGAGCTCCGGCCGGTAGCCCTCGATCAGGCGCGCCAGGCTCGGCGCGCGCAGGCCCGCGCTGTTCACCACGCACGCAGCGAGGATCGGGTCGGCGCCCGCGACGTGCAGCTCGATGCCTGCGGCGCGCACAATCGCCTTTGCGAGGCGGCTCTTCAGCGCGAGCATCGCGCCCGCGCGCTCGGCGTCGCCGAGGTAGGCGAGCATCAGCGCGTGGCTGTCCACGATGCCTGTGGAGGGCGAGTGCAGCGCCGCGACGCAGGAGAGCTCCGGCTCCATCCCGCGCACCTCCTGCAGGCTTACCGGCACGACGTCGGTCACACCGTTGGCGTGCGCCTTGCGGCGGATGCCTTCCAGCTCGTCGAGTTGCGCCGCGTCGGTGGCGACGATCAGCTTGCCGCAGCGCGCGTGCGGCACGCCGCGCTCCGCGCAGTAGGCGTAGAGGCGCCTGCGCCCTTCGACGCAGGCACGCGCCTTGAGCGAGCCCTGCGGGTAAGAGATGCCCGCATGGATGACCTCGGAATTGCGCGAGCTGGTATGCGTGCCGATCGCGTCCTCGGCTTCCAGGATCACGACCTCGCGCCCGGCAAGCGCAAGCGCGCGCGCAACCGCGAGGCCCACCAGCCCCGCGCCGACCACGACGGCCTCAACGCGGTCCACGCAGGAAGCTCCGCTCGATGAGGAACGCCCCCAGGCCCGCCGCCGCCGCTGCCGTGGCCATCGGCCGCGCGCTGCCGTCGAACAGCGCGCCGAGCACGCTGCTCACCAGGGCGCCGACGGCGAACTGCGCGGCGCCCATGAGCGAGGAGGCGGCCCCCGCGGCGCGCGGGAAGGGCTGTAGCGCGAGCGCAGTGGCGTTGGGAATGATGAGCGCCGTGCCGAAGAGGAACGCCGCGAAGGGCATGACCACCGCCGCGGGGTGCGCGAGGCCTGCCCAGGCCGCTGCGGCAGCGGCGGCGCCCGAGAACAGAACCAGCCAGATCCCGGCGCGCAGCAGGCGCAGCATCCCGGCGCGCATCACCAGTCGGGCGGAGAGCCACGCGCCTGCGATCTGGCCGACCATGACCAGGGCAAAGAGCAAGGCGAACGCGCTTGGCGAGACGCCCAGCCCGCTCACGAGGGTGAACGCCGAGTTCGACACGAAGGCGAAGATGCCCACTTGCGCGCAAAGCATCGCGCCGTAGGGCGCAAGAAAGCGCGGCTCGGCGGCGATGGCCGCGAAGCTGCGCGCGATTTGCACAGGATGCGCCGAGGCTCGCTCCGCGGGAGCGGTCTCGGCGAGGCGCAGCACCACGGCGATGAGGAGCAGAGCGGGCACGGCACCGAGCAGCCAGAACACGGCGCGCCAGCCGCCCAGCATCACCATCAGCCCGCCGGCCAGCGGCGCGGCGATCGGGATGACGCTGAAGACGATGATCATGCGCGCGAGCAGCCGCGCGGCCTGCTCCTGGCCGTGCAGGTCGCGCACGATGGTGCGCGCCATCACCGGACCCGCCGACATGGCAAAGCCCTGCGCGAGGCGCGCGAGCACGAGCGCCGTGGCCGAGCCGGCGAGCGCGCACACGACCGAAGCCCCGAGCGCGAGCGATAGCCCCGCCAGCAGCACGGGCTTGCGCCCGTAGCGATCCGAGACCGGACCCCACGCCAGCTGTCCCGCCGCGAGCCCGAGAAAATAGGTCGTCACCGTCAGCTGCATGCCGGCCACCGGCGCGCCGAGCTCCTGCGCGGCCACCGGCAGCGCGGGCAGCCACGCATCGGTGCCGAGCGCGGTCAGCGCGAACAGCACGCCGAGCAGCACCGTGAACGACAGGGAAGCGGAGCGGGATTCCAAGATAGGATGCGCTTTCGGACGCGATTGTAATGGCACGCTACGACACGGTCGTTCTGGGCGCGGGCATCGTCGGCATCTGCACCGCACTGCACCTGCAAAAGCGCGGGCGCGCCACGGTGCTGGTGGACCGGCGCGGCGCCGCGGAGGAGACCTCCTTCGGCAATGCCGGGCTCATCCAGCGCGAGGGCGTGTACCCCTACGGCTTTCCGCACGACTTCGGCGCGCTGCTGCGCTACGGCCTGAACCGCACGATCGACGCGCACTACCATCCGTCGGCGCTGCCGCAGCTCGCGCCGTTCCTGTGGAAGTACTGGCACTATTCGCGCCCCGCGCGCCACGCCGAGGTGGCGCGCCGCTACGCGAAGCTGATCGAGCACTGCGTCGCCGAGCATGACGTGCTCGCCGCCGAGGCGGGCGCCGCGGACCTCATCGTGCGCGGCGGCTGGATGAAGATCTTCCGCACCGTGCGCGAGCGCGACCTGCGCTTCGCCGAGGCCGAGCGCTGGCGGCGCGATTTCGGCGTCGAGCATCGCCAGCTCGACGCCAGGCAGCTGCAGGAGGCCGAGCCGTACCTTGCGCCCGTGCTTGCGGGTGCGCTGCACTGGACGCAGCCCACGCGCACCATCGACCCCCACGGGCTCGGGCAGGCGTACCTGCGGCGCTTCGAGGCGCTGGGCGGGACGTTCCTGCAGGGCAATGCCGCAACGCTGGAAGCAGACGGCCAGGGTTGGCGCATGCGCACCGCGGGCGGGCCCTTGCAGGCGGGGGGCGCGGTGATCGCGCTGGGGCCCTGGGCGGACGTGCTCACGCGCGCGCTCGGCTACGACTTTCCACTCGCGGTGAAGCGCGGCTACCACATGCACTACCGCGCGGCAGGCGAGGCGAAACTGAACCTCCCCGTGCTCGACGTGGAGCGCGGCTATTTCATGGGCCCCACGCGTCGCGGCATCCGCCTCACCACCGGTGCCGAATTTGCGCTGCGCGACGCGATCAGGACGCCCGTGCAGCTCGGGCGCGCGGAGCCCATCGCGCGCGACCTCTTCCCGCTCGCCGAGCGCCTGGACAACGAGCCCTGGATGGGCGCGCGGCCCTGCACGCCGGACATGCTGCCGGTGATCGGCCCGGCGCCCAAGCACGCGAACCTCTGGTTCGCCTTCGGGCACGCGCACCACGGCCTCACCCTCGGCGCCGTCACAGGGCGGCTGGTAGCCGAGATGATCACCGGACAAGCGCCGTTCGTGGACCCGGCGCCCTACGCCGCAACCCGATTCGCATGACGAAGAACTCCGCTAGCGTAATCGGCGGGTACGGGGGGGCCGGCGGGGCCCCGATGGTTTCTGCCGGGAGGCACCCGGCCCCCCTGTTCCAATCGGGCCCGGCCCCCCTGCTCATATGAGCGGCTGGCAGTTCTGGATCGACCGCGGCGGCACCTTTACCGACATCGTCGCGCGCCGGCCCGACGGCGCGCTCGTCACGCACAAGCTCCTCTCGGAGAACCCCGAGCGCTACCGCGACGCCGCGCTCGCGGGCATCCGTGCGCTCCTTGGCCTGGCGCCCGGCGCGCCGATCCCCGGCGAGGCGATCGAGGCGGTGAAGATGGGCACCACCGTCGCCACCAACGCGCTGCTCGAGCGCAAAGGCGAGCGCACGGTGCTGTTCATCACGCGCGGCTTCAGGGACGCGCTGCGCATCGCCTACCAGAACCGGCCGAAGATCTTCGAGCGGCACATCGTGCTGCCGGAGCTCCTCTACGCGGACGTGGTCGAGGTCGAAGAGCGCATCGGCGCGCGCGGCGAGGTGCATCTCGCGCTGGACGAGGCCAAGGCGAGCGCGGACCTCGCGCGCTGCGCGCAGGCAGGCTTCCGCTCGATCGCGATCGTACTGATGCACGGCTACCGCTTCCCGCAGCACGAGGCGCGCCTGGCGGCGCTGGCGAAGGAGGCGGGCTTCACGCAGATCTCGGTGTCGCACCAGGTGAGCCCGCTGATGAAGCTCATCGGGCGCGGGGACACTACCGTCGTGGACGCCTACCTCTCGCCGATCCTGCGCCGCTACGTGGAGCAGGTCGCCGCGGAGCTGCAGGGCGTGCGGCTTCTCTTCATGCAATCGAACGGCGGGCTCACCGACGCGCGGCGCTTCCAGGGCAAGGACTCGATCCTGTCGGGCCCCGCGGGCGGGATCGTCGGCGCGGTGCGCACCTCGCTCTCGGCAGGCTTCGGCAAGATCATCGGCTTCGACATGGGGGGCACCTCGACCGACGTGTCGCACTACGCGGGCGAGTTCGAGCGCGAATTCGAGACCAAGGTGGCGGGCGTGAGGATGCGCGCGCCGATGATGAGCATCCACACGGTGGCGGCGGGCGGCGGCTCGATCCTGCACTTCGACGGCGCGCGCTATCGCGTGGGCCCCGACTCGGCGGGCGCCAACCCGGGCCCGGCGAGCTACCGCAGAGGCGGGCCGCTCGCGGTGACGGACGCGAACGTGATGGTGGGCAAGATCCAGCCCGGCCACTTTCCGCAGGTCTTCGGCGCGGACGGCCGGCAGCCGCTCGATGCGGCCGTGGTGCAGGCGAAGTTCGCCGAGCTCGCGCAGCGCATCGGCGACGGCCGCAGCCCCGAGCAGGTCGCCGAGGGCTTCATCCAGATCGCCGTGGGCAACATGGCGAACGCCATCAAGCACATCTCGGTGCAGCGCGGCCACGACGTCACCGAATACACGCTGTGCTGCTTCGGCGGCGCGGCGGGCCAGCATGCGTGCCTGGTGGCCGACGCGCTTGCGATGACGCGCGTCTTCATCCACCCCTTCGCGGGCGTGCTCTCGGCCTACGGCATGGGGCTTGCCGACCAGGCGGCGCTCAAGGAGAAGGCGGTCGAGGCACGGCTCGGCGACGCCGGGCTGGAACGGGCGCTGGAGGAGCTCGCGCGCGCGGCGCGCGACGAGCTCGCCGGCCAGGGCGTGGACGCGGCAGCGATCCGCGTGCTGCGCCGCGTGCACCTCAAGTACGAGGGCACCGACACCGCGCTCATCGTCGCTTTCGGCAGCAGCGAGGAGATGAAGGCGCAGTTCGAGCGCGCCTACCAGAAGCAGTTCTCCTTCCTCATGCCCGGCAAGGCGCTGATCGTGGAGGCGGTGTCCGTGGAGGCGCTCGCCGCGGGCGTCTCCGACGCGGCCGCGGTACCGGCGGGCGCGGGCGCGAAAGAGGATGCGGCACCGGCCACCCGCGTACGCATGTTCACGGGCGGCCGCTGGCACGACACGCCGCTCTTCCGGCGCGAGCAGCTGGCGCCCGGGCAGAAGGTCGAAGGCCCGGCGATCATCGCCGAGGCGAACGCCACGACGGTGGTCGAGCCCGGATGGCGGGCGACAGTGACCAAGCTCGACCACCTGGTGCTCGAGCGCGTCGTGCCGCGCGAGAAGCGCGTGGCGATCGGCACCGAGGCCGACCCGGTGATGCTCGAGATCTTCAACAACCTGTACATGTCGATCGCCGAGCAGATGGGCCTCAGGCTGCAGAACACGGCCTACTCGGTGAACATCAAGGAGCGGCTGGACTTCTCCTGCGCGCTGTTCGACGCCGCGGGACACCTGATCGCCAATGCGCCGCACATGCCGGTGCACCTGGGCTCGATGGGCGAGTCCATCAAGACGGTGATCCGGGAGAACGCCGGCAGGATGAAGCCCGGCAACGTCTACGTGCTGAACGCGCCCTACAACGGTGGCACGCACCTGCCCGACGTCACGGTGATCACGCCGGTGTTCGACGAGGCGGGCAAGGAAATCCTCTTCTACGTGGGCTCGCGCGGCCACCATGCCGACATCGGCGGCATCACGCCGGGCTCGATGCCTCCCGACTCGAAGACCGTGGAGGAGGAGGGCGTGCTCATCGACAACTTCCTGCTCGTCGAGGAGGGCCGCTTCCGCGAAAAGGAGACGGTGGCGCTGCTTTCCTCGGGCAGGTACCCGGTGCGCAACGTCCAGCAGAACCTCGCCGACCTGCAGGCGCAGATCGCCGCGAACGAGAAGGGCGTGCAGGCGCTGCGCGAGATGGTGGCGCACTTCGGGCTGGACGTGGTGCGCGCCTACATGCGGCACGTGCAGGACAATGCCGAGGAGTCGGTGCGCCGCGTGATCGGCGTGCTGAAGGACGGCGAATTCGAGCTGCCGCTGGACAACGGCGCGCGGATCCGCGTGAAGATCGCCATCGGCGCGGACCGGCGCAGCGCGAGGATCGACTTCACCGGCACCTCGGCGCAGCTGCCGAGCAACTTCAACGCGCCCTCGGCGGTCAGCATGGCGGCGGTGCTCTACGTGTTCCGCACGCTGGTGGACGACGAGATCCCGCTCAATGCCGGCTGCCTCAAGCCGCTCGAGGTGGTGATCCCCGAGCGCTCGATGCTCAATCCGCGCTTTCCGGCGGCGGTGGTGGCCGGCAACGTCGAGACCTCGCAGTGCGTCACGGACGCGCTCTACGGGGCGCTCGGCGTGCTCGCCGCCTCGCAGGGTACGATGAACAACTTTACCTTCGGCAACGACCGCTACCAGTACTACGAGACGATCGCCGGCGGCTCGGGCGCCGGGCCCGGCTACGATGGCACCGACGTCGTGCAGACGCACATGACCAACTCGCGCCTCACCGATCCCGAAGTGCTCGAGTGGCGCTTTCCTGTCCTGCTGGAAAGCTTCGAGATCCGGCGCGGCTCGGGCGGCGCCGGGCGCCACCGCGGCGGCCACGGCGCGGTGCGGCGCGTGCGGTTCCTCGAGCCGATGACCGCAGCGATCCTCTCCAACCACCGCCGCGTGCCGCCGCACGGCATGGCGGGCGGCGCCTCCGGCGCCCCGGGCCGGAACTATGTCGTGCGCTCCGACGGCAGCCGCGTCGAGCTCGGGCCCACCGACCGCACCGAGATGGGCGCGGGCGACGTGTTCGTCGTCGAGACGCCCGGCGGCGGCGGCTACGGCGCCGCGTAGCGCGCCGCGGATGCGCGGAACTTGTCAGGGGCAGGGCCTTTGCCCGTGCTTATCCCGGCGTCTGCTTATAGAATACGGCGCTGTTTCCGCAGCCTGATGGCATGAATCCGAGCTCGATCTATTCCAAGACTGGCAAGGGAGTCCAGGAGGCCTCCGGGAAGACGAGCCACCTGTCGCGCGGCGACCGCGCGATCCTCTCCGCGATCGATGGCAAGATCAATCTCAAGGACCTGAGCGCCAAGTTCGATCGCGCGCCGGACGACAAGTTCTTCGCGCTGATCCGGAAGATGGACCAGGACGGGTTCATCCGCGAGGTCTCGCCCGGCACCCTGCAGCGCGGCGCGGCCAACGCGCCGCGGCCCTCGGCCAGCACGCCGCAATCCAAGCCCGTCTCCAAGTCGCCGGACGTCACCGCCGGCCACGACCTGGACTTCACGCAGATCTTCAGCGCGCCGCCCAAGCTCGAAAAGCCTGCAGCACCGCCGTCCAGACCCGCCGCGCCGCCGTCGCGGCCCGTGGCGCCGCCCTCGGACCCGATGGCGGCAGCACGCCTGGAGGCGGAAGCGCGAGCGCGCGCCGAGCGCGAGGCGAAAGCGCGGGCCGAGGCCGAAGCCAAGGCGCAGACCGACGCAGCGATGAAGGAGCGGCAGGAGGCGGAGGCGCGCGCCAAGGCGGAGCGCGAGCTCAAGATGCAGGCCGCTGCCGAAGGCACCACCACCGCCGAGATCCAGGCGCGCGCGCGCGCGGAAGCCGAAGCCAAGGCGCGCGCGGCGCTGGAGGCGAGGCAGCGCGAGGAAGCCGAGGCGCGGGAGCGGGCCGCGGCAGAGGCGCGCGCGCGGCTGGAGGAGAAGCGCCGCGCCGAGGAGGCCGAGCGCACGGCCAGGGAGCGCGCCGAACGCGAGGCGCGGGAGGCGAAGGACCGCGCGGCACGCGAGCTGCGCGAGAAGGCGGAAGCCGCGGAGCGCGCCCGCTTCGAGGCGGCGGAGCGCGCGCGGCGCGAGGCCGAGGACTTGCGCCTCAAGCTCG
>DASWBP010000385.1:0-8675 GCA_036390555.1 Burkholderiales bacterium | reverse complement strand
AGACGCTCGCCGAGGTGATCGAGCCGCGCGTCGAGGAGCTGTTCTCGCTCGTGCAGCAGGTGCTGCGCGAGTCGGGCTTCGAGGAGCTGCTGTCCTCGGGCGTCGTGCTCACCGGCGGCAGCTCGGTGATGCAGGGCATGGTCGAGCTGGGCGAAGAGATCTTCCACATGCCAGTGCGCGTGGGGCTGCCGCGCTACGCCGGCGGGCTCGCCGACGTGGTGCGCAATCCGCGCTACGCGACGGCCGTGGGACTGCTGCTCGAGGGCGTGCAGCAGGTGCGCCAGGGACACCTCGCGCGCCAGGATGGATCGGTGCGCGCGGTGTTCGGCCGCATGCGCGAGTGGTTCCAGAGGAATTTTTGATGGGGAACTCTTCCCCAAAGTTGGGCGGTGCAGCGCGGCGCGGAGTGCCGAACTGCAGCGCGTTGTTGTTCTTCAACGGCAAGGAGGAAACGCATGTTCGAAATCGTGGATAGTCAGGCAGCGGGACCGGTCATCAAGGTGATCGGCGTGGGTGGGGCCGGCGGCAACGCCGTGAACCACATGATCGAGCAGGGCGTCGAGGGCGTGGAGTTCATCGCCGTCAACACCGACGCGCAGGTGCTCTCGCGCAACAAGTCGCGCAACCAGATCCAGCTCGGCTCGAGCGGCCTGGGCGCGGGCGCGAAGCCCGAGGAGGCGCGCGCGGTGGCGCTCGCCGACCGCGAACGCATCGAAGAAATGGTCGCCGGGGCGCACATGGTGTTCATCACCGCGGGCATGGGCGGCGGCACCGGCACGGGTGCCGGGCCGGTGATTGCCGAGGTGGCGCGCTCGCTCGGCATCCTTACGGTGGCCGTGGTCACCAAGCCGTTCTCGTTCGAGGGCTCCAAGCGCATGAAGATTGCCGAGCAGGGCATTTCCGAACTCTCGCCGCACGTCGATTCGCTCATCGTCATCCTCAATGACAAGCTGGAGGAGGTGCTCGGCGAGGACGTCACGCAGGAGGAGGCGTTCAAGGCGGCCGACGACGTGCTCAACAGCGCGGTCGCGGGCATCGCCGAGATCATCAACCAGCCGGGCCTGGTGAACGTCGACTTCCAGGACGTGCGCACCGTGATGTCCGAGCAGGGCATGGCGATGATGGGCTCGGCCGCCGCCAACGGCATCGACCGCGCGCGCATCGCGGCCGAGCAGGCGGTCGCCTGCCCGCTGCTGGAAGGCGTGAACCTCGCAGGCGCGCGTGGCGTGCTGGTCAACATCAGCGCCTCGCGCACGAGCCTCAAGCTGCGCGAAACCAAGGAGGTGATGAACACCGTGCGCGCGTTCGCCGCGGAGGACGCCACGATCATCTATGGCGGCGTCTACGACGACGCGCTGGGCGAGGATCTGCGCGTCACCGTAGTGGCGACCGGACTCGGCGCGCCCATCGCCGCGCGCCAGCCCAAGCCGCAGCTGGTGGTGTCGCAGAAGACGGGCACCGACAACCAGCCGCTGGTCGCCAATGGCGCCGTGGACTACAACCAGCTCGATTCCGTGCCCGCGGTGATTCGGCGCAACCGCGCCTCCACGGTGGAAGCCTTGCAGCAAAGCGGCGTCGACAAGTACGACATCCCGGCGTTCCTGCGCAAGCAGGCCGACTAGCCGGCCTCGCAAGAGACGCGGCGGAGCGCTTCCCACCTCCTTGCCGGAGGCGCTCCGCCGCCGTGCTCTGCTAGAATTCGCTCTGCGCTCAAGAAGTTAGGCATGCTCAAGCAACGCACCCTCAAGTCCGTCATCCGCGCGCGCGGCGTCGGGCTGCACACCGGTGAAATGGTGAACCTCGTCCTGCGGCCGGCGCAGCCCGACACGGGCATCGTGTTCCGCCGCGTGGACCTCGCGTCGCCGGTGGACATCCCCGCTCGCGCCGACCTGGTGGGCGAGACGCGCCTGTCGTCGTGCCTCGTGCACCAGGGCGCGAAGGTCTATACCGTCGAGCACTTGATGTCCGCGCTCGCGGGCATGGGCGTGGACAACGCCTACATCGACATCGACGGGCCGGAAGTGCCCATCATGGACGGCAGCGCCGCGCCCTTCGTGCTGCTCGTGCAGCAGGCGGGCCTCGAGGAACAGGCGGTGCCCAAGCGGTTCCTGCGCGTCAAGCATCCCGTCGAGGTGCGCGAGGGCGACAAGTGGGCGCGTCTCGAGCCGTACGAGGGACTGCGGTTGTCGTTCTCCATCGTCTTCAACCACCCGGTGATCGAGAAGACCAGCCAGTCCGTCACGGTGGACTTCGCCGAGACCTCCTACCTGAAGGAAATCGCGCGCGCCCGCACTTTCGGCTTCATGCACGAGGTGGAGCGCCTGCGCGAGGACGGCCTTGCGCTGGGCGGCGGGCTGGACAATGCGCTGGTGCTCGACGAGTACCGCCTGCTCAACGCCGAGGGCCTGCGCTTCGCCGATGAGTTCATTCGCCACAAGGTGCTCGATGCCATCGGCGACCTGTACCTGCTCGGCCGGCCGCTGCTGGGGGCGTTTACCGCGCACAAGTCCGGCCACGCGCTCAACAACAAGCTCCTGCGCGCGTTGGTCGCCGATGCGTCCAGCTGGGAAATGGCGACCTTCGAGCGCGCCGAAGAGGCGCCCGCCGGCGTCGCCGGCCTGGTGCGTCAGCCCGCCTAGTCTCTACCCCCGGTGCTGCTCGTCCGCATCCTCGGCCTGCTGGTCGCCGTGGCGCTCGGCGTATTCGTGATGGCGTACGTGGTGACCGGCCAGCGCAAGTACCTCCTCCATGCGTGGCAAGTCTTCAAGTACGCCCTTTTCCTCTTTGTGCTGATCCTGCTGTTGTTTTTTGGCGAGCGCTTGTTGGTGATGGTCTGACACCTTGATGCCCCAGCAGCACCGCCAGCGCCTTCCGGGTAGGCGAATCCTCTGCGAGTCGCTCGTAAAGTGCTGATAATTCAGCGATTCCGGCCGCGCTGAGCTCGCTGGTCTTGGGGTGTCCCTGGGGAGCGTTCTGTGACCTATTCGGTTGCACCCTCACGGAAACTGAACTAACCTTCGAACCCTGTTGTAACAAGAACTTACGCAGGCTGTCGGCGAGCATTTTGAGCTTCGCCGCCGCCGCCGGGTTGGCTGCCAGGAGTATGAGTTCGCCATCCCGTACATTGGCGGCCTGGATTTGGTTGGCGAGGCCGGCTGGGAGGAAATCGGAGCAGAGTCGGGACAGTGCGGCGATCTCCTGCGCCTTGGCAACAATGGGTCGCAGACGGTCGTCAGCGGACAAGTAGCGATCGATCTTCGGTGGTTGCACGGGCCGATCGGGACAAGAGAGGAAACTGGGGTACTAGGTGCAGATTATCGTCATCCCGGGCCGCCTGGCCAAGGCCAGGACGCTGAATCTCTCCGCGCGCCATCTGGTGGCGTCGATGATGCTCGCGCTCCTGCTGCTGCTCGGCATGACCGCGGTCCTGTACTGGCTCACCATCCGCTTCGCGACTGACGTCAAGATCCCGGTGGTGCAGCAGTTGGTGCTGTCGGCCCAGCAGGGGGAGGCCGAGCGCGCGCGCCAGTTCGTGCAGCAAAACCTCAATGCCATGGCGGTGAAGTTGGGCGAGATGCAGGCGCAGCTCGCACGCCTGGACGCGTTGGGAGAGCGCCTGACCAGCCTCGCAGGAATCCGCCCGCAGGAGTTCCGCTTCAGCGAGGCGCCGGGCATCGGGGGCGCGCAGGCCACGGCCTTGCCGCCGCAGAATCTGTCGCTCGCCGAGTTCGGCGAGAAGCTCTCGGTGATGTCGCGCAACATGGAGAACCGCACCGACATGCTGGGCGTGCTGGAAGCACAGCTGTTCGAGCAGGCGGTCAAGAAGAAGCTCCTGCCCACCATGCTGCCGGTGAGCGCGCCATTCAACGCCTCGGGCTTCGGCATGCGCATCGACCCGTTCACCGGGCAGCATGCAATGCACGAAGGCATCGATTTCCTCGCCGAGTTGGGTTCGCCGATCGTTGCCGCGGCGGGCGGCGTGGTGATCTTCGCGGGTGTCCACCCGCAGTACGGCAACATGGTCGACATCGACCATGGCAACGACCTCGTGACCCGCTACGCGCACGCCTCGAAGCTCCACGTGAAGGAGGGCGACATCGTGCAGCGCGGCCGCAGGATCGCGGATGTCGGCTCGACCGGCCGCTCGACCGGCCCCCACCTGCATTTCGAAGTGCGTTTCAAGGGCGCGGCGCAGAACCCCGCCCGCTTCGTGCTCGCCTCGCAGGCCTCGCAGCAGACCGCCCGCGCAGGCCGCTAGCCGCGCGCGGGACCCGGGGCGGCGCTCCGGGGTGCTAAAATTTTGAGTTTAGAAGGATTGTCCGTGCGTTCGCCGCTGCGGCGGCGCGTTCCATGATGGCCAACGTCCTTACCAAGATCTTCGGCAGCCGCAACGAGCGCTTGCTCAAGCAGTACTCGCGCTCGGTCGCCGCCATCAATGCACTGGAGGCCGGCGTCGCCGCGCTTTCCGACGAGGCGCTGCGAGCGAAGACGGCCGAGTTCAAGCAGCGCCTTGCGGCGCGCGTCTCGGCCGCGCCCGATGAGCAGAAGGACACGGCCGAGCGCGCCGGCCTGGAGGAACTGCTGCCGGAGGCCTTTGCGGTGGTGCGCGAGGCGGGCAAGCGCACGCTAAGGATGCGCCACTTCGACGTGCAGCTGATCGGCGGCATGGTCCTGCACGACGGCAAGATCGCCGAGATGCGCACGGGAGAGGGCAAGACGCTGGTCGCGACGCTGCCCGCCTATCTCAATGCGCTCGCCGGCCGCGGCGTGCACATCGTGACGGTGAACGACTACCTCGCCCGGCGCGACGCCGACTGGATGGGCAAGATCTACGGCTTCCTCGGCCTCACGGTCGGCGTCAACGTCCCGCAAATGGAACCCGAGGAGAAGCGCGCGGCCTACGCCGCCGACATCACCTACGGCACGAACAACGAGTTCGGCTTCGACTACCTGCGCGACAACATGGCGATGCGCACGGAAGAGCGTTTCCAGCGCAGCCTGCGATTCGCAATCGTCGACGAGGTGGACTCGATCCTGATCGACGAAGCTCGCACGCCGCTCATCATCTCGGGCCAGGCCGAGGACCGCACCGAGATCTACGCGCGCATGAACGAAGTGGCGCCGCTGCTCTCGCGCCAGAAGGAGGAGAAGGGCGAGGGCGATTTCTGGGTGGACGAGAAGAACCACCAGATCATGCTTTCCGAGGCGGGCCATGCGCGCGCCGAGGAGGTGCTGGCGCGCGTCGGCCTGCTGCCGCAGGGGGCAAGCCTTTACGAGCCGGCCTATGTCAACCTGGTGCACCACCTGTATGCGGCGCTGCGCGCGCACTACCTGTTTCACCGCGACCAGCACTACGTGGTGCAGGACGGCGAGGTGATCATCGTCGATGAGTTCACCGGGCGCCTGATGCACGGGCGTCGCTGGTCCGACGGACTGCACCAGGCGGTCGAAGCGAAGGAGAAGGTGCAGATCCAGAACGAGAACCAGACGCTCGCCTCGATCACCTTCCAGAACTATTTCCGCATGTACCGCAAGCTCGCGGGCATGACCGGCACCGCGGACACCGAGGCCTACGAGTTCCAGGAGATCTACGGCCTGGAGACCGTGGTGATCCCGACGCACATGCCGATGATCCGCGACGACCGGCTGGACCTCGTCTACCGCACGGCCAAGGAGAAGCACAAGGCGATCATCGAAGACGTCAAGGACTGCTACACGCGCGGGCAGCCAGTGCTGGTGGGCACCACCTCCATCGAGGCCTCCGAGCTGCTCTCCTCCCTGCTCACCAAGGAGAAGCTGCCGCACCAGGTGCTCAACGCCAAGCAGCACGCGCGCGAGGCGGAGATCGTGGCGCAGGCGGGCCGGCCGAAGATGGTCACCATCGCCACCAACATGGCGGGCCGCGGCACCGATATCGTCCTGGGCGGCAACGTCGAGAAGCAGTGCGAGCCGATCGAGGCTGACGACAAGATCGCGCCCGAGGAGAAGCGGGCGCGCGTCGAGAAGCTGCGCAGCGAGTGGCAGCAGCTGCACGACCACGTCATCAAGGAAGGCGGACTGCACATCATCGGCACGGAGCGGCACGAGTCGCGGCGCGTGGACAACCAGCTGCGCGGCCGCTCCGGGCGCCAGGGCGACCCGGGGAGCTCGCGCTTCTACCTGGCGCTGGAGGACCCGCTGCTCAGGATCTTCGCCGGCGAGCGCATCAACAAGATCATGGTGATGCTGCGCATGCCGGAGGGCGAGGCGATCGAGCACGCCATGGTCACGCGCTCGATCGAGAGCGCGCAGCGCAAGGTCGAAGCGCGCAACTTCGACATCCGCAAGCAGCTGCTGGAGTACGACGACGTCGCCAACGACCAGCGCAAGACGATCTACGCGCTCAGGAACGAGCTGCTGGAGTCGCAGGACGTCTCGGCGCGCATCAGCGACCTGAGGGCCGGGGTACTTGCCGACCTGTTCCGTACCTACGTGCCGGCGGAAAGCGTCGAGGAGCAGTGGGACGTGAAGGGGCTCGAGGGCGCACTGAAGTCAGAGCTCAACCTTGCGCTGCCGGTCGGCCAGTGGCTGCAGCAGGAGCCGGATCTGGGCGATGAGGCGCTGCTCGAGCGTATCGTCGCCAGGGCGGGCGAGGCCTACCGCGCGAAGATCCCTCCCGGCGCCGAGGACCAGTTCCGCCAGTACGAGCGCTACATGATGCTGCAGATCCTCGACTCGCATTGGCGCGAGCACCTGGCGGCGCTGGACCACCTGCGCCAGGGCATCCACCTGCGCGGCTACGCGCAGAAGAACCCGAAGCAGGAATACAAGCGCGAGGCTTTCGAGCTGTTCGGCGCGATGCTGGAGTCGGTCAAGCTCGAAGTGACACGCACGCTGGTGGCGGTCGAGATCCGCGCGAGCGAGGAAGTGCCCAAGGCCGACGTGGCCCCGCACGTCGAGAACGTTCGCCTGCAGCATTCGGATTACGACACCGCGCTCGCAGAAGGCGCCGAGGAGCGCAAGGCACAGCCGACGGTGCGCCACGGCCAGAAGGTCGGCCGCAACGACCCCTGCCCCTGCGGGTCGGGCAGGAAATACAAGCATTGCCACGGCAAGTTGAGTTGAGGCGATGGCGGTAAACCTGCGCGCTCCCGTGGCGGAGTCGCTGTATCCCGTGAGCGGGGTCGAGTTGGGGATCGCGATGGCCGGTGTGCGCAAGGCCAACCGCAAGGATCTGCTGGTCATGCGGCTCGCGCCCGGCGCCACGGTCGCGGGCGTGTTCACCAGGAACCGCTTTTGCGCCGCGCCGGTGGTGCTGGCGAAGAAGCACCTGCGCCAGCCTGTGCGCGCGCTGGTAGTGAACACCGGCAACGCCAACGCGGGGACCGGCGCTGACGGCCTGAAGAGGGCGCTCGAAGTGTGCGGCGCGGTGGCCCGCCAGTTGGGCTGCACGGCCGGGCAGGTCCTGCCGTTCTCCACCGGCGTGATCATGGAGCCGCTGCCGCTGGAGCGCATCGTGAGCGGGCTGCCGCTTGCGATTCGCGACTTGCGCGGAAACAACTGGCTGTCCGCAGCCGAGGCCATCATGACGACGGATACCGTCCCAAAGGCGGCATCCGCGCGGGTGAAGCTCGGCGCTGGCGTCGCAACGGTGACGGGAATCGCCAAAGGCGCTGGCATGATCCGTCCCGACATGGCGACGATGCTCGGCTTCGTCGCCACCGACGCGAAAGTGTCGCGCGCGGACCTGCAACGCCTGACGCGGCGCGCCGCAGATGCGTCGTTCAACGCCATCACCGTGGATGGTGATACGTCGACGAACGACTCCTTCGTGTGCGTCGCGAGCGGCAGGGGTCCGGCCGCGAAGTCGGCGGCGGACCTGAAGGCGCTGGGCGCCGCCATTGCGGACGTCGCGCGGCAACTCGCCCAAGCGATCGTGCGTGACGGGGAGGGCGCCACCAGGTTCGTTACCGTGCGCGTGGAGCGCGGCCGCAGCGAGGCGGAATGCCGCAAGGCGGCCTACGCGATCGCGCACTCGCCGCTGGTCAAGACCGCGTTCTTCGCGGGCGACCCGAACCTCGGACGCATTCTGGCGGCCATCGGCAACGCCGGCATCAACGGGTTGGACGCGTCAAAGGTGGACCTCTATCTGGACGAGGTCCTGGTGGCGAAGGGCGGCGGCCGGCATCCGTCCTATCGCGAGGAGCAGGGCGTGGCGGCGATGAAGAAGCCCGAGTTCACGGTACGCGCGCTGCTCAATCGCGGCAAGGCCGCGGCGACGGTCTGGACCTGCGACCTGTCGTTCGACTACGTGAAGATCAACGCGGAATACCGATCGTGAGCGAGGACCTGAAACACCTGCTCGAGCGGCTCGAGCAGTTGCTGCCGCCCGCGCCGCCGGCCACGGACTGGGGCGCAAGCATTGCCTTTCGCTGGCGCAAGACCGCAGGCTTGAACGCGCGCGGCTGGCTGCAGCCCGTGCGCCACGTGCACCGCATGCGTTTGTCGGACCTGCAGGGCATCGGCCCGCAGATCGAGAAGGTCGAGCAGAACACGCGGCAGTTCCTCGAGGGCAAGCCCGCCAACAATGTGCTGCTCACGGGCGCGCGCGGCACCGGCAAGTCCTCGATCGTCAAGGGCCTGCTGAACAAGTACCACAAGCAAGGTCTGCGGCTGATCGAGGTGGAGAAGAACGA